>JABWBD010000420.1 GCA_013360685.1 Pirellulales bacterium
AGCCGAGCCTCGCGTGGGGCGCCAGGGCGACAGCACGCTGCGATCCGCTGGCTGGGATTGCCGGCTCCTCGCGGGCCCCCGGAACAAGCGAAGCAACCAGGCCGCGCGGCGGAGTAAAGCATTCGGCGATGCTCAACAGCACCACGGGGACGAGAAACATCGCGCATCCGTAGACGAAGGCCGCGGGCCAATCACGGTCGTTTTCGTCGGTAAGACCCCGCTGCTTCAGTGCGAAGGCCTGAAAACGCTCAAAGACGTACCAGAGGCCCGCCAGGACGGTCACGGCGACGGTGATCTTGAGGATCGTCAGTATGCCGCCGATTCCCAGGACCGGCTTGGACAGGCTCATCAACGGCACTGCCACGAGCCCCGCGACGATGCCCCAGACGGCAAGGCCGCGCGATCGTTCGAAATGTTCTCGAAGGTAGGTAGCGAAAGTCTCCGTCTCCGAGGGCCGTTCGGAAGGGGCACTCGTGTTTGAGGCGTCTGCCGGCGAGGTTTGGCCGCCCGACGACGCGCCGCCTGCCGGGATCCGCTCGCCGGGCGTGAGCGTCATGCGCACGTAGCAGTGAGGACATTGCCCCTTGGCCTCCGAATACGGAATGCCGAACTCCGTCGAGCACCTTGGGCAGCGGAGTCTGGTGGAATTGGCCGGGCTTGTCGACACGTTGATCCTCCTGGACTCCTTCAGCGGTCTATGCGCCATGCCGTCCTGCTTCGGCCGGCGACGGTACTTGGCATCGGTCGAAAAACAAGTTCCGCAGTTGTTGCCTTTCGCTCCGCGAAAGCCGCGACTTTCGCGGAGCGAAAGACGACAATGATCGATCGTCCGTTGCTTACTACCCTACCAGCGATTGGCAGAGAGTGCAACACGGGGCGCGTGGGTGGCTGCCGCGTCGGGAGGGCTAATGCCAATAGGCGAAGACCTTGTTGATGTTGTCGATCTGGGTCGTGTCGCTTGTGCCGGTCTTGCGAAGTTCAATCCTCTCGAAGGAATTCAACCAGAGGAACTGCGCCAGGTCTTCCAGCGGCGGCTCTGCCGGCGGGCCGTAGGTGGCGGTGTCGATCACCGCGTCGATGAGAACCGCCACGTCGCCGCCGGCGGCGGCAAAGGCGCTGATGTCGTGGAAGCCCTTGACGCGGTTCGTGAAGGCGCCTTTGGGGTCGAGACCGGAAATACTCACCTCCGCGGCGTCGCCGCGGAGCGAGTCCGTGCCCGCCGTGCCGGAGAGCGTGACCTTGTCCACACTGCCATTGATGTTTACGCGCCTGGCTTCGACGGCGTCGAAACGATAGGCGGCGATCGAGTAGTCCGGCGTGGTGACGTAGGTCTCCAGCGGTTTGAGCTTCAGCACATCCGGGCCGGGGGTGTCGTGGATGATCAAGGTATCGGCTTGGCCCGTCCGGCTGCCGCGGCCGTAAGCCGTGATCGTGTCGAATCCATTGGCATGACGCCAGGCCCCGAGTGTGAGCATCCGCGTTGTGACGGTCGTGGATTTCAGCCAGTCGCCCTGGGAGGAGCCGCGAAATATGACCGTATCGGCGCCGTTCCGGCCCACCTCGGCCTCGCCGAACATATTCACGAAGCCGAGCAGATTGTGAAAATATCCCTCGCCGGTGATGCGGGCCCAGACCGGGAAGAACTCGAAAAGATCGTCGCGGTCCGAATCGTGGACGGTGGCCGTGTCGACGCCGCCACCGCCGCGCGCGTAGATCGACTCGGCGGCAACGGTGATCGATACACCGTCGCCGGCCATCTCGCCCGTGCCAGGGTGCGCCGTGTAGGAATTCGGGCCCTTCGAGCCCCAAAGGTAGACCGTGTCGTCCCCTTCACCGCCGTCGAAACTGCTGGATTCGATGCCGGCCACGGCCAGCGAATACCCTTGGCCGGACAAGGCGCCTGAGGTGGCATTGAGCGTCGCAAGGTCGGGGCCGGCAGCGCCGATGAGTTGCACGTGGTCGCTGCCGCCGCGGCCGTCGAAGGAGAACGAGGCGGCTGCGTCGAACCGGTAGGCAATGCCGTTGATGGCGACCTCGTGCCCGGCGGCGGCATCGAAGACGAACTGGTCGGCTTCGCTCGTGCCTTGAACCGTGACCGAGGCGCCAACAAGTTGGACAAGATTGGCAATGGTCAGATCCACTTGAGCCGACGTGCCGGCGAGGCGGAAATAGAACGATTCACCGGCGCCGGCGGGCCAGTCGATCCGCGGCTTACCGTCCACCGGGTCCGATGCGGCCAGCTTGCGGAGATTCCCGTCGTAGAGCGTCAGAGCGACCGCATCGTTCGCGCCGGCCGAGGCCGCTTCGAGGGTGAGAAGGCCGTCGGCGGACGTCTCCGCACGATACCACAACTCGCCGCTCGAAGCGTCGAGACCGTTCTTTTCGAGGAATGTGATCGGTCCGAGGAACTCCTCGACATCGAATGGAGCAAATGGCTCGCGTTTGAAACTCGCCAGGGCCGCCCACGCCGTGGCGCCTCCGTGCAGGCGAGCATCGTATATGCTGCCGAGGATCGGATCCGCAAGTCCGTCGGTGCTGGAGGCGACGATCCCCAGGCCATCGCCGCCCGCGTGACGGGTACGCGCGGCGTCGAGGGTCGCCATCGCCTGCTCGAAGGCGTCGGTATCACCCAGCATTGCGTAAGTGGCCGCTCCCTGGGCCACGCCCTCGAACCAAACGCGGTTCGGCGTCGACTGGGTGCTGTACGTGAATCCCGAATAGGCCCCATCCGATTGCTGGAGGTTGGCTTCCGCCCAGGCGAGCACACTCTCCCAGTCGACCGCGTCCTGGTACTCGGCATAGAGCGACATGGCCAGGACGGCCCAGAGCTGAGCGTCGAGCGGAACGGAGGCGGTGTTGATCGTATCGCCGGGATCGGTGCCGGTCCAGAACTTCTTGCCCTCCGCGTCGTACATCGCCAGAACGAAGTCGCCGGCGTGCGTGGCCCGGGCCGCGTAAACTTCCGCCGCGGCGTCTTGCCGCTCCTCGAAGACGAAGGCCAGATACTTGTTGAGAGAGTAGAGGTCGAGGTTATGCTCCGTTGCTCGCCACGCGAGCGGGCTGCCATCCTCGGCAAAGCCGCCCCGGTAGCCCCCGTAGAGCCCGCGGTAGCGCAGATTGGACTCGGCCCAATCGCTGACGGCCGTTGCCGCATCCAGGTATTCTTGATCTCCGGTCGCCTGGTAGGCATCGAGCAGGGCCAGGCCGGCCCACGCGTTGTCTCCCAAGGTCCGTTTCTGGTCCACCGCGGGCCGCGGGGAACCGTCGCCGTTGAGCACGTGACCGGGGGCACGGTTGTTGTGGTGCGAACCATCGGGCCGCGCGGTCGCCACGAGCGCGTCGGCGATGTCCAAAGCGGCTTGCCGGGCTATTGGATCCTCGCCGGCCAAGAGGGCTTTGATCGCCAGGGCGTTGTCATAGAGGAAGGAGCGTGTAGGATAGATGTTCAGATCGCGCCACTGCGGCAGATCCGCGTCCGGCGGCGGATCGTTCGCGGCCCACCGTTGGCGGTAGGACGCAGCGACGCGTGCCGGATCGTAGCCCGGATCGCCGTCCGTGCCGAGACGGACGTAGTCCAGCCAGAACGTGCCTCCGCCCGGCGCGAGCCCGTCGCCGATCACGAACTGGACCGCGTGCAGATCGTTCGGCGCAGTGGCGGGCGGGAGCTGGACCGTATAATCGTCCCACTGGGTGGACAGCGTGAGAACCTCGCTGGCGATCACCTGCCATCCGCCGTCGAGGGAACGGAAGACGTTGGCGCGGATCTGCTGGCCGCTCGCATCCCCTTTGGCCATGAAGCGAGCGGCTCTTGCATTCCCGAATTCGGCAAGATCTCGAGGGCGGTTGGCGTGGGAGGTCCCGAGGCCGAACTGGAAATACCCATTCGGCCCGACGCCGTTCCAGGCGACCTTCATGCTGCTGGCGCCTTGCCCCGCGCCCGGATCATTGGCGTCCAACGTGACTTGGAACACGTCATCGACGGCGCCGTACGTGCCCCAGGCGTTGAAATCGGTGTAGAGGGGAACGATCGGCCGGCCAAGATCGACCGGCCGGCTGCTCCGGCTGTAGAAGTCGGCTGAGCCGAGGAGGAATTGCGTGTACGGATCCAGAGTGGTCTGGGGCTCAAACACGCGATCCAGGGCGGCATCGACCTCCGGCAGAGAACTGAAAACGGCATTGCTCTGGTGGAGATACTGGTTGAACGCCATGAGGGCCAGGCTGGTGTTCCACAGATCCTGGCTCGCGGCAACTGCCGCAGGTCCTTCGGCACCGGTGTCCCAGTGCACGGAATCGGGGAGGCCGAAGGGGCCGTGCAGGCCCTGGCTCAACAGAACGCGAAGAGCGTCGCCGGCGATGGACGGGTCCGCCAGGAAACTGAACGCGAGGGCGTTCGGCATGAACAAGTCGGGCTGGCCGAAGTCGTTGTAGACGCTGAATTGACGATAGTTGCTCCCGGTGCCGTCGTCTCCTGCGTCGGGCTGAAGGAAAGCCGGCCTGCCCGCTTGGGCCAGTTCGGCGTGGACCTCGGCCTGGTAGTCGATCGCATTGTCCAGCGGGTTGCTCGCCAATTCGGCCGCGGGATAGGTATCGACCCCGCGCGCGGACACGTCGACAAAGAGCGGGAAAAGCCATTGCAGAAACGGCGCGCGGTGCTCGGTGCTGGAATGCACCAGGTGGGACCGCGACGGATCCACCAGCCAGTCGCGGACCCGGTTGACACCCGAGTGGTAGAGAGTTTCGATATCGACCTGGCCGGCCAGATGGGCAGCCAGCGAAATCAACCAGATCTCGCCGGAGTAGCCGTCGTACTCGCCGTCCGTGAAACTGCCCGCATCGTAGCTGTAGGCCAGTTTCCAGCCGTCGGGACCGGCGAACGGCCCGAACTGGAAGCGGCCCAGCAGGCCCTCGATGCCGGCGCGAAGCGAGGCGGGCGTGGCGGCCAGCTCCTTGTACTGATCGAGGGCAAGGCCCATGAAGGATGCATCGACGGGGGATTCCTCCTTCGGGAACGCAGGTTCCAGACTCACGCGGTCCATGTAGCGAGGCGGGAGGTAGTTCGCGCGGTCCATCACGGAATCGAGCGTGGCGACGACTTCCTCCACGTAGGCGTCTGCCTCCGCAGGCGTCACCCACGACTGCAGGACCGCTTCCGGCAGGGCCCAAACCAGGGCTGCGGTCGTATTCAGAGCGACAATGTCGGCATAGGTGGAGAGCGTCGGCAGCAGGCCGGTATCTCGATCTCGCGCGCCCCACAGGGCGCGGAAGGACCGCTCGGCCAGTCGTTCGGCCAGCGCGTCGACCGGCGCGGTCTGCGGGTCGATGGGGCTGCCCGGCTCGACGAGGACGAAATCATCGACGTAGATCGTCCCTTCCACGGGCAGCCCCTGATCGGCTTCGATCACCAGTCCGAGGAGCCTCGCGCGGGAGAGGTCGGGTTCTCCGATCACGGCCCACGGCGACTGGAGATCCAGCGGCATTTGGACGTGCGCCCACTGGGCCGAATCGGAAATGAGCTCAGTCCACTGTGCCCGATGATCGTTGCTGTCGCGGTAGTCCTTGATCTCCAGCGTCAGATGAAAGGGCGAACCGGTATCGTTGCGGATCCAGAAGCCGAGTTCCTCGAATTGCGACAGGTCGCGGGCGTCGACGTACTCCGCGGTGGGGCCGAATCCGGCAAACGCCGTGGAGACAAAATCGAAACCGCCCGCGGCGATTGCATCGTTCGTCTTGATTGCGTAGGCGCCGCTGCCGGAGTGCGCTGCGGCGGTTGTGTGTTCGACCGTGGCAAAGATCCCCGGAACGGGGTTTCCGCCGAAGTAGTTGAGTGTGTGGGCCGGGGCGTCCTGCCTCTCCCCGTCCCAAAACGGCACGATGGCGAGATCCGTTCCAGGCGAGCCGACCGAGAGCAGATTGCGTCCTTCCAACCGTTCACAACGGAGCGAACGGAAGGCGAGAGAGGAATGTCGATTCCTGCGGGCGGGCAGGTGGCGCCGTCTTCGGCGACTTCTCGTAGAACGGTTCTGCATGGCTGCACCCTCACGAGACTGACACAAACAACGCCGGTACAGGCGCCCTTGCGTGGTCCTTTTTCCACAACGGCCTTGAGCATGGCCGGGAGCCAGTCCCCGACTAGTCAGGGCTGTACAGAACCAGCCGATCTTGGCGGTGGTCGCATCGCGGACGTGACGGAAGTGAGAAACGCCCCGTCGGCAGCGGCTTTGGGTCCTGCCAGACGTTCGTCGAAGCCCAGCTTCACGAATGCGTCGGACGGTGAGTTGCAGAGCAAGGCGGAAAACCGCGGCCAACGGCAGGCCCCGTCGACCATCATCCTATTCGTAATTCACAGAACTCGCAAGAGGGCGGGCGGCGCCTTTCGCGCAAACGAAGCATGCGGTCAGGGGTGGACGGTTGAGAGGACCGCGACTGGGTCCGTCTGGATGCATGGATTGGTGGATGGGTGGATGAATGGAATTGGCAACTGCGCGGCGGCCTAGCGCCGACGATGCGAGTATTACCAGTACGGCGGCAGTCCCCCAATGGACGTCGCCACCAGCACGTTCTGAGTCAGGCGCCATTGTGTGACGACGCCGACCAACATGCTGTTTTCAGCACGCCACTGCACGGCAGAACGTCCGCTCGCACCGATCCGCCATACCGGACTGCCAATCAGACCGCGCGGATCAAGCGGAGCCTGTGCCGCGTCCGTAGCGTCGGATTTGCCGATGGGGTCATACTCGATGGCAAATTCATAGGGTTTGAGATCATCCGGCAGGTTCTCGATGCGTTGCATGGCGCCGTAGGGCAACGATCGGTTTGAGAGTCCCTGGAACAGTTGTGTCGGGCAGGAGCGAGTGCATGGAAAACCGTGCAGGAACAAATAGTCGGTCGCAAGCTTGGTCT
>JABWBD010000421.1 GCA_013360685.1 Pirellulales bacterium
AACACCGGCACGCAGGCCGCGGCGGCGCCGGTGCCGTTTCCCCGCTGCCCGTGGGCGCTGGATCTTTCGGACAAGCCGTTTCCCGGCCGCAGCAAAACCAATCCCGACACGAACAAGCTCGGCGGCTGGTACTGGGAGAGCGGCTTCGACCGCGATCCCATCGCCGAGATGGAATACGTCCGCGACTGGAACTTCCGCGCGATGTACGGCGCCTGGGACGCCATGAAGAACGTCGACCAGGTGCTTCCCAACCACCGCCTCAACTGGGCCGCCTACATCCTCGGCAAGCGCGAGTCGCGCCGGTTGATGGGCGACGTGGTGTTGTCCTTCGAGGACCTCGAAAGCGACCGGAAATTTCCCGACGGCTGCGTGCCGACCGGTTGGAGCAACGACCTTCACCTGCCCGATCCCCGCTATGAAAATGGCTTCGAGGGCGACGTCTTCATCTCCCGTGCGGATTTCGGCCATTTTCCCGCCATCCGCGAGCGACGACCGTATTGGGTCCCCTACCGGTGTCTTTACTCGCGCAACGTCTCGAACCTCTTCATGGCGGGGCGCGACATCAGCGTCAAACACGACGCGCTCGGGGCGGTGCGCGTGATGCGGACCGGCGGCTGCATGGGCGAGATCGTCGGCATGGCGGCGAGCCTCTGCAAGAAGCACGGCGCCACGCCCCGCTCGGTCTACGATCGCCATCTCGGCGAGCTCCAAGACCTCATGCGCCGCGGTGTCGGCAAGAATCCCGGCGCGAATCCCGACTACGAGAACGGCGCCGAACCGCGGCCCGCTCCCGCCGCCAAGTCGCCTCCCGCCATTGCCGCGCCCGCGTGGCTGACGACGGCCGGTCCGAATCTGACGCAGACCGCGATGGTGACGGTCCCCGACGCCTCCGGCGCAGCTCGTCCGGCCGCCCTGCTCAACGACGGCAAGGCCGACGTGGCCGACAACGACGGCCGTTGGCTGGGCACCGGCAGTCTGCCCCACGCGGTCGAATTCGCGTGGAAGCAGCCGGTCACCCTCGGCGCCGCGCGGATCATCTCCGGATATTTCAGCGGCACGATCTCCGCCCCGATCGAGGACTTCACTCTCCAGTGGCACGACGGCGCGGGGTGGAAGGACGTTTCCGAGGCCGTAGTGAAGGGAAACGCCGATCCTTTCTGGAACGTCACGTTTCCGACACTGAAGACAACCAAGATTCGCCTCCGAATCACGGGGACGAAGATCGACGTCTCGCGGATCTGGGAGGTGGAACTCTACGGGCCCGCGCCGGCTCGGTGAAGGGCGTCTGTCTCCTCCAGCGCGTACGCTGCTCCCGCAGGGCGTGCGGTCATGCATCCACTTTCAGCCGGATCCGCCATAGACCCGCGAGGCATGGTCTACGACGGCACTCGAGCAGGTAGCTATTTGCTCGGCGGGGGGGTAATATGGTCGTCGATGCGGCAACCGTTGCGGTATCCGGGCGCAGCGGATACGGATTTCCTCCTGAAGCACGACGAGCCCTGATGGGCTCGGTCAAAATCGGTTTTCAGGCATCCCAGAGTAAGGGACCAATCATGCTCAGGACATTTGTTGGCTGGTCACAGTGGTTCGTGGTTCTCCTTGTTTCCGTGCCGCCTTCGGCCGACGCGGTCCAGATCACGGCGGGCGAGAAGCCGCAATCCATGATTGTGCTGCCGTTGGATCCACCGCTGGAGATCCGGCACACGGCCGAGGAATTCATGGGCGAGGAGCGACCGTGAGGAGGCGGGAGTCAACAATGAGCGGACGATCAGACAATTCCCTGCACCTGGTTTGCAGCACGGCCCTGCTGCTCTTGGCAACCGCCGCCAGTGCCTCGCAACCGGCTTTTCCCGGCACCACGCGGCAATCGGCCGGGCAGCCGCGGGACGAGCGAATTGCTGAGGCGCGGGGCGGCGGGGCGGACTGGCCGATGTGGCGATGCGATGCGGCGCGAAGTGGGTCGTCGGCCGGGAAGCCGGACTTTCCGCTTCACCTGCAGTGGACGCAGAGAATGCCGGCGCTCACCCCGGCGTGGCCCAACGACAAGCGCGTGCGATTCGACGGCTGCTACCAGCCGGTGGTTCTGGGCGGGATGCTGTTCGTCGGCTCTTCGCTGGACGACTGCCTATTGGCCCTCGACGCGGCGACGGGCGCCGAGGTCTGGCGATACTACGCCAATGGCCCCATCCGGTTCGCCCCCGCCTGCGCGAAGGACAAGGTCTACTTCGTATCGGACGACGGCTATCTCTATTGCCTGAACGCGGCGACCGGGACGCTCGTCTGGCGATTCCGGGGAGGGCCAAGCGACCGCAAGGCCGTCGGCAACGAACGCCTGATCTCGGCATGGCCCGCGCGCGGCGGGCCCGTGCTGGTTGACGGCAAAGTCTACTTCGCCGCGGGCATCTGGCCGTTCATGGGGGTCTTCGTCCACGCTCTCGATGCAGAGACGGGAAAGCCCCTCTGGACCAACAGCGAGAGCAGCTATTTCTACGGCGTGGTAGACCATAACTATTGCGACTACACGGGGATCGCGCCGCAGGGATACCTGGCCGTCGCGGGCGACAGGCTGATCGTCCCCTGCGGACGATCGCTTCCCGCCTGTTTCGACCGCCGCACCGGGAAGCTCCTCTACTACGGCCAGGGATACGAGCTGTGCTGGACGCGGAACAAGAACTGGAACAGCCTGAGTTGGCAAGGGGGCAACTGGCAGGCGATCGCAGCGGGGAAGTACTTGGTCAACGTCACGAGCACCGACGGCCAATGCTACGGCGCACTGATGGAAATGGATACCGGGGGCCTCGTCTACCCGATCGGCCTGACCACCTTCCCGGCCAACTTCGCGTTGGATGGAGACATCGTCTACGGCAGCCCGGCGCACGGGACATCGCTCGATGCCGTCGACCTGAAGTCCGTTACGAGCGTGCCACAGGTGAAGGACCCCGCGTCATTGCCCGTGTGGAACCTGCCGCCGCTTTGGCGGCAGAGGATCGAAGCCGTCTGCGTCATCAAGTCGGGCAACCATCTGTTGACGGCCACCAAGGGCTTCGTCCGCGCCACGGCGATCCCTGCGGACGGCGCCGCGCCGGCCGTCGTGTGGGAGGCCAGGCTCGACGGCGCGCCGGCGGGCCTGATCGCCGCGCACGACCGAATGTACGTCGTGATGCGCACCGGCGAACTCCTCTGCTTCGGCCCGAAAGAGACCCAGGCCAGGCAGTACACCGCCGAAACGAAGCAGCTTCCCGAGACCGTCGACCAGTGGACGGCGAAGACGCGGGAACTCGTCGCCGCGGCGGAAGGCGAGGGGTTCGCCCTGGTGCTCGGCGCCAATTCGGGGCGTCTCGCCGAGGAACTCGTGAAGCAGTCGAAGCTCCAAGTGGTCGTCGCAGAGGCCGACGACAAGAAGGCGAATGATTTGCGCCGACGCATGGCTTCGGCCGGGCTCTACGCAGCACGAATCGCGGTGGTCAAAGAGAATCCGCTCGATTTCGAAGCGCCGCCCTATTTCGCACGCATGATCGCCTCGGAAACAATGGAGTCCTGCGGTCTCAGTGAAGCGAACCGGGCGAAGAAGATCGCCGCCTCGATTCGTCCCTACGGCGGAATTTGGGCCGTGCCCTCGACCGCGCACAACCGGCCGGAAATCCTCCGGTGGCTGGCCGATTTGAATCTCCGGGGGACGAGCGTGGAAAACACGGGCGCCTTTTCGATCCTGCGACGCGTGGGGGCGCTGGCGGGTGCCGCGGATTGGACGCACGAGTATGCCAACGCAGGTCGGACCTGTTCGAGCGCGGATGAACTGGTCAAGTGCCCGCTCGGGGTGCTGTGGTTCGGAGGTCCGTCGGAGACCCTCTTCTCGCGACCGTTCATGGAATGCCGTTATTACCCCGTGCCGCAGGTGATCTCCGGAATGTTGCTGGGCCAGGGGCAGAACAAGCTGCACGCGGTGGACATTTACACGGGAAAGCTGCTCTGGCAAACGCCGCTTCCCGCCCCGAAGGAGGCGTTTCAGGTTTTCCGGACTCGCTTCCCCGGCTACACGTTCGTCGCCCAGAGCGACACCATTTATGCGGCGTGCGGCGAGAAATGCCTGCGCCTCGACCCACGAAGCGGCGAAGTGCAGGGGCAATGGACGCTTCCGGAGAGCCGCGGGCGAAGCGGCGAGGAACCCGTGTGGGCCGACATTCTCGTGGAAAAGGATCTTTTGATTGCCCTTGCCGCCACGCCGCGGAGGTTCTGGGAGGGCAGCTACAAGGCGGCCTCAGCCCACCTGAGCACGGCCGAATCGATCCGCCTGGCCGAGTGGATCGCATCACTACGGTCCTTGAAAAAGGTGGAAATCAAGCAGGGCGAGTCTCCGACGGCGGCATTCGACCGAACGGCGAAGGAGATACTCGAGTCGGACGACCTTTCCGCCCGGTTTTCGCCCGCGCTGCGCGACGAAATGGAGAAGGCGAACGCGCTTAAGCTCAATACGAGCGAGCGGATCGTAACCATGGACCGGCAAAGCGGCAGGGTGCGGTGGACCTTCGACGCCGTCTATGGTTTCCTGAACGTCCAAAACCGCCTGGGCAATCCGCGGTGGACGGGGGTGGTCGCGGGGGGCGGAAAGGTTTTCGCGCTGGACGCGCCACCCGACGAGACAGTGAAGTTCCTGCAGCGTCGGGGGCAGATCCCGGAGGTTTCCCCTCGCCTTTTGGCCCTCGACGCGCCGACGGGCAGGCTCCTTTGGGAAAGTGGCCGGAACGTCGCGAAAAAGGTTTGGCTCGCCTATTCTGAGAAGCACGACGTGCTGCTGGCGGGCGGCGGAGGGCAGACGCACGCCGTCCGCGGCGCGGACGGCCAAGACCTGTGGACCGTGCAGGCCGATGGCTGGTCGAGGCCGCCGATCGTTCTGGAAGACAGCCTGGTCGTGATGAACCTGCTCGGGGACCTCAGCGGCAAGACGATCCTGACAGATTACAACTCCATGTATCGCAACTGGAGCTTCTACAACCTCGAGACGGGGCGAAAGGAACGGGAGTTCGAGGCGCCCGGGGCCTACTGCGGTTACGGCGTGGCGGCGAGGAACCTCATCGCACTACGTTCCACGTCGGCGGCCTGCTACGACCTGACGCAGAGCAGGCTGGCAAACCTGGCTGGCTTCCGGACCGGCTGCGTGAGCAACCTGATTCCGGCCGGCGGCCTGCTCAATGCCCCATTTTTTGCCGATCACTGCGCCTGCAATTACCCCATTTTCACTTCACTCGGCCTGGTTCACATGCCCGAACTGGCCGACTGGATGAAGGTCCCGAGCGAGAACGCGAGGCTTTCGAAACGAAACCACAAGCAGTGACAGTCCGAACACAACGAACTGATCGCGTCGATCCGCGGCGGCAAGCCGATCAACGAGGGCGCCCGCATGGCCAAAACCACCCTTATGGCCCTCATGGGCCGCATGGCTGCCTACACGGGCCAGCGGATCACATGGGAGCAGGCCCTCGGCAGCCAGGACCGGGTCGTCCCCGAGAAGCTCGACTGGAATATGAAGCTCCAACCCCGTCCGCTGGCCGTGCCCGGGCTGACGAAGTTCGTGTGAAATAGCATCGGTTCTACCGTGGTCGCTTTCACTCGCCTCCCCGTAAGCTCGTACGAACACCGCCAACGAAAGGGAATTGCCATGCGTATCGCTCCATGCGTACTACTCGCTATCGTCTTCTTGCCGCCGCTGCATCTGGCCGCCGGCACCGTCTCCCCGGCCGAGACGAAAACGTGGCTGCGGCACGCGATTCCGTTGCCGCAGGACATCCGCTTCGAGCGCTCTCCCGTAAGCTGAACCTGGCCGAGGTGCAGGCGACGCTCTCCATCGCCGAGGACGGCACCGGCACCGCGGCGCTCAAGCCCGAGTTGGTTCTTGTCGAGGGACAGTCGGCTGCAACCGCTATTTAGGCACCCGACACCGCCTCGGTACGCCAAGTGGGTGGACATCTGAATACGTAGATCGCCCAGCCCAAGGCGTCTCTACCCCACCTCAAGTAGACTGATTTCTCCTTCGCCACGCGCTCAAGCAGTTCTGGAAGATCAGCGTCATCTCGGTCGGTGCGCGCGTAGTCCGCCATCGCATGCCACTGAAGACCTTCGTATCGGTCCCAGTCGTCCTTGCTGCTCACCAGAGTGTGCACGAGGTCAAGCCCTCGCCGTTCTCCTGCTTCAACGTTTTCCGCGTGGCTTCCGAAGGCATCTCTTGTTAGCCCGCACGCCAGCACGTGCTCGTCCGACGGCTCCCGCAACCAGTACGGCTCCCCCACTATCACCCAGCCGTCGGGCTCGACCATGGCGACGAGCGCGTCCAAAGTCCGCGCGTGCCCGCCGAAAACCCAGCTCGCCCCAATGCACGAGGCTAGAGTGAGGCTGTTTGGCTTGTCGGGTTTGAAATCAGCTCCATCCATTTGGGTGAAGGTGATTCCTGCCTGTGGCACACGCGCTCTGAGCCTTTGTTCTGCGTCGGCGATGAAGAAGGGCGAGAGGTCCACGCCTACGCCGCGCACTCCGTATGCCTCCACCAAACGTATCAGGAATTCGCCCTTCCCGCAGGCGATGTCAACCACACGTGCGGCTGTCGGAAGCTGCACCAAGTCCACCAAGCGTGCGAGCTTCTCCTCGCTCGTGGGGTTGCACACCACGTGCCTACGATGAGTGATGTCGTAGAACTTCCACGTATCCATGAATCGATCACTCAACTGCCTTGTGTATAGGGATTTCTGCCAATAACTTGTAGGCGTCAGATATGCGGCCTACCTAACGGGCGCAACCGGCCTTCCTCGCTACCGCAGTGTGGCGTGATGACACCTCATGCTGCGACGTCCCATGGTAACGCCGCCAGCGTATGACGATAGGGGT
>JABWBD010000422.1 GCA_013360685.1 Pirellulales bacterium
TGTTCGCCCCCGCCGGCCGGGAGCCGCAGCGCGACTACGTGGCGGCGACGCGGCGCGTCATTCTGTCGAACGATCCGCGGGCCATCGCGGCGGCGGCGAGGGGAATGGCCCAGCGGCAGGATTTCACGCCTCGGTTGGGCGAGATCCGGGTGCCGACCCTGGTGCTCGTCGGCACGGAAGACGCCATCTCCACCGCGGAAGAAATGCGGAGCATTGCCTCCGCGGTCCCCGGCTCGCGCCTCATGGAAATCGCCGGCGCGGGGCACATGACGCCGCTGGAGAAACCCGCGGAGGTAACGGCCGCGCTGGCCGAGTTCCTCAGAGAGATTTCGGAATCTGGAAGAGCGACTGGCTCTTGACGATCGCGTAGTCGTCGGGGAAAGTGTGGAATGCCTGCACCAGGAGACTGCGCGTGCGGGTTTCCACGTTGATGTAGCTGATCGCGCCCAGCGCCATGCGGCCGCTGGAATCGAACTTGTGGTACATGCCCTGACGCCCGGCGTCCTCGCTCAATTCCTCCTGAAACGTCCAGAAAACTTCCGGATCGACCGGCTCCAGAGCGAAGTTCACCTGGTAGACCACCCCGCCGCGGCACTCCACGCTGTCGCTCCGCTCGCCCTTCAAGCGGTAGGACATGACGCGGCGGCGCTCGGGCAGGGGATGGTGGGCCGACGTGCATACCTCGGTGAGCGTCAGGCCGTCACGCCGCCAGGTGACCACGTGGCCGGCGCTGGTAATATCGATCTTCGCTTCGTAATCGCCGCGTTTCACCGTGCGGCTGCTGTAGACCTCGAAGAGCTCCGGGTGCAGGGGTCGTCCGTAGAGTTGGAAAACCAGTTCCGCAACCTTCGGTCGAACGGTGAGCACGACAACGTTCCCCTTCTCTATCGAACAAGACTGTCTATCGGACAAGACCGTCTATTGAACAACAGTGTCTACCGAACAGGGCCCGAACGGGACAGCAAACCAGTCACGACACCGCCCATTATAGACGCGACTTTCCCAAAGTACAAAGGGCGGTTTGTGCGGACCCGCGATGCACCGATCCTGGGGCTTGACAAAATCGCACGCGTTGTTCAACACGCGCGACTGCTAGCATTCCCTTTCCGGTGCGATCGGGGACGTGAAAAGCGGATCCTAGAGCGTTTCCTCCGCGGCTGTCAAGCATTCTCCTCGCAAGACCGCCGAAAAAAGTCGGCCTCAGAACAGTCCCACGAGGATGTCGTACGCCGCATGTGTTCCGGCGGCAATGCCGAACCCTCGGTAGACGAAGAGGACACTGAAAAAGACCCCCGCCAGGAAACGAAACAGGAAGCCAAACCAGAACGGACCGGCGAAGATATCGACGGATTCGCCGTAAGGGCCGACGTAGTGCGCCGCGGCAAAAACCAGGCTGGTGGCGACGACGGCAACCGTCATGCTCGGCGCCCAGGTGCATCCGAAACGCCGCATTCCCCATGCGACCGCCGACAGCAAAATGAGGCGAAAGAGCAGTTCTTCGTAGACACCCGCTCCCAGGTAGCCCACCAGGCCTCCCAGCTTCTGAGAGATGCTCAACGGCACGGTCTTTGCAGAAGCGTCGGCCGCGGCCACCACCATGTCGAACAGGCCGCCTTGGAGTTGCAGGATCAACCGCAAGCACACCGCCAGGAGCATGCTCTCGATCGCCATCGCCGACAACAGCCCGCCGCGAAACTGCCAGGGACGGTGGGTCGTATGGTGCCAGGCGAGCAGGATGCACACCGTCAGCGCGGGCAAGAGAAAATACTGGCCGAAATCCATCAGTTCCAGCAGCCGCCGCAGCCACACGTCGGCGCCGTTGCGGGCCGCGTCGGGCCCCAGCGCCAGGATGCCGATCTCGTAGACCACCAGAAGCGGCGAGACAAACACCAGGCTGGCCAGAGGTTGCCGCGACTCGGCCCAATAGCCGGATACCACCGGGGCGGCCGTCTCAGCCTGTCCAGACGCGTCGTTCATCGGCATCCATTCCTGACCATGACAACTCCGGGTACAATAATCGATCTGGGGCTTCGTCAGCTTACCGGATGGACACGAATGTCGGCAACCCTGGAGGAGATTCATAACCGGCTGTTGGACACCTACGGGCACCAGCATTGGTGGCCGGGCGAATCGCCCTTTGAGGTGATGGTCGGCGCGGTCCTGGTCCAGAATACCTCCTGGAAAAACGTCGAGCGGGCCATCGAAAACCTCCGGGAGCGGGACCTTCTGGATCCCGTGGCGCTTCACCAGGTCCCGGTGGAGGAACTTGCCGAGTTGATCCGGCCGGCCGGTTACTACCGCATCAAGGCGCGCCGCCTCTGCAATCTCCTGGACCTGGTGGTCGAACGCTACGGCGGTTCGCTGGAGGCCATGTTCCAGTCGTCCCTCGAGACGCTCCGGGAAGAGTTGCTGGCTGTGAACGGCATCGGTCCGGAGACCGCGGACTCGATCCTTTTGTACGCCGGCGGAATGCCCACCTTTGTCGTCGACACCTATACGCACCGCGTCTTCGCCCGCCACGGTTGGATCGACTTCAGCGCGCGCTATCACGAGATCAAGGAGCATTTTGAAAGCGGGCTGGAGAAGGATCCGCAGTTGTACAACGAGTACCATGCGCTGTTGGTCCGCGTGGGGCATCTCCACTGCCGGAAAACGCCCAAGTGCGCCGGCTGCCCCTTGGCCGGCTTGCTGCCCGAGGGCGGACCGCGCGAACCGGAGTTCTGATACCACGTGACATCGCTGTTTGAAGCCAGTGAGCAGTCCAATCGCCGGCAAGCGCAGCCGCTGGCCGCGCGGATGCGGCCCCGCACGCTTGCCGAATTCGTCGGCCAGGAACATTTCCTCGGCGAAGGAAGGCTCCTGCGGCGCCTGCTCAAGGCCGACCGGCTCGGGTCCGTCGTCTTCTACGGCCCTCCCGGCTCGGGCAAGACAACCCTGGCTCGCCTCTTGGCCTCCGAAAGCCGCAGCACCTTCCGGCAACTCAGCGCCGTGACCAGCGGCGTGAAGGAACTCCGCGAGCTGCTCAACGAGGCCCGCGACCGTCTGTCCGCCGCCGGGCAGAAGACCCTCCTGTTCATCGACGAGATCCATCGCTTCAACAAGGCCCAGCAGGACGTGCTCCTGCCCGAAGTCGAGGACGGGATCGTCGTGCTCGTCGGGGCAACGACGGAAAACCCGTTCTTCACGATCAACAGCGCCCTGGTCAGCCGCAGCCGCGTGTTCCAGTTCCAGCCGCTGTCCAGCGAAGACATCGCCCTGCTGGTCCGCCGGGCGCTGGCCGACAACGAGCGCGGGCTGGGCAACTACGAGGTCCGCATGCACGACGACGCCGTGACCTTTCTCGCCGAGACCAGCGACGGCGACGCAAGGCGGGCCCTCTCGGCGCTGGAGATCGGGGTGCTCTCCGCCGAGACGTCGCCGATCGAGTTCACCCGCCGGCTCGCCGAGGAGTCCGTCCAGCGCAAGGCGGTGCAATACGACCGGGCCGGCGACGCCCACTACGATTCGATCAGCGCCCTGATCAAGAGTATCCGAGGCAGCGATCCGGACGCCGCGCTCTACTGGCTGGCCCGCATGCTCGAAGGAGGCGAAGACGTGCGGTTCCTTGCTCGCCGCATCGTGATCCTGGCCAGCGAGGACGTCGGTAATGCCGACCCGGCCGCCTTGCCGCTGGCGGTCGCCGCCGCCCATGCCTGCGAACTGGTCGGGTTGCCCGAGTGCCAGTTGACGCTCGCCCAGGCGGTCACCTATCTGGCCTGCGCGCCGAAGTCCAACGCAGCGACCGTGGGCATCGCGGAGGCCCGGCAGGACGTCCGCGAAGGCCGCCTCTTGCCGGTGCCGGTCCATCTTCGCGACCGGCACTACGTAGGGGCCCAGCGGCTCGGCCACGGGGAGGATTACCAATACGCCCACGACCATCCCGGCGGAATTGCCGCGCAGGACTACCTGGGGGTCGAGCGCCAGTTCTACCGGCCGGTCGGTCGCGGCTTCGAGGTCGAGCTCGCGCGGCGGCTGGAGGAGATTCGAGCCAGACTGAGGGGAAAGGACGATGAAGGCGGAGGGATGAAGGCGGAAGGATGAAGGGAAACGGCGCTCGGCCTTGACGACGCACTAGCCTCGGCCGGCCGTGCCTGGTTGTTCTGCCTGGATTCCGCTATTGCAATTCCCACCCAAAATGGTACACTTGCCTACCATGAGGGTTGGTGGCTAAAGATGTGAGCCCCCGAAACTCCGTGGAGTTCTCCTTCTCCCTGAACTGCGTTTGCGTAGCGGCGTCCTTCCTGAAGGCACCTGTCTCCGATTGCGGTTAGCCACTCCCTCCGAGGTTTGCCGTGGTTGCTGTCGCGAAAAGGGGTCGCGGCGGCGGCCTACGGTGCGTCGTTTGTGTTTCTTTTTTGTTGAGGAGTGGCAGATATGCCGCAGGGTACAATCAGGAAGCTGATTGCAGACAAGGGTTTCGGTTTCATTCAAGGAGACAAGGGCGACTTGTTCTTCCATCACTCGGCCGTCGAAGACACGAAGATCGAGGATCTCCGCGTCGGCCAGACCGTCGAGTACGAGGAAGGGCGCGGTCCCAAGGGCCCCCGGGCGGAGCGCGTGCGGGTCATCTGACCCGGACCGCGTAGGAACCGAGCAGAACCAGCCCCCGGACTCGCAAGATTCCGGGGGCCTT
Organism: Pirellulales bacterium; assembly: GCA_013360685.1. Lineage (GTDB taxonomy): Bacteria > Planctomycetota > Planctomycetia > Pirellulales > Thermoguttaceae > JABWBD01. The sequence goes on from JABWBD010000422.1 coordinate 4,673, forward strand.
CGTTTGCGCGGTGTGCATTCCGAAGAACACCCAGGGACAGGACCTTGGCTGAAGGCCATCTTTACCGTAGCCTGGGGTAATCACCGGTAATCACCCCAGGAACCGATGATCAACGGCGGTTCGCTTTGGCCAACGCCCATATTCATTCTGTGCGTAACGGTAAGCATGTCAGCCCACGCCTACGGCCTGGGAAGAAGCTAACCGCCCGCCGACTGCTCGAGCAGATCCTTGAGTTCGTGCGGGAATGCCGCCCACGACGCCTGGTACGTCTCTTCAAGCGGGGCCAGGACGTACTCGTCCTCGGTCAAGAAAATGGGCAGCGCGGGCAAATGGTCTCCCACCGCCACGGGTTCCACGTAGGCAGTCTTGATCGGCGCCGCGCGATAGGCTACCACCGTCAGTTGCTTGTCGGCGGGCAATTCGAACGGCCGTTCGACGATCTCGTCCCAGATTGCCTTGTGGATGCCTTGCGGATCGCGCGCGGACGGCGGGAGCAGATCGACGATCAACATGTGGATGCCCTGCCAGATCAGGTCCGACGCCTTGCGGACGAACGACCGAAGGGCACTTGAACTGCTCTTGTTCCCCGGCGAGACGATTTCAATGACGGCCACGACTTCGCCGTGCCGGTGGTGAATGCGAACGCGGTTGGCCCGGCGGGCGTAGGTGTCTTCCTCCTCCTGGACCACGAACCGGGCTTGTGGCGGGGCCGTGGCGACAGCCAATCCGCCGGCCGGTTCGCTTCTCGCCGTGTCTCTCGGCCCGCGGCTGAGGGTGAGCACATCAGGAATCGGGCCGCCGGTCTGCTGCTCGACCAGCGCGACGTAGCCGGGCGGCAACCGGCCGGCGTTGAGCGAGCGACGCAGTTCGATCGTCCAGTCCTGGTGGAAATCGTGAAACAGACCAGCGTCGACGCGAGTCCAGTCATGGATCGGCATGGCACATTCCTCCGCAGACTATCATCATTATACCGCCCCCGGGGCCTGGATGGAACTTGCGCCGCAGTAGGTCCCGCCTCACGGGAACAATTTCGCTGGCCGAAGGCATTTTTTCACAACCACCCGCGAAAACTTCATTTGGACATCGTTTAACCGCAGGGCCAACGGCCCGCGCGGGGCACACCTGGCGGCCGCGTTGGCAGATCACGCGCGGGCCGTTGGACGGGTGTTTGCTTATTTCACCGCAGTCCCGAAGGGACGACCCCATGTCAGCCCAGGCCAACGGCCTGGGAGGCGGGCCATCCCTCATGGCCACGAAAGCCCCAACGGGGCGGCCGGAGGCGTGACCCATCCAGGGCATACCGGTGCGATCGCGGCGTCGCCGAGTTCGCGTCCAGACGTCGCGCACTCGCCGCGACATCGCTATTCCGGCCGCCCCGTATGGGCTTTTGGAATCGTTGGCCGATTGTGCTCCCAGGCCGTTGGCCTGGGCTGACATGGGGTTGCCACACTGTGGCGGAAGACTGGCCGGTCTCCGCCTGGGCACAGTTGGTGAGCGCGTGGAGAGCGGTGACAACGTTCACGTTCCATTGCCCGATGCATTGCGGCCGCGGTTACCCGATGTTGTCCCACATGTTACGGCGTTCTCCCTTGGCCGAAGGCCTTTGGCCGAAAAGAAAACGCCCCAATCCGTGGAACAAGATCGGACGCCAAACAGGTGGTTGAAATTACTATGTTTTCACCGTCCCGCTCCAAAGGGTTCATCCTTCCGACGTTGCTCGCGGCGACTACTATGGTCTCCGTCGACGGCAGTACATCCTCCATGCCGACTCCGCTTACGCTTTCCACACCGCATTCGCAAGCGGCATTCCGATCCATTCATTATCCCCTGTCATGCCTCCAAGAAACGCGCCTCGGCGTTTCCAATCAGCCCGTTTTCACCCACGGATTTTGCGGAAGACCGATCGACGCAATGCCGCAGGCGCGCGGTGTTATTGCCCCCAGAAGTCGGAGCCCAGTGGAAATGCCGTGGGCCGAGCAATGCGTGAGGCGATCGGAGGAAACAGACCTACGCTTTCCGTCTCGCAGGACGGTTTGCCGAACCGTCATGGACGGAATGCCATTCCGTCCTGCGCGTAGACCGTTCTTCTGCCGATCGTTTGATTCTGCGGTCGATCTGCCGACTTGCCCAACTCCTGCGGTTTCGAACCAAGAGTCCAACGGCAAGCGGTTAGACCGTGGCAAAGGGGAAC
>JABWBD010000036.1 GCA_013360685.1 Pirellulales bacterium
GTCAGGGGTCAGGAGTCAGGGGTCAGGAGTCAGGGGTCAGGAGTCAGGGGTCAGGAGTCAGGGGTCAGGAGTCAGGGGTCAGGAGTCAGGGGTCAGGAGGCAGGGGGGGTCAGGAGGCAGGGGGCAGGAGGCAGGAGGCAGGGGGCAGGGGGCCGGTGGAGAGAGCTCTGCGGCTTTCCATTTCGTCGTTTGAATCTCTTTCGGGATTGGTCCGTCGCGGTTTCTTCATCTCTCATCTCTCATCCTTCTTCCGCCTTCCAAAAAAGTAATACGCTACTCCCATCAGCCCAAGGATGTATCCCAGCCCGCCGAGCACGTCGTGGAGGCGGACCTTCTGCTCGTAGCCGTCGATCTGCATGCGGAGTTGGACGATCTGCCGATCGACCGCTTCCAGCTTCGCGAGCAATGCTTCCTCGTCCATCGGCGACGCGGCGCTAACCGCTGTTTGCGGGGTCGCGAGAAGGGGGATAGGCGATTCTTGCGGCTTGTCTTCGGAGGCCCGTGCCGGCAGATCTTTTGGCAGTTCCTCGGCCGAGACGGTGAACTCGGCCGCGTGTCCTCCGCCGGCGTCGATGGCCAGCCGGTGATCGCAGCGGAAGCGGGCCTCGAACGTGAATTTCCCCTCTGCGTCCGTGGTCGCCTCGCCGAGCCGTACGCCGCCGGGACCGAAGGCGGTGACGGCCGCGTCGCGAACCGGACCACCGTCGCGAGCGTAGGCTTCACCGCGGATCGTATGCCCTTCGGCGTAAGCGAAGACATGGATCTTGTGCGCCAAGGCCGGCGAGGCGGCCAGTGCCCACGACGCCGCAAGAATCGCCGCGGCCGCTCGCAGGCGGGCTGGGCAGGGTTCATGCATCGCCAATCTCCAGCCGTCTGGACAAGAGGAGCGGCGCTTCGAGCAACTCGGGCCGGACTTTCCGGAGAAACATCAGGACGGTGGCGGTCACCGCGCCCTCGATCATGGCGACCGGCAGGTGATAGACGACCACGAGCTTCCAGACGGCTGCGAAATGCTCCCCGGCCCCCAGCAAGGCCATGGATACAAGGACCGAACCGAGCACGATTCCCACGGCCCCCGCGCAAAAGCCGCTCACGGCGGCCCATGCGTCGTTGGGGCCCACCGCGGCACGGTGGAACAGTCCGTAGCAGGCGACGGCCGGCAGGGCCATGGCGGCCGTATTCATTCCCAGCGTGGTCGGTCCGCCAAGACCGAGCAGCACGGCCTGCAACAACAGCGCAACGAGCAGGGCGGGAAATGCCGCCCATCCGAGCACCAGGCCGACCAGCCCGTTGAGCACGAGGTGGACCGATGTGAACCCCATCGGCACGTGGATGAGCGACGCCACGAAAAAGGCGGCACTGAGCATCGCCACCTGCGGGACCCGCTCATAGTCGAGTTTCCGCAGGCCAACCGCGGTTCCGGCGGCGGCGACGGCTGCGCCGGCCGCGAGCACCAGGATGCCTTCGGTGGAGGTCGACAGAAGTCCTTCGGTGATGTGCATGGAATCTTGTTCAGCGACTAAGGGTTGGCTCCGGCCGCGGGGTGGATGACCGGGCCTTGCATGTCGACGGTTTTCACCCAGATCAGCCCACCCAATTCGACGTCGGCCAGGTTGCCCTTGGGGTCGGGGATTTTCTGGGCCCCATCCACCAGCGCCGCGAAGCCCCACCAGCCGGCCCGCGGCATGCTATAGGAAAAAACGCCGCCTGCGTCGGCCTTGATCACTTGAGTGATGAAGGCGTCGTTGGGCGTCGCGATCCGTCGGCCCTCGTTATGGTATTCCACCTCGACCGTGGCAAACGGCGCCGGCGCCCCGTTGCGGCGGACGATTCCGCGAAACGTATTGCCGGTCCACAGCCCGTAGGGGCGAACCAGCGGTTCGATTTCCACGGGAAAACCGAGCAACTGGTCCCAGCCTTCTTCGGCGCCCATGAAGTCGACCACGACCTTGGTGTAGTGGACAATCCATTTCTCCTCGGCCGGTTCCCAGTAGGGCGCCGGCTCGATGTACAAAACATGGTCGCCGGGCCGGTTGAGCTGGACGGTGGCTCGATAGGTTGTCTTGCCTTCCACCTTCTGCGGCTGGAGACTTCCTCGCAGATCGACCTTCCGGCCATGAGCCATCGCCCCGAACTGACGCGGCTGGCCCATCTCCATCACCGGCCCCTGCTGCATCGGATGCGTAAAAGCGATGCCAACTTCCACGGTGCGGGGATCGTCTGCTTCGACCACATCAAGGGAAGGCAGCAGCACGAGAAAATGGGCGCAGGCCATCCTGGCAGCCAGAACCGCGATGGCGACAGGCAGTGCGACAAGAAATCCCCGCTTCATCCCTTGCTCCACCCGGTCTGGGCCACGCGGATCAGTACATCGGATTGCGTAATACGAACGTCGCCATTGTATTACAGGGAAATGGACGTGTCGAGCGTCGACCCTTCGCCGTGATGTCACACCGGCCCGATGCCGACCCGTGATATCCCTGTACCACGAACCACAACCCCAACCAAATGGGGGGTTTTGAGGCGATTACGTTATATCCCATGAAGAGCGCCGCCCAGGTGTGTGCGGCACGGGTCTCCTATCGGCCCGCGACTTCACCCCTTCAGCGGGGAGTGTATAATGCTCGGCATCCAGTTGCTTATTTCCGTGTCTGCTTGAGGACTTGCAGCCTTGATCGAATTCGCTGTGGCTATCCTGATCTTCCTGATGGTCGTCGTCGCGCCGTTGACGGCGATCGTGCTGGGCGCGGTTGCCTATCGGCGGTCGCGGCAGATCGGCGATCTGGTGCGGCGCGTCGAGCAGTTGGAGGCGATGGTGCGGCCCGCGGTGCCGGCCGCGGAAGAGTCGCCGGTCGTGCCAGAGATCGTGCCGGAGGAGACGCACGCACAGCCGGCGGCTGCCAGCCCGTTCGTTCGCCCATCCGTCCCGGTGGTTGAGCGTAAGCCGATCCAGTGGGAACTGCTGGTCGGACGCAAGGCCCTGGGCTGGGTCGCGGTGGTGCTCCTGCTGTTTGCGGCGGCATTCTTTCTTCGCTACGCGTTTGAGAACCAGTGGATCGGGCCGCTGGGGCGTGTCGGGCTGGGCGTGGTCGCCGGGGCGGCGCTCGTGGCGGCCGGCTGGGACCGCCATCGGCGCGGCTGGCAGAGCGTTTCGCAGATGCTCACGGCCGCCGGCGTCATGGTGGTCTACCTGTCGACCTACGCCGCCTTCGGGTTTTACCACTTGCTGCCGCAGCAGGCCGCGGGCGTGTTTCTCGCCGTCCTGGTGCTGGAATCGGCCGTGCTGGCGGTGCTTTACAACTCGCCGGCGATCGGGCTGACCGCGCTGGTCGGCGGACTGCTCACGTCCCTGCTCATGCACTCCGAGCACGACCAGTATCACTCGCTCTTCACGTATCTTGCCGTGCTCGACGCGGGCGCGCTGGGGATGCTCGTCTTTCGGGCATGGATCGGCATCGGTTCCGTTGCACTACTGGGAACGCAGGGTCTCTTCTGGCTTTGGTACACACAGAACTACCACCCGGAGAAGCTCGCCTGGGCCCTGGGATTTCAGGCGATCGTGTTCGTGCTTTTCCTGGGCCAGAGCCTGCTGATGCACGTGGTTCGCACTCGGCGAGCAACGTGGGAAGACCTGGCAAGAATGGTGTTGACCGCCTCGTTGTGGTTCCTGGCATTCTACGTGCTCATGAAGCCCGACCACAATGTTTGGATGGGCACGGCGGCCGTGGCAATGGCGGTGGTTTTTGCGATCGTTGCCCGGCTGGTTCTCGCTTGGAGGCCGCAGGAAACCCGTCAGTTGCTTACCGCGCTGGCGATTGCCGTCGGCTTCGTGGCCCTGGCCTTCCCGATCCAGGCCGACGCCGCCTGGGTCGCGCTGGGCTGGGCGGCCGAGGCAGCCGTGCTCTGGTGGTTCGGCAATCGGACCCGCGCCCCGGCGATGCGGGCCATCGCGGGGGTCCTGGCATTGGCCGCGGTCACGCGCGTCGCGATTGTCGACACCCCTCACCACACACGCGAACCCTTTGTGCCAGTGGTGAACGAGTATGCCCTGCCCGCCCTGGGGACCGCGGCCCTTGTTCTCGTTGCCATTTTCGCCACGCGGCGGCTCCTCGGGCGGTTGCAGCCGGGCGAGCGGTTCCTGGTCCAGCTTGCCGGACTGGTCGGGATTGCCCTGGTCTGGCTCGTCCTCTCCGTCGACTGCCACGGGTACTTCGATGCCCTGGCCGCGGTTCGAGAAGGAGACCGCATCGACTGGCATTGGCTGGGTCAGATGATGCTTTCGATTCTCTGGGCGCTGTTCGCCACGGCCCTCTTGGCGATCGGGTTCCGCGCCCGGTTGGCCAGGCTCCGGTGGCTTGCCATCGGGCTCTACGGTCTGACGGTGGGCAAAGTCTTCTTGGTCGACATGGCGGAACTGGACGAGATCTATCGCATCCTGGCGTTTTTCGTCCTGGCGGTCCTTCTGGGCGCAGCCGCCTGGGCGTACCAACGCATCCGGCTGGAACCCGAGCCGGACGGCATAACCAAAGGTGATTCCCATGAGGCATGAATATAGCCCCTCGCTGCGCACAACCCGCGATAGCCCCTCGCACCCAGGCTCTGCCTGGGAGCGCACAACCCGCGAGGCTCCGCCTCGCTTGACAGTGTGGCACGGCATTCCCTGCCGTGATTCACGACACGAAGCGTCGCGCCACAATGAAGAACAGCAGGCGGAGCCTGCAAGACATTCCGTGCCCAGGCAGAGCCTGGGTACGATGGAGGCGATGGTGGTGCTCAGGCGGAGCCTGGGCACGATGTTCGCCGCGCTCTTGGCAATGGCGAGCATGCCGGCCTTGGCCGCAGATGCTCCCCAGGCGCGGCCCGGCTCGCCGCTCAGCGCCTGGCCTTGCTTTCAGGATGTGCGGCTGTCGGAGAAATCCAATCGCAGCGACTCGCCGTGGGTGGATTTCGTCCTTTTGCCCGATGTGTTCGACAAGGCCCGCGTCGATCTGGCGGACCTTCGGCTTTACCAAGGCAGCCGCGAGATCCCCTATGCATTGCGGGTCCGCCGCGAGGAGAACCGGCGCGATGCGATCCGGGCGAACATTTTCAACCGCGCCCAGGGACCGGAAGGGTCCACGGAACTGTCGCTTGACCTCGGTCCAGAGAGCTTCGAGCATAACGAAGTCCAAGTCGAGATGCCGTCCGAGGAGTTCCGCCGCCGGGCGGTGCTGGAAGGGAGCGACAACGCCCAGCAGTGGCGAGAGCTGCGAGAGGAGAACCTGATTCGCTTTCACTCCGACAGCGGTTTGAGCCAGGATGTCAGTCTGAAGTATCCGCCCAGCCGCTTCCGCCACTTGCGTCTTCGCGTCTATCAAGACCCTCTGGTAGATAAGGAGCCACCGGCAGTCGACAGCGCCGCGGTGTACCGGACGGTCCACGTGCCCGGAGAGATGCTCACGTTGCCGGGCGCGCTGGGGCCGCGAGAGCTGACGCGGGCCAACGGCTCGCCCGCGTCGGCGTGGATCATCGGGCTGGGCGGCGAGAGCGTGCCCGTCGAGGAAATCGCCGTCGAGGTTGCCGATAAGGACTTCGTTCGGGACTATCAAATCGAGGTCGGCGGGCCGGAAGGATCGCAAGAACGTTTTCGGCATCACTCGACGGGCGTTTGGCGGCGCCGCGCCGGCGAGGAGCAGAAGCCGATGAAGGCCGCGTTTCCGGAGGTCCAGGCCGCACGCGTCCGCCTGGTGGTCCTCGACCACGGCAACCAGCCGCTGGAGATCCGTTCGGCAAGTTTCAGCGCTCCCGCGCGGCAGGTCGTCTTCGCGTCGCCTGAAAGGCCGGGCGGCGATTATCGGCTGTATTACGGCAACCGGGACGCGCAGGCCCCGCTCTACGATTTTGCCCGCAACCTGTCCGACGTTCTCGTTCCGCCGCCGGCGCGAGCGTCGCTGGGCGAGCGGCAGGCCAACCCGGTTTACCTTCCCAAGCCGCTGCCGCTGACCGAGCGCTGGCCGTGGCTGATCTACATGGTTCTGGGTTCGGTCAGTGCGGTGCTGGGCGCGGTGATCGTCGGTGTCGCTCGCAGGGCCATCGCCGTGCATGATGCGCAGGAGGCCGCCGCGGCGGACTGTCTGCCGGCGGATGAGGCCAATGGAAGTTGAGGACCAACCACGTCGCGATGATTTCTTGGTTGGTTTGCCATTCCCGGTATTGGCCCGCTTCCTCGTCACTTGCTTTCCTCAGCTAGCCGCTTGGAAAATCCCCGCCACGCCTCCATGGAACGTACGAGATTTTCTCGCTTGTCACCGGGGACTGCGTAGCACTGCAAGCCGATGGGGCCGGAGTACCCGAGCCGTTTGAGGGCTTTCAGGAAACCGTAGACGTCGAACGAGCCGCGGTCGAGCGTCTGGATGATGCGGTCCCAGTTGCCCTCCGGATCGGCGCCGTTGATCGTCACCAGGAACAATCGCGGCAGGGCCAGCTCGAGGCGCTCCTGCATCTTCGTGGGACCGTCCTGCTTGAGCCAGTGGCATAGATTGAAAGTCACGCCCACGCTGGGGCGGTTGACCTGATCGGCGATGCGGACGGCATCCTCCACGCGCGCGACGTAGAAGCCGACGTGAGGATACAGCGCCACCTTCACCCCGGCCCGCTCCGCCATCTCGGCCACTTCGCGGACGATCTCGACGGCCCGCTGGTCGCCGCCGGTGGAGGAGGGCGGATGCTGACGGCTGCGGATGTAGAGCCAGACGAACGTGCCGTGCCCCTCAAGCGCAGCGATCGCGTCTTTCAAGAGCGGATCGAACTTGGGCTGGTCCGCGTCGAGGTTCGCGCCCACGTAGAGGGCATGGACCTTGAGGCGCTGGGCATCGAAGGCCTTCAGCATTTCGGGAATGCCGTTGACTCCGGACGGGCCAATGCCGTCGTAACCGAGCCCTTTGAGCAAGGCGGCTTGGGCCTCGGGCGTCGGATATGCGGGGTCCTGAACGCCGTTGCCCAGTACGAAGAGAGGATTGGCGAAAGCCTGGGCGGACGCGAGATGGGGCCAGGCCAGCGGGATTGCGAGGACTGCGGCGATCGCTAGGCGGTGGTGCATGGTTGGATCTCTTGGGTGGTTCGCGACGAGCCCACCCCCGGCACCTCTCCCGAGGACGGGTGAGGGGAGGATCTGTGATCTTGCGCCGAGGGTTTGGCGTTGTCAATCGTTGCACGGGACAAACGGCCGGAAGGCAGCAAAACCCCGGCAAGAACGGCCCCCCGCGTCCTCGTTTCCAAGAAAAACCGCCGTTGGCCTGGGGGCAGAACCGAGTTATACTCATCCGGGCGCCCCCCTCAATGTCGGGTATTCGGCCGCGTGGAGCGGCTTTATGATGGGTATGAGAAGTCTATTTCGGCCGGAATCCGTGATGTACCGCTTGCTCCACAGCATTGCGATGGTCGCCGTGCTCGCGCACATGGTGTTCGGGTGCTGCCTCCACCATGCGCACGGTTCGTGCGGCACCTCGTTCGGCGACGCGAGCTTCGCGGCGCAGAGCGCCGGCCCACACGGTCTCCGCAGCCCGGCGGTCGTGGAGCACACAGGCTGCCACTGCCACGCGGCCGACTGTTTGTCCCATGAGAATGCCCCGGAACATAAGGGGTGCGACGAGCGGGACTGTGTCTTTATCAAGCCGGATGATTCCTCGTCGGGCGACCTGTTTGCGCCGTCCATCGACGGGCTGTTTCCCGCACCGCTTGCCGCCCACGCCGGCCAGTCGCTGCGCGTGCCGTGCCAACCCGTCGCCATCCCATCACCTCTCCGCCTGCACCTGATGAACCAGGTTCTGCTGGTTTAATTGCGGCGTTCTTCGTTTCGTTGGGTGTTCTTCCGATGCGCGCGTCCGTCTACGGTTCGGGCTGCGCATCGAGGCTTGTCTGCCACGCATGAGGAGAACCGCAATGGCGGTCACCAACAAAGGCCAGATCCCGCATGGCCATATCGGGCATGCGCCTTCGCATCCATCCTCTTTGGAACAAGGGGAAGCTTCAACCTCGCGGGCCGCTGCTGGATTGGGCAAGTCCAAGAAAAGGCGGTGGCTCGTCCCGGCCGCACTTGCCGTCGCAGGGACCGGCATGGTCGCCGCAGCGCTGCTCAGCCGCAGCACGTGGGCCCCCCCCGTGCGAAATCTGCTCGGCGGAGACCGACCCGGCGCCGGGGTAGAAGACTCCGCCCACCATGAGGAAGCGGGTCACGCGCAGGAAGGCGAGACCGGCGACCGCCATGCTGCTCCGGCCCCTCCCGGCCACGACACGGCCAATGAGATCCGGCTCAGCGAAAAGGGATCCAAGAATGTCGGGCTGACGCTGATGGCGGTCCAGACTCGCGACTTCGAAAAGACCGTCAGCATTCCCGCCATGGTCGCAGAGCGGCCGGGACGCACCCAGACGACCGTCTCGGCCCTGATGACGGGCATCGTGACGCGGATTTACCGGGTCCGCGGCGAAGCTGTCCAGAGCGGCGAGCCCCTCTTCGATTTGCGGCTTACCCACGAGGATCTCGTCGAGAAGCAGAGCGACCTGCTCCGGGAACTGGAGCAATTGGAGGTGGTGAAACGCGAAGTGGCCCGGTTGGAGCAGGTGACAGCCAGCGGGGCGATCGCGGGGAAGTCTCTGCTGGAACGGCAATACGAGGAGAAAAAAGCCGAAGCGGGCATCCGCGCGGCGAGGCAGGCCCTCCTGCTGCACGGTTTGAGCGAAGAGCAAATTCAGGAGATCGCCGACAAGCGGCAGCTTCTCCGCAGCGTGACCATCGCCGCGCCGCCTTTCTCCGAGCACTCGTCCGGCCACGATCACGACGACTTCTACCAGGTGAGCGAACTGGCGGTGAATCCCGGCGACCATGTCGCCACCGGCGCGGTGCTCGCGACCCTTACCGACCACTGCGAACTGTACATCGAAGGCAAAGCCTTTGAACAGGATGCAGGGGTCCTGAACCGGGCGGCCAACCAGGGCGACAAGTTGACGGCGATCGTCGAGGCAAACGGTTCCGGCAAGGAGGAAGTGCCGGGGCTCCATATCCTCTACGTCGAGGACCAGGTAGATCGCCAGTCGCGTGCCCTGAAGTTCTACGTGGGACTGCCTAACACCTTGGTCCGCAACGAACAGACCGCCGACAGCCGACGGTTCATCGCCTGGCGTTATCGGCCCGGCCAACGCGTCGAACTCCTGGTTCCGGTGGAAACGTGGAAGGACCGCATCGTGCTCCCGCGCGAAGCGGTCGTCCAGGATGGCCCCGACTGGTTCGTCTTCCAGAAGCATGGCGAGCATTTCGACCGCACCCCGGTCCACGTGGTGTACCGCGATCAGCGATGGGCGGTCCTCGACAACGACGGAACTCTCTTTCCCGGCGACACCGTCGTCGCCACCGGCGCCTTCCAGATGCACCTGGCTCTGAAAAACAAGGCCGGCGGAGGGGTTGACCCGCATGCTGGACATAACCATTAAGACGAGCATGTTGAATTCCGTCATCCGTTTCGCGCTCCACCAGCGGCTGCTCGTGCTCGCACTGTCGCTCTTGCTCATGGCGCTGGGCGCCTGGCAGATTGCGAGGCTGCCGATCGACGTGTTCCCGGACTTGAACCGGCCCCGCGTCGTCATCATGACCGAAGCGCCGGGGCTTGCGCCGGAGGAGGTCGAGGCGCTCATCACGTTTCCTCTGGAGTCCGCTCTGAACGGCGCGACCGGGGTGCAGGCCGTGCGGACGCAATCGGGTGTCGGGCTGTCGGTCGTCTACGTCGAGTTCGGATGGGGGACCGACATCTACACCGACCGCCAGGTCGTCGCAGAACGACTGGCCCTCGCCGCGGAAAGGCTGCCGGCCAACGTCACTCCCCAGTTGGCGCCGATCTCCTCGGTCATGGGCCAGATCATGATCATCGGCATGTGGAGTGAAGGGGAAGAAACCTCCGCGATGGAAATGAGAACGCTGGCCGATTGGGTCGTCCGCCAGCGGCTGCTGACGATCCCCGGCGTCTCCCAGGTGTTCGCGATGGGCGGCGACCGCAAGCAGTTCCAGGTGCTCGTCGACCCCAACGAGCTGCTGCGCTACGGAGTGACGCTCGGCGAGGTGGAAACCGCCTTGGCCGAAAGCAACGAGAACGCCACGGGCGGCTACCTCGACGAACAAGGCCCGAACGAGTACCTGGTCCGCTCGCTGGGACGCATCCGCACCGCCGACGACATCAAGGATGTCGTCGTCGCCACGCGCGACGGCCGGCCCGTACTCATCCGCCAGGTCGCCCGTGTGATCGAGGGCCCGGAGGTGAAACGTGGCTCCAGCGCGGCCTTCTCGCGGCGGAGCGACGGCAGCTTCGCCGGCGGGCCAGCGGTCATTCTCACCGTGAACAAGCAGCCCAACGCCGATACCCGGCACGTCACGGAAATGGTTGCCGCCGCGCTGGGCGAGCTTCAAGGCAGCTTGCCGGCGGACGTCCGCCTGCACCCCGAACTGTACCAGCAGCGGGAGTTCATCGACCGCGCGGTGGAGAATGTCGTCGGCGCGCTCCGCGACGGGAGCATCCTCGTCTTGATCATCCTCTTCCTGTTCCTGCTCAATTTCCGCACGACGTTTATTACCCTGACGGCCATTCCACTCTCGATCGTCATCACCGGCATCGTGTTCGCCGCCTTGGACCTGTCGATCAACACGATGACGCTCGGCGGGCTGGCGGTGGCGATCGGCGAGCTGGTGGACGACGCCATTGTCGACGTGGAGAACATCTTCCGCCGCCTGAAGGAGAACCGCCACTGCGACAGTCCCAAGTCGGCCCTGTTGGTCGTGTTCGAGGCGAGTGCGGAAATCCGCAATTCGATCGTGTTCAGCACGATCCTCGTGGTTCTTGCCTTCGTGCCGGTCTTCGCCCTGGGCGGGATGGAGGGGCGGTTGTTCGCCCCGATCGGGATCGCCTACATCGTGTCGATCGTGGCATCGCTGCTGGTTTCGCTCACCGTTACCCCGGTGCTCTCGTACTGGCTTCTGGCCCGCCGCGGAATCTGGCCGTGGCTCGCCGCCGCGCTGGCGCCGTCGATCGCGCTGGCGATCTGGCGCTGGGTCGTTCCCGCAGGGCTTCCGCTGCTGGGTCTGGCCGGCGCGGCCGAACGGTGGTCGGCGATGTCGTGGTGGTCCCACCTGGCGATGGCCCTGGCGACGGCTCCGGTCGTTTGGGCCCTCATGATTTGGGCCGACCGGCACTCGGAGCACGAGCGCGAGGGCTTTTTGCTCCGCTCGCTGAAGGCGGCGGCGGGCTGGGCGATCGGATTCAGCCTGCGAGCGCCGACCCCGGTCCTTGCCGGGGCCCTGCTTGCCGTCGCGGCAAGCGCGGCGGCGGTGCTCCGATTGGAGAGCGACTTCCTGCCGCCCTTCAACGAGGGATCGGTGCAGATCAACGTCGTCCTCCCCCCGGGCACTTCGCTGGCAACGGCCGAGGAGGTCGCCGGAAAGGTCGAACAGCGCCTGCAGAGGATCGACGACATCCAAGGGTTCGTGCGCAAGACGGGGCGGGCCGAATTGGACGAGCACGCGGTGCCGGTCAGCATGTCGGAGATCGTCGCCGGCGTCGACCCGCATTCGACCCGCAGCCGCGAAGAGATCCTGGACGACATCCGCGAGGCACTGGCGGACGTGCCCGGGATTCTCACCAGCGTGGAACAGCCGCTGGCGCATCTGATTTCCCACATGCTCTCCGGCGTCCAGGCCCAGGTGGCCGTCAAGCTCTACGGCGACGACCTGGACGTCCTCCGCCGCAAGGCGCACGAGATGCGCGGCGCTATTGCCGGCGTCTCCGGCGTGCAAGACCTCCAGGTGGAGCCGCAGGTCGAGATCCCGCAACTGCGGATCGAGATCGACGGCGACCAGCTCAAGAAGTACGGCCTGCGCCGCCGGGACATCAACGAATTCATCGAGACGGCCATGAACGGCAAAGTGGTTTCCGAAGTGCTCCTCGGCCAGCGGACCTTCGACCTGCTGGTCCGCTTCGACGAGCCGTTCCGCGAAGATATCGAAGCCGTCCGCCGCCTGGCCGTGGACTTGCCCGACGGCGGCTCCACCCTCCTGGGTTCCCTGGCCAACATCTACAAGGCCAGCGGGCCCAACACCATCAACCGGGAGCAGGTCCGCCGGCGGATCGTGATCCAGTGCAATACCTCGGGCCGCGGCCTGGTGGACGTGGTCCGCGACATCAAGGGCCGCCTTGCGCCGGTCGTCGAGACATTGCCCACCGGATACTTCGTCGAGTACGGCGGCCAGTTCGAAAGCCAGCAGTCGGCTTCGCGCGCGATGGCGATCAGCTTCCTGGGCGCGCTGGCCGGCATGTTCCTGGTGCTGTACGCGATGTTCCGCTCGGCCAATCTCTCGCTTCAGGTGATGATTGCCCTGCCGATGGCCTTTATCGGCTCGGTCGCCGCCCTCTACCTCACAGGCCAGACGCTCACCGTGGCCGCCATGGTCGGATTCATTTCGCTCTGCGGCGTCGCTTCGCGCAACGGCATTCTGCTCATCAACCACTATCTGCACCTCGTCCAACACGAAGGCGAGGCGTGGTCCCGCCGGATGGTCATCCGGGCCGGGCAGGAGCGGCTGGCCCCCGTATTGATGACGGCGCTGACTGCCGGGATCGGCTTGGTTCCCCTGGCCCTGGCTGCCGGCGAACCCGGCAAAGAGATCCTCTACCCCGTGGCCACCGTGATCATCGGCGGTCTTTTGACCAGCACGCTGCTGGAGTTCCTGGTCCGCCCGGCGTTGTTCTGGAAATACGGACTTCGCGCCGCCCAGCACGCCGTCGAGGAAAGCAGGCGGGACGCGCTGGAGTGATGGAGTGCTGGAGCGATGAGCGATGGGCTGCGAATGCTCCAGCGCTCCGGTACCCAGTACTCCGTACTCAGCAGACAATTCCCCAGTGCCTCACCACCCCCTCACCCCCTGGAAAGGAGAGCCCCATGTCTCGAACACTCAGGATCGTCTGGGCTGCCCTCTTGCTGTGCGTCTGGATCGTGGGCTGCGGCGGAAACGGCGCCTCGGCGCCCACGGCGCGGCCTGTCGCCGGCGCAGGGCACGACGAGCACGATCACGCCTCCGAGGCCGAGCACGTGCATCCGACTGAAGGCCCGCACGGAGGCCACCTCATCGAACTCGGTGAGGAGGAGTACCATGCCGAACTGCTCCACGACGAAGCGACGCACACGGTTACGGTCCACATCCTCGATGCGGCCGGAAAGGCCCCTGTGCCGATCCCGCAGGACGCGGTGATCCTCCAGTTGTTCCTGGACGGCAAGTTCGTCGACTACGCGCTCAAGCCCGTGCGCGAAGCGGGCACGGCGGGCGCTTCGGAGTTCGCCGTCCAGAGCGAACCGGCCACCGATACACTGCTCCATGCGGAAAAGCTGCAAGGCCGGCTGCGTGTCACGATCGGCGACCGGCAGTACACCGGAGTGATCCAGCACACCTCACACGCGCACGAGGGCCATGAACACGCGGCACACGAGTAACGGGAGGGATTGGGCGACGCGGCGATAGGGTGTTGGAGCGATGGGATGCAGATATTGCAGCGCCCCAATACCCCAGTGCCCCCATCACCTCACCACCCCATCAACCTGCCGGAGCGGCCCGCGGCGCCCAGCGCACCAGTCGCCGGATCGGCCACGGTACGCGCCCTTCAACGACAGCCGTGACTGCCACGCGGTCTTCGAGGTTCGGCCGAAAAATCGTGAGCATCAGAAAGGGCAGGTACCAGGCCATGTAGAGGCCGCCCTGGTACGGGCTCCAAAATTGCACGGCCAGCATCACGGCCGCCGAGAGGCTCAGCAGGGTGCCCAGGTTTTTCTGAGGCGGCCACAACGCCAGGCTGCCGCAGAGCACCAGGAATGCGGCCATGATCGGGATGCGGTAGGCGTGGCGGTGGTACTCCCAAAAACCACTGGCGTATTCGCCCCACAGGCTCGTCCACCCGAACATTTGTCTTGCCTGGCCGGCAAACTCGCCGAGACTGTCGGAGGTCATGCCCAAGGCAAGCACCAGGATTGCCAGCATCACGGCGGTGGATGCCAAGAACCGCAGCAGGCCTCGCCTCCAGTAAAAGCCGCACCACAACGGCAACAAGAACAAAGGATAGAAGATCAACCCGGCCGCCAGGCCGAAAAGCAGCCCCGCCCAGACCGGCCGCCGATACGATTCGATCGACCAGACCAGGACCGCGCCGGGCACAACGTGGTCCACCTCGCGAGTGAGCTGGGCCGTATAGGGCAGCAGGAGATAAAGCGAAGCCGCGGCCACGCCCGTGTGCGTGTTGTCGAAGTGGCGATAGCCGACCAGCACGATCCCGATGACGACCGCCAGGTGGCCGAGAATGGCGGCGGTCCGCGTCACCACGCGGCGAAATGACAATTGCCGGGCCGTCAACGGCGCGCCGTCCAGGGCAGTGGTCTGCTCGTCGAGTTCGGCAAATTCGTGGAACGGGCGGAAGCCCGGCAGACGCAGGTACGGCTCGCCCGGCTGGATTCCGTGGTTCGCCGCGGAGCGGTCCGCAAGAGGACCGACGAGTTCGCTGGTTGCGCGAAGGTTCCGGTCCGGCACCTTCCCGATGATCACGTTCGCCATCAGAAAGAACAAGAGCGCTACGCCTGTGAACGTCAGGCCGCTGGCCGACAGGTTCGGTTCCAGCAGTGGTCGCCGCACCATGAGCGGATCCAAGAGCAACCGCACCAGGAAAAACCCGCCCACGCTAAACAGCCACACATATCCCCAGTGCTCATTCCCCCGCGCAATGATCAGAAGCCCGGGCGAGAAGGCCATCAGTGCGATCAGATCGAGATTTCGTACGCTGAGGACGCGGTGGAATTTGAAATAAATGCCGATGATCATCAACGACGACACGTAGACCCATGTCGTCGGGTTCATCTCGTATTCAAAGAGGATTTCCTGCATCGACGCGAGTACCCCCAGCTACCCAGGATACCTTTCCTGCCAGAACTTTCAAGCACCCCCTCACAGAAGGGCTAGTTCTCCTGTTCGGGACAGTGTTGGTGACTGGGCACCGTGCTCGCATGGTGTGGAGGAATCGAGCGCTGGGCCGCCGATCTCCCCCGTTCCGTCACCCCATCATTCCCTCATTCCACTACCCCATCACCCCACCGACCCGCTCCCCGGCCGGTCGCCCAATCGCCGCCGCGCCTGTTCCGCCCACGGGCTGTCGGGGGCAATCTCCAGAAACCCGCGCCAGTGTGGCTCGGCCTCGTCCGGACGTCCCATGTCGTCGAGGATTCTTGCGGAGTGATAGTGGACCTCGGCGTAGTGCGGGTGGTAGGCAAGGGCGCCTTCCAACGCGGCCAAGGCCAACTCGCGCTGGCCCAGCTCAGCCAGAACACAGCCCAGGTTTGCGCGGGCCTCGACGTAGTCCTCGTCCAATTCGATGGTCATGTAGTAGCGTTCGCGCGCTCCGCTCAGATCCCCAAGCCGATAAAGAAGCTCGGCCACCTGGAAGCACAATTCGGCCGACGGTCCGCCGGCGGCCATCGCCGCTCGGAGCATTTCGGCAGCCGCCTCGAGTTGGCCCTCCTCTTCCAGTTCTTCGGCCATTCGCGACAATTGCTCCGGGGAGGTCCCGGAGCCCAGCGGACGGCCTCGCCCGACCCATTGGAGCACCGAGTTGACAACCTCCTCCGGCCACTCTTCGGCCGCGCGGTCCGGCGCGGCAACGGTTTCCGCGGCGTCGAAGTCGAACCGCAACTGGCCGCCCGGTTCGACCAATCCGTCTCCTTGTCGCAGCAGGATCTGTTTTCCCTCGATGATCACGGAGAGCTGGGCCAGGGGGCGCTCGGCGCCCGGCAGTAGCCTTGCCAGCGCGGCCAGCTTTCGCTCGATTGCCTCGGGCGACATGCCGGCCGCCAGGAGCTGAGCGAGCCGGCGCGCGGTGACGACCTCCTGGAAATCGAAGTACGGGAGTTTGCGGACTTCTTTGGCCGGCACAATCAAGCCTCGCCGATGCCAACGGCGGACCACTGCCAGCGGAACCTGCAGCAATTCGGCAAGCATCGCCGGTGTGTAGAGATGGTGGATTTCCTCGCCCGCGCCCACCAAGCCGAGCTCATTCCAGAGCTGGGTTTCCGTCACCACGCGCAGCGAGCCGCGTTCGGCCGCTTCGCGCGCCGACTCGTCCAAGAGATCGTCCAGGTCATTGCCGTCGGGCAAGGGGAGGCTGTCTTCGCCCAGCACGATGAGGTCGAGCGACGCGGCCGGCCGTTCGACAAGGATCGCCCCCTGCTGCCGCAGCAACTGCGCAGCCTCGCGCCTCGCCATGCCCGCAAGCTTGCCGACCAGCGCCACGCGCTTTCCCTGAAGAAGTCCGGACTTCGGATTCGCTGGAGTTTCAGACATCCAAGTCAGTCTCGCCGGATCGGCCGGCGGCGTCAACGGGACCGCCGATCAGGCCGCCGGCCCGCTCACCAGAATCGGCCTGCCCGGCACGGCATCCTCCTCTGCCTCGGCCTCTTGGAGCACCGCGGCAACTTCGCGGCGGCTTGTCAGGTAATAGCCGATCCCCGCGGCCGCAATCACGAGCGTAATGATCCGGTACGCCAACGAGACGACCAGCCCTTTGAGCGGCGCGGCGGCCAAGACCCCGTAGAGGAACTTCAGGGCGCCTTCCTGCGGACCCGCGGGCAATGGAATGATGTTGGTGATGGCGCTCAGCGGCGCTACCACGAAATGCTGCTGGAGCGACAAAGCGGTGCCGGGCAGGCTGTGGGCAATCAGATGGATCCCGGTGGAAAACAGACTGTGGACCGCCAGGCTCATCAGCCCCGCCGCGAAGAGCACCGGCAACCGGTGGCGGTACATCCGCACGGCAACGATCAGTTTCTCTAGCGGCGGACCGGCCAGCGGCGCTCTTCCGACTAGCCGCACCAGCCTGCCCACCACCGCTTCCGGTCCCAGCAGCGCGGCAATTCCGAGCGTGGCCACGGCCGTGACGACCACGGCGGCGTGGCACACGTAGCGAACATCCTTATCGGCCGCGGACCAGAAACCGGCCGCGAAGATGGCCGCGGTCGCCAGCACAAACAACGTGTACAGCCCGACCACCCGGTCGACGATAATGCTGGCAACCGCCTCGGCGCGGCGGCCATGCTGCTCCCGCGCGAGCATCAGCGCCTTCACCAGGTCCCCGCCGACAATCCCCATGGGCGCCATGTTGAACAGATAGCCTACAAATCCGATCCGAAAGGCGTCTTTCATCCGAAAGGGCAGCCCCAGAGCACGGACCAGGAAGTACCAGCGGACCAGGGTGATGCCGATGGCGGTTGAACAGGCCGCTCCCGCCACGACCAGCACCCACCAGTTCTTCTCACCGGCGCTCAACCGGCTCACGGCCTCGGGATCGTCGCTCAACGCGTCCCAAAACAGCCAGACGACAATGGCAATAGAAACGCTGACCTTGGCCAGCCCGACGACTACTTTCCTCAATGGTCCGTCCTTCCGCGACAACAACGCAAGCTTGCCCAACTTCGCATATTGTAACCGAAGCCATCTGTCCGCCGTAAGACAGAAAATCCGGCCTCGCGCGCAGGGCCGATGTGGTGTTGGGTCCGTGGAGCAATGGAGTATTGTGCCACTGCGGTACCCGCTACTGCCTACCGCGTACTGCCTACCGGCCACCGCGTACTGCCGACCGGGTACCTGGTACTGGGTACTGCGCACTGGGTACTCGGCACTCGGTACTGGCTATTGGGTACTCCGTGCTGGGTACAGGATACTGCAACATTGAGTTCAGCGTCTCACCACTTCAATACTCGATTACTCGACTCCTCCATCTTACCACTGCATACCCCCCGCCGTCGTCCAGCCAAGCAGGCCACCCTGCGGCGGATACGTGGCGAGACCCTGCCTTTTTCCATCCCAAGCTAGTTTCCCTTGAGTTGGCGAGATACTTCGAGTGTCCAGAGGATTGCTGGCCGCCGGGCCGGCGGAGCGACGCTGCGGCGCGCCATGACGGCGTACTTGGCGCGATGCCGTTTCGGTTACAGCACAACGGCGGTTGCCGAGGGCGGTTGCCGCCGAGTTGGTTCATGGTATCTGGAATCGAGCAATCCGACGGGCCGAAGCTCCTCTGCTTGGCGTTTTCGGCAACGCCTCCGTGGCGGAAAAGGATGTAGAGTGTCTTCGACGGTCAATCCTTCTTCGGCCTCGTCGCAAGCCACTTCTTGAACGACGTCTGGCTTTCGGTGGACGGCCGGCCGCATAGGAGATTCGCCACACTGATATCTTCGTCGAGGTCCGGCCAGTGAATCCCGCGACCGCCGGCGATCCATCGCCACACCTGGCGTTCGGCGGCCGTCCCGTGAAAAAGGCGTGGATACCAACCCAGCGGCGCCGAGATGGTCCGACCGTCCGACAACTCGACGGACAAGGTATCCTCGGTCACCTGGACCTGGATCGCCACGACATGCTCTGTGTCAACCGTCGAAGAACTCATCCCATGCCTCCAACAACTCCGCTTGATGCTGTTTCACCAACTCTTGGATCTGGTGGACGTCCTTGCTGCGCAATCCATGACTTCGGACCAGCCGAACCGGGTCGAGCCAGAACTTGGCTTCCCCGTCGTCTCGCTCGACGTGGACGTGCGGCGGTTCCCCGCCGTCCCCCGCGTAGAAGAAGAACCGAAACGGGCCGCTCCGTAGTACTGTCGGCATACAGCCATTCTACCCCCGTTGAGAGGCCACGGCAACCTCGTCATGCGGCTCAATTGCCTTAGGCGCAGTCCAGGAACAACTCCGTGGTTTTATCGCCTCCGCGAAAGGGTGCTCTTTCGCGGAGCGAGGCGACATTGTTCGTGGACGAGTCCTTAACGCTTAACCCGGCTCTTCCTCGAGCAAGGCACGGACTGAAAATCGGCCTTGTGCGGAACGGATTGAAATCCGTTTTGCGCGCGGGTCGAAGGAGACGCACCATCACGATTCTTGCAGGCAGCGTCGGCGGGGATCTGCTGAATATCTTTGTCATTACCCATATCCTGGCGGTCGATTGGACAGCGGAATGGTAAGGGGCGTTTACGCTCCTTCCTTGTTCCGCCGCAGGCGGTGAAGACCCGTGCTTCAGCACGGGTTTGCCCGACCGTGTCCCCATCTTTTTTCGTCGCCGCCAGCCGCCCCGGCCACCGCCGCCTCTGGCGGCGGTGGCCGGGGCGGCTGGCGGCGACGCGCGGTGCCCCACGCAGCCCGCCGTTAACGGCGGGCCTCAACCGCCTGCGGCGGAAAAACGGCCATGAATGGCCGTACCACGCAAGCGTAACGGTATGCAAGTTGTGGGTAATGACAAGGGCAGAGCCTGGGAACGAGAGGCACAAACCGGTCCAGGAGACCTTCGGTCGGCGGTTTCGGCGGGGTCAGAGACCCGCGCCGAGCGGTGCGTTGAACGCGACCGAGGCGGAGCCTCGGAGGTAGTGCGTGCCCAGGCAGAGCCTGGGAACGAGAGGCATAAACCGGCCCAGGAGACCTTCGGTCGGCGGTTTCGACGGGGTCAGAGACCCGCGCCGAGCGGTGCGTTGAACGCGACCGAGGCGGAGCCTCGGAGGTAGTGCGTTCCCAGGCAGAGCCTGGGAACGAGAAACGTGCCCATTAGTCGGAGCCTGGGCACGAGAAACGCAGAGGCAGGTCGGCAACGCGGGCTACGGCTGCGCCATCTCCAGCACTGCCACGTCCTCGCCTTGGAGCGTCAGCGTGGCCTTTTTCTCCTTCCACGCAATCGTCTTGCCGGAAACGAGGTCTCGGCTCGTCGCCGGTCCGGAACCTTGGAGGGTGACCGTAACGGTCTTCGGCTCCTGGCTGTCATTGAACACCGTCAGATAATGCCTACCGAACCGCTCTACGTAGACCCGTTCGTCGTCGCTCGCCGCCGCGGTGACCGGCTCCCAGCCGGCTTCCGCCACCAGCTTGCACAAGGGGACGTATTTCTTGAACAACGGCCGGTCGCGGTCGTAGAGCTCCGGACGCGTGAAGTAGTGGCCCTGCGAAGCGTTGTGGCTGAAGAACCCGGGAAACATCCCGTAGGCGAGCGACCGCTTCATGTATTTCTCGACCAGCTCGTAGGGGAACTTCTCGAACTGGGTGTTCATCAGGAAGCAGTACGGCTTCCCCTTGCACATCGCGCGGCGGTAGAGCAGGTCGGCATCGGACATCGGCCGCCAGGCGTCCTGGTGGTTCCAATCGGTCTCCGTGCCCATCACCTCCAAGAGCGGCGCGAGCCAGCAGAGACGGATCGGTGTGCTGTTGGCCATCATCCGCTTGCCCATGCCGTGGAGGTCGTCGGCAATCCCGCGGATGTACTCGAAGACGATCAGGCCGCGGAAGATCGCCGGCTGGTACGTGTCGGGCGAGAAGCAGAGCGGGGTGGTGGCGGCGGCGAAGTGGTCGCGGCGGAAATTGAGTTCGTCGGTCACGTAGCCTTCGCTGGAGTCGATGTACTCGCCGTCGAGATCGGCCTTTCGGCCCGGGCCGTACAACCGCTCGCGGAGTCCCTGGTTCCACTTGTTCGTGAAATCGGTCACTTCGCCCGAAATGCCCGGCATCGAGTTCATGCTCCACACCGCGCCGTTGCACCAGGGAGTGTCCAGGAGTCTCGCCGGAAACTGCCCGGACTCATCGTGATAGCCGCTGGCGAAGAGCGACTTGGCTTCCTTGTCCCCCTTGTCCGCCAGGCGGCGAGCCTCGGCGATCGCGGCCTCCATGCTCCGAGGCATCTCCTTGGGCATCCGCATCCACCAGGTCATCGGCTCCGTATAGCGAAAGGTGATGATCCCGTGCTCGTCGTCCCACTTCGTCTCGTCGTCTCCCTCCTTGAACTTGAACCCGAAATCCTCCCAGCCCTTCACGGCGCTGATCTTGGCAAACGGCATCCAGAGGCCCTGCTCGGGCGTGCGACAACGGAAGTGATCGGGGAAGATCTCATAGTACTTGGCCAGGGCCGAACGAAAGCCCCAGGCCGGATCGAAGGCAAACCGGCAGAACCGCACGCGGGCCGCCGGTTTCTCGCGAGCCAACCCGATGTCGTAGGCCAGGAAAAGTTCGCCGGTTGCCGCATGATAGCCGACCCGGTAAAACGCCGGCTGGGCCATGTCGATGCCCAAGGCGGTCCCGCGCTGCGGACCCGCCACGGCCCCCAGGGGATAATAGGACAGCCGTCCGCGCCCCGCGCGGAACTGGGAGGCGTTGACGTATTCCCGGCCGGACTGGATTTCGCGCGACTGGCGAGGCCCGTCGAGCCATCGCAGGTTTTTGGGGGCCACCGGCACGGCGTAGATCAGCGTTACCGCGCGGTCCTTGCCCGTGGCGTCGGTCAGAGTGGCATCGATGAACGTTGCCCCGCCGGCTTCGGACTGTTTCCACTCGAGCTTCAGTCCGAGGGCTTCCCGGTCGATGCGGACAAAGTCGGAGCCGGCGGCCACGTCGCGGACTTGAAAGCCCTCGCGCGGCGGCGACTTGACCGTCACCGGCACGCCGTCGAAGGTGCACGCGCCCTCCGGGGCCGAGACGACGCGAAGCTCGGGATCGCGGAACCACGCCTTGCCGCCATGCCCCCGGAGCAGCAGGTGATAGGAGAGCGACTTGACCGGCTTCTCCGGCAGCACGAGCACCTGACGGCGTTGCCAGTCGTGCGAGCCGGTCTGGAACGGCGCGGTCTGGCCCCAAAGCGTATTCCCATCGGCATAGACCAAGTCGAGGTAGAGGGCGTAGTCGTTGTCGGCGCCGCCGGTCACTCCTTCGGCCTTGCTCCAGGCGACGGCAACGATCGGCTCCGGCTGCGCCTGGTTGAGCACGACCGTCTGGCTGGCGCCGCGCTGGGCCGACGCCTCCGGGCCGTTGTCGCAAACCAACTGCCCGCCTTGCCGCTCGAAGCCTTTTTGCCAGGGCCGCCAGGCATCGGGCTTGAGCAGGTTTTGGCCGGAATGGCCGGTATCGAGGCCTGCCTTGGCCACTCGAGCGGCCTCGGCTGCCGCGGAGAAAGCGCGGCCGGTAAGAGCGATAACAATTGCCAGCAGACCGACCGACAAAGTGCGATAGGAAGCGGTCATGGGGAGATTCCTCGAAGGATTGGCACGCCGTGCGAGAATTCCTAATCTTACTGTGCACAATCACCGCTCCACCGGCGCAAGGTCGGAGGGGGCGGAAGTGATTGCCGTTTGGTGTGTTACATCGCTCCTGCCCTGCCATACCAAGTGGCGCTGTCCAATTGATCTTGATCGTATTGCCTTGGTTTCGGCCGAAGGCCGCGTCAAGTAGCCGTGTATTTGTCCGGAGAACCATGTTATGATGATCGGTGCGTCTGGGATCTTCAAGACGCCCCAGCCTTCCCGCCCCCGCCTGCCCGAACTCTTTTTCCGTTTTTGTAGGAGAAATCCATGACCAGCATTTCAAGAAGGCGTTTTCTGGAAGATTCGATGGTTGCCGTCGCCGCGGCCGGGGCCGCATCGGCCGGCATCCTTCAGGGCTCCCCTCGACAGGCGGCTGCGGGCGTAGGCCCCAATGAGAAGATCGGCGTTTGCGTGGTCGGATTGGGAGGGCGAGGCTGGGGCTCCCATTGCGCCGAATGGATCAAGGACCCGCGGACCGAGATCCGCTACCTGTGCGATCCGGACTCGACCAAGGAAAAGCTGTGCGACGAGATCGCCAAACGGCAAGGCGGCGTCCGGCCAAAGTTCGTCACCGACATGCGACGGGCTTTCGACGACGCGGCGGTTGCCGTCGTCAGCAACGCCTCGTCCAACCACTGGCACGCGCTGTGCGGCGTCTGGGCCATGCAGGCCAAGAAGCACTGTTACCTGGAGAAGCCGATCTCGCACAACGTGCACGAAGGAAGGGCGCTGGTCGCCGCGGCCAGGAAGTACCGCATGTGCTGCCAGGTGGGAACGCAATGCCGCTCGAACCCGTCCAACATCGACGCCGTCCGCTTCCTTCACGACGGCGGGATCGGCGAAGTGAAGTTCGCTCGCGGCCTCTGCTATCGCCGCCGCGCGTCGATCGGCCCCCGCGGCCAGTACGAGGTCCCCAAGCAGGTCGACTATAGCCTTTGGAGCGGCCCGGCGCCCATTGCGCCGTTGACCCGGCCCAAATTCCACTACGACTGGCACTGGCAGCGGCTTTACGGAAACGGCGACCTCGGCAACCAGGGCCCGCACCAGACCGACATCGCGCGCTGGCACCTCGGCATCGACCGGTTCCCCAATTCCGTGATCACCTGGGGCGGGCGGTTGGGTTACGACGTCGAGATGAAGGACCCGAATTTCGTCGACGCCGGCGATACGGGCAACATCGAAACGACGATCTACGACTACGGCGACCGGTGCATCGTGTTCGAGACCTACGGGCTGGACACGCCGGACGTGCTGGGGGCAAAGGTCGGAGTCATTTCCTACGGGTCGAAAGGCTACCTCGTCCAGTCGAGCTACGAGTATTCCGCGGCGTTCGACCTGGAGGGAAACAAGACCCACGAGTTCAAGGGGAGCGGAAACCATTTCGGAAATTTCCTCGACGCGGTGCAGGCGAACGATCCGTCGCGCTTGCATGCCGACGCCCTGTGCGGCCACCTCTCGGCCGGCCTGAGCCACATCGGGAACATCTCCTATTACCTGGGCGAGGACCACAAGGTCTCGGCCGACGAACTCAAGGCCATCGTCCAGAAGATCAAGAGCCTCGACGACAACGTGGCGACGCTCGAGCGGATCGTGGAGAAGACCGAGAAATACGGCGTCGATTTGAAGCGGACGCTGTTTTCCATCGGACCGCTCTTGCAGTTCGATCCCCAGTCGGAGACCTTCGTCGGCAACGAACAGGCCAACGCGATGCTCACTCGCGAGTACCGCCCGCCGTTCGTCGTACCGAAACCCGAAGATGTCTGACGACATAAACCATTTCTGGACAATCACTTGCGCAACGGGGCCTTGCCTCCAGCCGCCGAATGGGGACAATATCCATCTACTCGGTAATCGAACGTGGTCAGAAACCGGTGAAGGGAGCACTCCATGCTAAGCCAGAAGATGCAAGACGCGCTGAACGCACAGATCAACGCAGAGGCCTACTCCGCCAATCTCTACCTCGCCATGTCGGCCCATGCCCACAGCATGAACTTGGAGGGCTTCGCCCACTGGTTCCGCAAGCAATACGAGGAGGAGACGGCCCACATGCTGAAGTTCGTCTCCTACCTCCTGGACCGCCGCGGCACGGTCGAGCTGAAGGCGATCAACGCGCCGCCGGCGCAATGGGAGAGCATGCTGGCCATGTTCGAGGCGACCATGAAGCATGAAGAGCACGTCACGCAGTTGATCCACAACCTGGCCGACCAGGCCGCCGCCGAACGCGATCATGCCACCAGCGCGTTCCTGCAGTGGTTCGTCTCCGAACAGGTCGAAGAGGAAGCCACCGTCGACTCGATCCTCCAGAAGCTGCGGACGAGCAAAGACTCCATCGGCGGACTGCTCGTGCTCGACCACCACGTGGGCAAGCGGGCTTAGCGTTAGAACCGCAGCTTCTCCGGCAAGAGGTCGCGGACGCGGCTGAGAATCCCCTTGGACGGCTCCGGCGCCGCCTGCGGCGGACCCGTCGCCGGCGGCGCTGTCCGGCGGCTGATCGGAGTCTGCGGCAGTGGCACGTAATCCTCGAGAAACTGCGGCCAGTAGCCTTCCAGCACACGGATGCAATCGGCAACCTGGGCTTTCTCGAGGTTGACGTCGGCCGGGGCAATCAGCCGAAACAGTTCCACCAGCTCCTTCTTCGAAAAAGCCAGCGAGGTCATCTGGATGTCGTCCACCCAGACTTCGCCGGGGCCGATCAGATCGAATCGCGCGTGCAAGGGTGAAAGCCCTTCCAAGGGAAGGTCGTTCACGTTCACCACGAACTGGGCCCACTGGTCCTGGATCGGCGGCACGGCGACTCCCGTCTCACCCGTCCGCCCGACCTCGGCGGAACGGAAGAACGCCTGTCCGTAGACATGCCCTTCCAGGGCCATCCGCAACCTGGGCTGGACCGCCGGATCGGCCACGCGGAGCCACACGGACATTGAAATCCGGCCCGTCGGCGGCACCTCAAACGGCTTGCTCACCAGGCTCGCCACCGGCCCGCCGCTGAAAAGCCGCACCGCGCTGTTGCCGCCGTGTTTCTGGTTCGCGTCCAGCGCGACCTTCACGCCCGGGGCGTCGCTGGCCGCCCAGCCGGGGATCTTTTCGTGTGCCGGCGGCTCCTCGAAGCCCGGATTGCGGAACGACTCCAGCGCCGGGGGATTCCGCAGCGCGGTGGCGCGATCGCCCAGTTCCGCGATTCTCCGCGCCAGCTCGTCCCGGATCTCGCCCGGCCAGGTCGCCGCCGGCGTGTGCAGTTTCACGCCCGGCATCGAGAACCGCACGGCGACAAGATCGTAGGGCTCCAATTCCACGCTCCAGTAGGCCCCCTGCGCGTCGCGGCCCAGCGATGCCGCCCGGCGCCGGCCGGTGAGCTCCTCGATCTGGCAGCCGGCGGGGGCCGCCACGCGGACCTGAAGCCGCACCTCAAACGGCGCCGTATTGGCCGCATAGGCATACGTCGCGCGCTCGTGCGTGGCCGACCGGACGGTCACCGGCTGGCTGCCGGCATCGTCTTCGACCTTTTCAAAGCGGACCGGAGGCAGCCGCCGATACGCGGCCGCGAAGCTGCCGGCGTGGTCTTCCTGTCCCATGGGCAACATCCATCCGCCGTCGAAGAGGGCCCGCGAGTCGAGCGAAGCCAGGGCATGGACGAAACGCCGGCGGTTCTGCTGCCCCGAGGGGACCGTCTGCGTGGCCAGCCAGGTATAGGTCGGCCGGAACGGACTCGCCTCGTCAAACCCGGCGAGCCGGAGCTCCTGCGGCCGGTGGAAGAAGAGGTTCCCCGGAACCGCGAGCGGTTCAAATGCCCGCTGCCAGTCGGGCATCCGATCCATGTCCAGGTCCGCGGCACGGTCCGACACGGACCATCGCGGCACGATCACCTCCGGCCGGAGCAGGACGATCCCGTCGTCGCCCTCGTACTGCCGGACGTCGATCCCCGCGCGGAGCAGGGCGTCGGACATCGTGGGTTTGCGCGGCAGCGCGGGCATGAGTTCGCGCTGAACGTCCTCGGCGGCAAACAGGTTCGCGCCGGCCAGGTAGAGCGGGGCTTCCGGCCGGACCGCTTGGAGCTCGTCCCGGATCCTGTGGTAGAACCGGCCCAACTCCTGGGCACGCCACTCCAGCCAGGCCGCGCGGCCTTCACCGGCCAGAAACGCCGCGCGGCGCGCAAACCGCTCGGGCCCTTCGCCGGGCACGGCGATCTTCTTGTCGCGATGGAAATGCGCGATCGTGGCGTCGTCCATGCCCCATTGCGGACCGGGCAACTGGGCATAGCCGTAGCCGCAAAGCTGCAGCGACAGCCCGGCGAACGACGGATGGTTTGCATAGCCGGAAATCAGCTCCCGGAGCACCGCCAGCATCGACTCCTGGACCTGGGGGTGCAGAACGTTGTAGTACGCGGCCATGCCCCGCACCGGCTGATAGACCTGGGTCGAAGACTTGCCGTCGGGACCGATCCATGCAATTCCTTCGCTCTCCGGCCCGCCGGCTCGAAGGACCGCTTCCAGTTCCGGCAGCGGGCAAGAATACTCGATCGCGGGAATCAGCCGCAGTCCGCGCCGGTCGAACAGCCGCAGCAACATCTCGAGGACATCCTTGCGGACCGGATCCTGCCCCGTGGTGAAGAACACCCCCGTGTCGTATCGGGGAGTCGGCTCCAGAAGCCGGCTGGGATAGATGGAGCTGCCGTCTGCCAGCACCGAGAGCATCAGCCCGTTGTAGCCGACGTAATCGAGATACTCGACCAGCCGGGTGCCGCTTTCATAGAAGGTGGCCCAATCGTCGACGCTCAGATCGCTCAACGACCCAAGCGACTCGCTGGCGGAGAAGTTTTCCGGCAGAAGCGGCCGGTCCATGTAAGCCGCCAGAAGACGGCCCGACGGATTCTCCTCCACAGGGAACGCTTTGGGCAGACGGTCCCAACCGGCCAGCACCCGGATCTTGCCGAACAGGGCCGGCACATCGCTGCGGCGATTCGTGATCAGCACGATGGGCGACTTCGTCCGCGGCCAGAAAATCACGCGATGCTGAAGCCAACGCGGCGGCGAGGGAACATCGGCGATCTCTTCCGCCAGATCGACGCCCGAATCCAAGCCGATGGGAATCACCGCCCCGGCGGCATTCGGCTCCACGAGGCTGATGCCCATGGTCTGCGGCAGATCGCTGGGATAATCGACCTCCAGAACGTGCGGCCGGCCGGGAGCGTCGATCGGCAACGTATAGGCTTCCCAACTGGCTTCGGAGCCCCCAGGGCTCGGCGCCAACTGGGCCATGTCGCCCAGCGCGTGCCGCCGGGTCTGGATCCGCCCGTTGCCGAGCGGTCCCTTCCACAATCGCGGCAGCTTCGGCAACTGCGGCAGCTTGGCAAACCGCTCCCACCATTTCGGATTGGCCGGATCGATCTCGACGACGCGGCCCAATTGCCCGCTGCTGCCGGGCCCGCCCGCCGCGCTATTGGGCCCGAGCACCAGCACCTGGATCTTTCGCTCCGCCAAGGGCGGGCGCAGCCCCAGTGCCGCCTTTCCGGTCTGCGGCCAGTGGAAGAGGCCGGCATGCGTGGCCGTAATCACCACGTCGTAGACGCCTTCGTTGGCCGGCATGCGCACGTCGAGCGGCACGGCGGCCCCGTCGCCGGCAACCAGCGCGTGCTCCGTGGACCACAATTCGCTCGAACCGCGGCCCGCGACAAGCTGGATCTTCAGCCGCACTTTGCTGCCCGGTTCCGTCGGCAACCCGGATGGCTCCAACTTGCCGGTGAGAATCTCGCCGGGACCGAAGACCAAGGACGGCCGGTCAAGCCGCACGCGCAGCACATCCCCCGCGGCCCTCCGGATCGACAGGCGGTTGCCACGGTCGTCCAATTCGGCGTGGAACTCTTTCTCGATCGCATCGGCCAGGGGGACTTCGATCCACGAGGGGGCCGTCTGGTCCTGCGATGCCGTGAGGTAGACCAAGAGCTTTGTGCTCGGCGGGGCATCGACCGCGAGATCGACGCCGTCGTAAGTCCGCGGGCTGCGCTGGGCAATCGTGAGGCGGTTCCCCTCCACCCACATCGACCCCGACTCGTCGGCTTCGATTCCCAGTAGCTTTGGTTCGGAAAGCGATCCCTCGCTCAGCGTGACCGCGCCTCGCCACACCCGTTCGCTCCCCCCACCCCAAGCGATGCGGATGCGCACCGTCTCCGCAGCGGCCGTTCCAGCCGTCCAGAACCCGATTCCCATCCCCAGCAGCCAAGCCAGGCAGGCTGCAGGAACCGGGAACGCCGGGCCCTTCGTTCGCGATCCTGTCGGACCTCCTTGTCCGAGCATCCTCGCTCCCATTACGAAGCCGCCGCCAATGCCAAGGCACAAACCGGCGGATTATACTCGCAAATCGCCGTAGCGGCCTACCCCGGTTCCCCACGCCGCCGGGAGGGTTTCGCGCGTTAATATAAGAAAACCTGGAAAGACGGAGGCTTCCGTCAGTTATTTGCCTAGGACTTCCAGGCCCAGGCTTTTCGCGACGCATCTCAGATCGTCGTCGAGGGAGGCGAGGGGCAACTGGCGACGAAGTGCAAGATCCAGGTAGGCAGCATCGTAGCTGGTCAACCCGTAGCTGCGGCTCAAAGGAAGGAGATGATCGAAAGCCCTCCCGGACGACTGGTCGTCGATCTGGATGTCCAGCGCGGCAAGCTGCGCTACGAATTGCGTGGAATCCGCGGCCGAAATCCGTTTGTGCTTCTCCGCCATGGCGAGGACGTTGGCCACTTCAAGAAACCAGTGCGCCGGCACAACGGCCGCCTCGGCGACCAGACGGTCCTGGATCCTGGCCGTCTCCTCAGTTCCTTCGTCCCCGAAGCACCACGCCATGGTCAACGAGCAGTCGATGATCAACGAAGGCTTCATTTCCGGCCTTCCGCGATCAGGTCTTTGACGCGAAGACCGGCCAACTGGTTACGACTGGCCAACTGCCGCATCGCGACGATTGCCTTTTTTCGGCTCTCCGGTGATCCAGTCGCACGTATGGGAACCATTCGAGCCACGGGAGTGCCGTTTCGGGTAATCGTGAGTTCCTCCCCGGCCGCAACACGTTCGAGGAGTTCGGAGAAATGGGTTTTCGCGTCGTACGCCCCCAAGATGGTCGCATCCGATGACTTCATAAGCGCAGTTACTCGGGCACGAATTCAGACTAGTCTAAGACCAGTCTATCCCCTGATCGGCGGTTAGTCAAGTCGAGATACTCCGAAGGTTGCGGCAGACTCAGCGGCAGGTTACGCTCACGGCAGTACGCCGCTGGCGGATCCCCCGACGCAAGGAGAACTCGACCATGAGACAAGACTCGCATTGCCCGTCGCAAGAACCTCGCGGCTTTACCCGTCGCGACCTGCTCAAGGCCGGCGGAACCGCGGCGGCCGCTTCCGCCTTGGCCGGCGTGGCCGTACCACGGGTCCACGCCGCCGAGAACCATACCATCCGCCTGGCGCTGATCGGCTGCGGCAGCCGCGG
>JABWBD010000423.1 GCA_013360685.1 Pirellulales bacterium
CACCTTCAGCCCCGAGGCACTGGCCGACGCCGCGCAAATCGGCGACCTCCGAGGCCTCGGGGAACTGGTGCTGACCGTGTTCCACACGCACGGCTGGTCGCCGAACTGCCGCAACTGCAACAAGAACGCCGACTGCCCCCTGCCCGAATGCAGTCCCAGCCTGCAGGACTATCAGCTTGCCTCCACGTTGTTTCCCAGCAAGGCAACCTTGCTGCCGATCGTCGGCCGCAAGCTGGGCGCCCAGGGGGAGCATCCCGTGTTTCGCCTGCACGCGTGGCGCGGAGGCGAGATGCGCGCGATCCGCTGGCAGGCGTATCAGGACTAAGAGGCCCAACAGAGGCCGAACTACCCTCACCCCCTGCCCCTCTCCCGAAGCGGGAGAGGGGAGTTGATAAGCAGAAAGGAGACAATCGTGGCCCAACTCACCCTTCCCGATGTTCTCGCGGCCGTATACGGCGATCCCACCCGGGTGCCGCGCGGCCCCGAACTTGAGGAAATCAGCCAACTCGTTCGCCAGCATGGCGAGAAACCGGCGGAGGTGCTTGCCGACCTGCTGAAGACCCGCCGCCGGGCCGCGAAGGCGGAGCGCAATTGCGCCCAGGCCGCCGAGGCGGCCACCAACCTCGAGCAGATGCTCAAGAACCTGTTGGACGGCCACGCCAGCCACTACCGGATGGAAAGCCTCCGGCGCGAAGGCGATGCCGTCTGGGTCGTTTGCCGGGTCGGCAACATGCTGCGGGAGTATCCGATCCATCCCGACGTCGACGTCGCCCGGTTGGAGGCGCTCGAGCCGTGGGAATACGTGCGTGTCCGCGAGGAAGTGGTCGTGGGGGTCTGGGCCGGCGATCCGTCGCTGTTCATGGCCGCGCACGGCAGCGTCGCCTCGTTTAAGAACGTTTGCGACGCGGACCTGGGGTTGATCCAGGTCCAGCAGGACGGCCAGGGCGACTCGGTGGTGCGGTTGGCGCGCCGGCTTCGCGATCAGAAGCTCGTGCCCACTTCCCGGCTGGTGCTCCTGCGCGACGACCCGCGCTGGGCCGTCGCGATGATCCCGTCGCAGGCCGCGCAGAGCCGATTCGAGGCGCCGATCGAGCACATCACCACGCGCCTGGAAGATCTGGCGGGGATCGACGCGATCGCAAGCCGGCTCATCGAGGACGTGCTCGTCCACGTGATCCATCCCGCGGTCCGCCAGGAATTCGGCCTGGAGGCCATGCACGGTTTCCTGCTCAGCTCCTATCAGCCCGGGATGGGAAAAACCGCGTTCATGCGCGGGTTTGCGCGATGGCTTTATGAACTGGGCCAGCAGATCGGCCTCGACGTGGTGCTCTATGTGGTTCCTCCCAATGCTTTCAAGAGCATGTGGCACGGAGAGGATGCGCGGATCGTCCGCGAAGATCTCTGGGGGGCCATCCGGGCCCGGCAACTGCTGCCGCGCCAGCGGCCTCTCGTGCAATTTGTAGTGCTCGACGAGGTGGACAGCCTCGGCAAACGGTCCGACGCCAGCCACGGGATCACCTCGTCTGCCCAGAGTGACGCGCTGGAAGCGATGCTGGCGGAGATGGACGGCATGATCAGCCGCACGGCGGTCCAGGAACCGCCGGTTTACGTCTTGTTCGGCGGTACGACCAATCTCCCCGACCGCGTGGACGAGGCGCTCAAGCGCGTGGGACGCCTCGGGGATCTCAGCCTCGAAATGCCTCCCATCGATATTGAAGGCGCCGAGGACATCCTGGCGATCTACGCGCGCGGGCCGCTCGCCTGGTACTGCTTCGACCGGATCCACCGCGATGTCGACGCCGACTTCGTCCGCAGCCAGTTTCTCCGCCCCGCGCTGGCCGCGGTTTTTCCCACCGTGGTGCTCTACTACACCACCGACCAGCAGCGGCGGATCGACGTTACCGCCGGCGAAATCCTCGCCGGCGTTCACTACGAACAGGCGATGAACGAGGCCAAGAAGCGAGCGGCGCTCAGGCGGCTGCGCCGCATCGGCGTGCCGGCGGTCGCGTTTGACGACCTGGTCGATTGCCTCCTCGATGTGGCCAACGATGTTGCCCGGCAGATGCAGGCCGACCCTCACATGCTGATCCGGCAGCTCCAGGTCAAGGTCGCCGTGGCCCGCGTCGAGGCGGTCGACAAGCAGCAGCTCCAAAAGCACCGTTTTCTGAAGTTGCACGGGGCATGAATTCACAAACCCAGAGGGAGACGAACACGTGAGCATTCCGAAATTTACCGGCCGCGACTGCGAGGTGTCGACAACCGGTATCGATGCCGCCGGGAGGCCGATCGATGCCGGGACCGTTACCCGCGAAATCCTCGCCCGGGTCCCGGCGGCGCTGGAGAAGCTTGGCGCCACCTATTGGAGCCGCGATCTTTCCTGGCGGAACCAGTTTTCCTCGCATGCCTTCGTGGGCACCACCTATCGCGAATACCTCCGCATCTGGAGCTCGGCGGGCCAGTGCTTCTATCCCGATATGGGGCACGTCGAGCTGTGCACTCCGAGTTGCCTCGGACCGCGGACGCTGGCCTGCCATGCGCTGGCGGTGCTCACGGTCGCCGAGGAGGCCCGCCGCATTGCCGAGGAAGAAGCGGACGACGGCGTGCGCTACGCCCTTTCCGCCAGTAACGCCGATATCCTCGATCCTGCGATCAGCTTCGGCAGCCACATCAATGTCACCGTGGAAGAACCGCTCTGGGACATGCTTCTGGTAGACCAGCAGCGGCCGGCAGTGCTGGGCTGGGTCGCCAGCGGCCTGGCGGCGGCGGTCCCCTTCTTCGGCGCCGGCCATCTCCTGCCGCTCAAGGATGGCGCCACGGTCTACAGCCTCAGCGCCAGGGCCCACCACGTGAGCCGGATGGCGACGTTCTCCACGACCCAGCCGTTCGAGCGCGGACTTCTCAACAGCCGCCGTGAGCCGCACGGGGAGGACCACCAGAGACTCCACCTGATCGCTTTCGACTTCGCGGTCCTGCCGGAGGCGTTGTTGTGCTCGTTTCTGCAGTGTCTCCTGGCCGCAGCCGAGGAAGGCTGCTGCCGGTTGAATCTCTACGACCCGGTGCGCGCGATGCGGACGTGGAGCTGGGGCCTTGACCACTCGACCGGCAAGCTCGAGGGCCGGGCCATGCTGACCGACGGCCGCTGGCTGACGCTCCCGGAGTACATGGGCGAGATCACCGCCGAACTGCTTCGGATGTGCGAAAGCGGCCTGATCCCTCCGCGGATCGCGCCGGGAGCGGCCGATCTTCTGCCTCGCATCGCGGATCTTGCCCGCTATGCGGCGGAGGGTTCGCTGGCGCGTTGCGCCCGCCACCTCACCTGGGCATCGAAACTTCTCCTGCTCACGGAACTCTGCCGCCGCGAGAGTCTGGACTTCGGCGATCCGGCGGTCCGCCTGGCCGACCACGATTACTTGGGCACCGATCCCCGCCGCGGCGCTTTCTGGAAGCTGTGGGACGCCGGGGTGATCGATCCGCTGGTCCAGCGCGAGTCGGTCCTCCCCTGCCTTTCCGATGGGCCGCCCGAAAGCCGCGACTGGGCCCGCGGACGGCTGGTCCGCCGCTTCCGCGACGACATCACCGACGTGGATTGGAGCTACGTCCAGTTCCGCCGCACGCGAGACCTCTGGGGGCAGCGTTTTCGGATCGATCTGCCGCACCTGGAAAGCCTCAATCGGGCCGCCTTTGAAACGATCATCGACGACGCGGAGGATGTCGGCCATCTCGAGGAGCTGCTCGATCGCCATGCGGCCGGCGTCGCGAGGCAGTTTGATCCGGTAAGCAACATCACGCCACTGTTGGCGTCCTACGAAGAGGAAACCTGATCGAAGTCCGAGTTTCCGCCGTTTCACAAGGTTTTGTTTTCCGTTCCCGATAAGGAGAGAATCATGGCTGAACAACGTACCAGAATCCGTCGCGCGTCCCCGAACGACAGCGGGGCCGACGCGGAAGCTCCCCAGCAGTCCTCCGGCTTTCGCGACCAGGTGTCGGCTTACGGCGATCTGGCGCGCGAGGTCTACGCCGACTGCAAGAAGGGGGCCGAAGCCCAGCGCGAAATCAACGCCCGCCGCAACACCTCAGCCGAGTGACACCGCCATGGAAGAGTTTCTCATGAGCGTCGAGGAGGAATGCCTCACGGCGTCGCCGGAGCATCCCGAACTGGTCATCTTGCACATCGAACGCCTGCTGGGGATTCTCCCGCGACTGTCGCCGTCCCTGGCGGGCGTTTCCGGGGTGTTCACCCCCTACGGGCGCATCTACCCCGATTGCGGCCACATCGAGCTGGCCGCCATCGAGTGCGACTCGCCCTACGTGCTGCCCGGGATCGTCGAGCGGCAGCACATGCTGGTGACGCGGGCGGTCGAGGAGCTAGCCGCGGAAGGCCACCGCCTGGTGCTCGCCAACAACAACCACAGCGGCCTGCTCCAGGCCGGCTGCAACGTCTGGGGTTCGCACGAAAACTACCTTACCAGCCAGCACCCGGCCGGCTTCGGCCGCTGGATCCTCCCTTTCCTGGTCACGCGGATCTACGGCGGCGCGGGCGGAGTGCTCTATCCCAGCGGCGATTTCGTCGCCGGCGTGCGACCGGTACGCATGGAAATGGCCGAAGGGGGCGGCACGACGAGTTGCCGGGCCATCCACAGCACCGCGCGCGACGAGCACCACATGGGCAGCCGCCCGCGCCGCTACCGCTACCACTTGCTTCTCGGAGACGGCCATCGCAGCCACTTCAATTTGGCGCTCCAGGTCGGGGCGACGGCCCTGGCCCTGAAGGCCATCCAGCACGACAAGGAACTCCGCAATCGCATCGAACAGCTCGAGGGCCTGCCCGCCGATGACGGCTGGGTGCCGCTGTTGCGGGAGATCAATCTCCTGGCCAAGGCCGGCGGCGAACTGCGAATCCATCCTCGCGTGGTTCCCATTCAGCGGCTGTATCGTGAGGGCGCGGAACGTTTCACCGCCGGGCTCAAGAATCCGCGCGCGTGGATCGCACGCACACTTCAGGACTGGGACGAGACATTGCTGGCGATGGAAAACCTGGACCGACGCTGGCTGGCCGCCAAGCTGGACGCCTTCACCAAGTACGAAGTCTACTCCGGCGTGGTGGAGGCCGCGGGCTGCGGCTGGAAAGGCGTTGCACGCGCCAAGGACATCTTCCACGAACTGGCTCTGCTCGACCATAGCTATCACGAGTTCACCAACCCGCAGTCGCTCTTCTGCCGCTTGGAGCGAGCCGGTCTACTCGAGCATCGCGTTGCCGACCCGATTGCGCCGGGCAGCGAAGCCGAGTCCTACATTCCCGAGGTCGCCACGCGCGCGCGCGCTCGTGCCCGCTTCATCCGCGACCACGACAAGCAGCCGAATCTCGTCGCCGACTGGTCGTTTGTCTACGACCGGACCAGCGGGCAGACCTTCCGACTTCTCGACCCCTTCGCCGAAGACTTCAAACCGGTGCCCAAGGACTCGAGCCTGAGCAATCGGATGCGTTCGATCCGCGAGATGCTGCTGGGCGCCGAATCGCTGATTGAACTCGACGAGGTGCCCTTTTGAGGACTCTAACGCACTTCGTTCAGCCTTAATCGTTGGATGGCGGCCTGCAGCGAGGCCGCGGCATTCTGCGGATCCACGTCGAACACCGGTGCCTGGAAGATATCGTGGCACCGCTGGCGGCCGACCCCGAGCGAACCGACGAGCAACTGCACGCCGGCTCGCCGCAAGGCATCCGCTCCCCGCCGCGCCGCGGGGGCATCGTCCGGCATGCCGTCGGTCAGGAGCATGGCGATCTTATGTTCCGACCCCTGGCCGTGGAACCAGCCGCGTGCCTCATCCAGCACCAGGTGCGTCGCCGTTCCGCCCATCAACGCAACGCCGGACTTCAACTCCGCGGCTTTCACGCGGCGGCAGGAGGATCCAAACAGCCAAACCGCCAGCGCAACTCCGGGCATCGAGTCGAGGGCGTCGGCGCACGCCGCCGCCATCGGCAGGAATCGGCCCAGGCAGGTGTCCATTGAGTGACTGGCGTCCACGAGCATCGCCAAGGCCGTGCTGTCCATTTCGATCTCCAGATGGGCCTTGCGAAAGCAGCGGCCGTCGATCATCGCGCGATGGGGGCGGTGCATCCGTCCGGTGCGCGTGTAGGGTTCGTACTGCAGGATGCGGTCGGCGGCAAGCATCCGCGTGCTGGCACGGATCTGCGAGAAGACCTCCCGGTACGATCGCTCGTCGAACTCGACCCGGTTTCTCCCGCTATACCGCCGGCACGGCGAAAACCTCTGCGGTCGCGGCGCCGGTTGACCGCCTCCACGCGATCCGCAGTTCCCCGCGCCGCCGGCGGTGCCGTCGGGACCCGAGTGCGGCTTGCCTCCCCACGGATCGAACCGCGGGTCGGCTTCGCGGAGCACGCACACCCAGTCCGTCGCCACGTCCGGCGTTCCGTCCCCGCTTGCCGCTGCCACGGAGGATGCCGCCGCAGCCTGCCGCCAGCAATGCCACTCCTCCGCGCCCCAGGAGGACTCCGGTTGCTCGGGATCGTTTGCCGGCCGTTCGTCGGGCGGATAGACGCGCTCGAGAAGATCGATCAAGTCTTGCACAAGGCGGCGAAGCTTCTTGAGGGCCTTGGGGCTGCGTGCCGGGCCGTCCGCAGCCACCGGTTCCCGATCGACCGAGCGGCCGAGGATGCGGACGCAAGCCGCCAGTCCCGGCACTCGCGTCCGCCAGCCGTAGAAGTGGCGGCGGATCTTGCCGTGTGGCCGGCTTCGCACCAGCCACAGCGCCACCGCCAGTAGTTGCCCGGGCGCCAGGCGGCCGG
>JABWBD010000424.1 GCA_013360685.1 Pirellulales bacterium
TTGGGATGTGCACGCGCTGGTGCCAGGGCGCCGGCTCGTCATTGGCGGGGTGGACATTCCGCACACGGCGGGATTGCTGGGGCATTCCGATGCCGACGTACTGCTGCACGCCGTGACCGATGCCCTCTTGGGGGCTGCCGGATTGGGTGACATCGGCGAAATGTTCCCTGATACGGCCCCGGAAAACCGCCGACGCGACTCGGCCGAAATGCTGCGAGCGGCCAGGGATGCGACCGTCCAGGCCGGCTGGAGGATCGGAAACCTCGACTGCATCGTCCACGCGCAGCGGCCAAAGCTCGGGCCGTTTAGGGAAGCCATCCGTCGGCGTGTGGCGGAGATCCTCCAGATCGCTCCCGAACAGGTTGCCGTCAAGGCCAAGACGGGCGAGCAGGTAGGTCCGGTCGGCCGGGAAGAGGCCATCCAGGCCCAGTGCGTCGCCCTGCTGTTGCCGTTGGAACATGCGTAGGCTGGATGCTCGCGTGCGTCCGGCAAGTGCAAGTTGGAAAACGTCCCACCCGATTCGCCAATCCAGGACTTCATCGACCATCTGAGTTCACCATGATCCGAGTCTACAACACCCTGTCGAAGTCGAAAGAACCGTTCGAACCCGTCCGGCCGGGAAAGGTCGGCATCTATCTCTGCGGCCCCACGGTCTATAAGCCCAGCCATATCGGCCACATGGTCGGCCCCGTGATCTTCGACGCGATCAAACGCTACCTGACCTACAGCGGCTACGAGGTCACCCTCGTGGTCAATGTCACGGACGTCGACGACAAGCTGATCGCTGAATCCGCCCGGCGCAGCATGCTCATGTCCGAACTCGCCGCCGAGATGACCCGCGACTACATGAACAATCTCGACGCGATGGGAATCGACACGGTGAGCCACTTCCCGCGCGCCACCGACCACATCGACCAGATCATCCAGTTCACCGCGGATCTCATTCAGAAGGGCTGCGCCTACGAGTCGGACGGCGACGTTTACTTCGACGTGAGCAAGGACGAAGACTACGGCAAGCTGAGCCACCGGACGCTGGAGTCGATGATCGGGGAAGGCGGGGACACCGCCGAACGTAAGCGATCGTCCGCCGACTTCGCTCTCTGGAAGAGCGCCAAGCCGGGCGAACCGTCGTGGTCAAGCCCTTGGGGGCCCGGCCGGCCGGGGTGGCATATCGAGTGCTCCGTGATGAGCAGCCGGTTGCTCGGCGAGACGTTCGACATCCACGGCGGCGGCCTGGACCTGGTCTTCCCGCACCACGAAAACGAGATCGCCCAGAGCGAGTGCCGATTTGGCAAGCCAATGGCCCGCTACTGGCTGCACAACGGCCTGATGCAAGCGTCCGACGAGGTCGGCAAAGTCGGCGGCCGTGCGACGCGGCCCGCCGAGGACGACCTCCAGTCGCAATCGGCCGGCAAGATCAGCAAGTCGAAAGGCGCCAGCGCGTTCAGCGAGATGCTCAAGGAGTTTGAGCCGGAAAACATCCGCTTCTTCCTTCTTTCCAGCCACTACCGCCGGCCGATCGACTTCAGCAGCGAGCGGATCCGCGAGGTCGGCACCGGCCTGGAATCGTTCTACCGCTTCTTCAAGCGTTACCAGCGCGTCACCGGCCGGAGTTTCTACGAGGTGGCCGCCGCCACGCGCCGCGAGGAAGGCGATTTCGATCCGGAAAGCGACGCGGTCCTGGTCGAAGTGAGCGAGCGCCGCAAACGGTTCCTCGCCGCCATGGACGACGACTTCAACACCGGCGGGGCCATCGCGGAGCTGTTCGAACTGATGCGGCGGCTGAACAGGCAGATCGACGACGAGAAACTGGAAGAACCGAACAGGCAGAGTGCGGAACGCATCGCCGTGTTGCGGCAAGGCGCCGCCACGCTCCGCGAAATTGGGCTCACGCTGGGGTTGTTCCGCAATCCACCCAAGGAAGCGGAAGCTCGCGGCGACGAACTGGCCGGCAAGCTGCTCGACCTTCTGGTGGAGATCCGCACCGAGGCCCGCAAAGCGAAGAACTTCGCCATGGCCGATAAGATCCGCAGCTCGCTGGCCGAACTGGGAGTGACCCTGGAAGACCGCCCAGGCGGTACCGAGTGGACGATCGGGAAGTGAGACCTGCCCCATGTCGCCGATTCCCGACCGCATCCTCGGCATCGACCCCGGGCTGAACATCACCGGGTACGGCGTGCTCGACGCCTCGGCGGGGCGGCTGAAACTCGTCGAGGCCGGCGTGATCCGCGGCCGCTGCCGCAGTTCCTTGACGCGGCGACTCGTCGACATCCACGAGGGGCTTACCGAGGTGATCGGCGCCCTGCAGCCGGCGGTTCTGGCGCTGGAGCAATTGTATTCGCACTACAACCGCCCCCGCACCGCGATCCTGATGGGGCATGCTCGAGGCGTGATTTGCCTTGCCGGCGCCCAGGCGGGCATTCCCGTCGTGCATTACCCCTCCACGCAAGTCAAACGCATCCTGACCGGTTCCGGCCGGGCGACTAAGTCCCAGATGCAGCGCGCGATCATGCTCGAACTCGGGCTCTTGGAACCGCCCGATCCGCCCGACGTCGCCGACGCACTGGCCATCGCCCTCTGCCACCACTACCTGAAAGACAAGCCCACCAAGACAAAACCATAAAACGGAGGAGCATCCCTTGATTACCAAGATCTCGGGCCAGTTGGTCGCCCTCGCCGAGGATGTTCTGACGCTGAAGATCGACGCGTTTGAGTACGAGGTGCTCATTCCGGAGTTCACGCGGCGACAACTCCAGCACGAGTTGAACCATCAGATCAGCCTCCACACGATCGAGTATCTCGAAGGCAATCCGATGCAGGGGAGAATGACGCCCCGCCTGGTCGGGTTCCTGAGCGAGGCGGAACGCGAGTTTTTCGAGCTGTTCTGCTCCGTCGACGGAGTGGGAGTGAAGAAGGCGCTGCGGGCCATGGTCCGGCCCGTTAAAGAAGTGGCCACCGCCATCGAAGAACAGGATACGAAGTTCCTGTCGAGCCTGCCCGGTGTGGGGCCGGCCACGGCGGAGCGGATCATCGCCAAGCTCCGACGAAAAGTGCCGAAGTTTGCCCTCATGGTGGTCCACGAGGAGGCCTACCAGGCCGAAGTCCAGCCTGACGTCGTTTCGGAAACCTACGAGGTCCTGCGGAGCCTGGGGCACTCGGAGAGCGACGCGAGAAAACTGCTCGACACCGCCCTCGGCACGAAGAAGAAGTACAGCGACGTGCAAAGCCTCCTGCAGGCGATCTACCAGCACACGCAGAAATAGGCCGCAGCCGATCGGCCGGTCGAACGAACGCGCTGCCCGACGGCAAGACAGAACATGCCGCAACCCACGCACCACCAGCCGACCGTCGACGACGACGCGCCTGTGGTCCGCGCTCGCGCCTGCGCGCACTGCGGAGCGCCCGCGGATCCGCAGGACCGTTTCTGCAACGCTTGCGGCATGGAGCAAGCCGCCGGCACGGTCCGGGCGCCGGCCATGCCGCAGCGATATTTCCGTTGCGAGAACTGCGGGGCGTCGGTCTGGGTCGATCCGGACCAGCGGAGCTATGGGTGCGCATTCTGCGATTCGACCTATGTCGTCGAATTCTCGCCGCAGCAGACCGACCGGCAGGAACCGGAGTTTGTGATCGGCTTTGCCGTCACTCCCGAGCAAGCGATGGAGAAATTCCGCACCTGGTTCCGGCAGAACGGCTGGTTCCGTCCGGGCGATCTGCGGATGGCCCAAGTCGAGAACAAGCTCAAAGGAGTCTATCTCCCCTTCTGGTCGTTCTCGATGCTGGCGGAGAGCCGTTGGGCGGCTTCGATCGGCGAGTTCTGGTACCGCACGGAGACCTACACCACGCGCGAAAACGGCAAGAACGTCACGAAGACGCGGACCGTTCGCGAAACGGAGTGGTGGCCGCTGGCCGGCAATCACCACTCCTACTACAGCGGTTACCTGGTGTCCGGTAGCCGCGGCCTGAGCCAACCCGATGCCGATCGGATCAAGCCGTTCCACCTGCCGGCGCTGCGGCGGTATGTGCCGTACTTCCTGGCAGGCTGGCTGTGCGAGGAATATTCCGTCCGGCGCGATGAGGCGATGGACGTGTGCCGACAGGAGTTCTCTCGCCAAGAACAGGCGGCGGTCGCGGCGTTCCTGCCCGGCGACACGTATTCCGACCTCCGCGTCGACACCGAGTTCAGCCGGATCAATTCCGACCTGGTTCTCTTGCCGATCTATTTGTTGAGCTACCGCTATCAAGACACGCTCTATCGGTTCCTGGTAAACGGCCAGACCGGCAAAGTCGCCGGCGATAAACCGCTCTCCTGGCTGAAGATTCTGGTCCCCGTGGCCGTCGCAGCCGTGCTTGTCCTGGTGCTGGTATTGCTGTTCGGGCTGTCCAAGTAGCGGCTCGCGGAACCATGACCGACATCCTCACCAAATGCGAAGTCTGCCGAAGCCTGCTGGATGAGGAGGATCTCTTCTGCTCCAACTGCGGTACGGAACCTCCGCGGCGGCAGGAGCAACCGTCCGGCGACCCAGGCCGAATCTCGCGGACCAACTTCGAGTGCTCCGGCTGCGGGGCGTCGATGAGTTACGACGCCGGCGCTGCCGCGCTGCGGTGCCCGTTCTGCGGGTCGGTCGACATGCTCGCCAGGCCGGACATCAAGACCCTCGCGCCTCGCCGCGTCGTCTCGTTCCAGGTGGGCCGGCAGGAGGCGGAAGACGCCATGCGTCAGTGGCTCGGCCGAGGATTCTGGCGCCCTGGCGATCTCGCTCGCCAGGCAGCCTTGGTGGAAATGACTCCGGTCTACGTTCCTTACTGGGTCTTTCACGCCCACACGCATACCTTCTGGACCGCCGACACCGACCGCACACCTCCCGGCGCCCGCGGCGACTGGTATCCTCTGGCCGGCGAACATCACGGCCACTACGCGGGCCTCCTGATCGGCGCCAGCGGAGCTCTGACACCCCATGAGACCGCTGCCATTTGTCCCTTCGACCTCACCACCCCAGCGGCGCCGGATGAAGTCGACTTGGACAACGTGACGGTCGAACAATTCTCGATGCCGCGGAAATACGCACGGCCGTTGGCCCGCCAGGGACTGGAGCAATCCGAATCGCAGGCCGTCGTCG
The DNA here is from genome assembly GCA_013360685.1 of Pirellulales bacterium. Classification (GTDB taxonomy): domain Bacteria; phylum Planctomycetota; class Planctomycetia; order Pirellulales; family Thermoguttaceae; genus JABWBD01. The sequence continues at coordinate 5,118 of JABWBD010000424.1, forward strand.
CCGCGTACGTGCCTGGCCGCGCGCGGAATGTCCACGTCAACGTGCGGATCGAGGCATTGGAGAGCGAACCGGTGCTCTTGCCGGTCTGGATCGTGGCCTATCGCTATCGGGACCGGTTGTTTCGTTTCCTTCTCAACGGCCAGTCCGGCCGGGCGGCCGGACAGGCGCCCACGTCTTGGAGCAAAGTGGTGCTGGTCGCCGGCATGATCGTGGTGGGCATCGTGCTGATCGGGCTGATCGCGTTTTCGATGGCCGGGTAGCAGCGCGGCCATCCCGGCCCTTCTGCCGAGGGCCGGTGGCCGGTATACTTAAGAAATAGTCAACAGCCGTTCACTTGGCGGTTTTCCTATGGCGCGAGAGCGTATCCTTCAACCACCGGCAGAGCCCTCGGACGACGATCGCGATCTCCGCCCCCAGCGGATGCGCGACATGGTCGGACAACGCGAGGTCTACGACCGGCTGCAGATCGCCCTCACCTCGGCGATCAAGCGAGGCGAGCCGCTGGGGCATATCCTCTTCGACGGGCCGCCCGGCCTCGGCAAGACGACGTTCGCCACCTGCATCCCCCGCGACCTGGGAGTCACCTTTCAGATTGCCACCGGGGCGACTTTGAAAGCCCCCAAAGACCTGATTCCCTATCTGACCAATGCGGAGGAGCGGTCGGTCCTTTTCATCGACGAGATCCACCGCATGCAGAAGGCGGTGGAAGAGTTCCTCTATCCGGCCATGGAGGATTTCCGCATCGACCTCACGCTCGGCGAGGGTGTCAACGCGCGGACGATCAACATGCCGCTCAAACCGTTTACGCTCATCGGCGCGACCACACGCACCGGGCTGCTCTCGGCGCCGCTGCGCGATCGGTTCCAGATGCAGCAGCATCTGGATTTCTACACGCTCGCCGAACTGGCCGAGATCGTCCGTCGCAACTCCGGCAAGCTCCAGGTCTGCATTAGCGACGAAGCGGCCGGAGAAATCGCCAAGCGGAGCCGCGGCACGCCGCGGCTGGCGAACAACCGGCTCCGCTGGGTCCGCGACTACGCCATCAGCAAGGCCGATGGAAGCATCACGCTCCCCGTTGCGCGCGATGCCCTCGATATGCTGGGGGTCGATCTGCTTGGCCTCGATCCCCAGGACCGCAAGTACCTGACGACGATCGCACGGGTTTTCGGGGGAGGTCCGGTCGGCGTGGAGGCGGTGGCCCACACCATGAATGTCGCTCCGGACACGCTGGTGGACGAAGTCGAGCCGTTTCTGCTACGTTCCGAACTGGTGATCCGCACGCCCCGCGGCCGAAAACTCACGCCCAAAGGCTTCGACCATCTGGGTCTGCGTATGTCGGAAGGCGACGAGGGCGACGGCCAAGGGCTGCTCTTTGAGTGAGGACAAACGTCGGCATTACCCTCTGGACGGGTATTCTCGCGCACGCGCAGGAACTGCCGCTCTTGCCTGATCACAGGCAACTTCAATCGAAGTTCCATAAAATATCAAGAATTCTTGATTTCTCCCTCCCTTAGAGGGATTGCATCTGTCGCTGTGCGGAATAGGATGGTTACTAGCGCCGACCCATCGATTGCAGCGCTCGCTGCCAACAAGGAAATACAGGAGAGTAATGGAATGCTAGCAGTCGCTCCCGGTCTCGAGGTGGAGCGAGGACCAGGCTGCCTCTT
>JABWBD010000425.1 GCA_013360685.1 Pirellulales bacterium
ATTTCCTGGTCCAGCCCGCGAGCAATCGCCAGCGCGCGGCAGACGCATCGCCAGCAACTCCCGACGGCGGTCTGCTGTACGTCGAGGACCGTCCATCGCCGGCCGGCCTCCTCGGCGAGCACGTCGCCGGGCATCGGGCTTTCGGGCAATTCGGCGACCGGCAGGTACCAGACCACGTTGCTGGCCGTGTACCGGCCGCCGGACTTGCGCGCCTCGCGCGTGCGGACCGCGCGGCGAAGCGCGTGCTCGACCGGGACCTCGGTCGGTGTGCCTGCCCGGACGATGACCACGCGGACCAGCCCGTCGGTGACGCGTGCGAAGTCGCTGCTGGGGTCGAAGGCAGTCGTCATCAGGTGGTCCCTTGTGAGTGGATTTCGAAGGGTCGCTCGCCGGCCAGTTTCCGGTCGCACCAATCGACGGTCGCGCGCAGGCGCACGAGATACTCGTTCCAGGCGACGGTCTGGCCGTCGATGTAGTAGGTCGGTTTGGGATTGGCCGTCAGTTCGGCCAGCACCGCCAGGGTCTGGCTCTTGATGGCGGCAATTTGCTGGGCATCGCTTGGCATGGCAGCGTCTCACGGGTTGAGTTCTTAGATCTTGGTGCAACGGTCCAAGCCCTGAGAGGCCCTCACCCAACTCCCCTCTCCCGCTTCGGGAGAGGGGCAGGGGGTGAGGGCAGTTCGGGTTCTGTTAGGGCCTCGACGATCTCATTTCCAAGATCTCCTGGGCGTCAGGCCCCGGTACACTTGACGACGTAGCGCGGGTTGAGCACGGCCGCGGCGCCCCGCTCGCTCGCCTTGAAGCGGACCAGCACGTCCTGGTTGAAGTCGGCTTCGCTCGTCGTCGGCGACTGGGTGACGGTGATCGGCCAGTTCTCCATGTAGGCAAAGGCCCGCCGGAAATCGCCCAGGAACCACCACTGCCTGGCTGCCTCCGCGCTCACTCCCGACGCGATCACGCGCCGGTAAACCAGGCGGCTGTCGACGAGCCGGTAGCCGGCAAGCGGGTTGGCCGCGGTCGTGGTGGTCGCCGAGCCGGCATCCGTGTACGCGATCTCGGTCGCGCGGAACACCCGGTTCGCCGCGTGGCGATAGGCCGGCATGACCAGCACCGTGGTCGGCCGAACGAGGACCGGCTCGCCCGTGTTGGGATCGAGGATCTCGGCGAAGAGCTGCTCGGCGGCGTCGACGTCGGTCCAGTCGACCAGCTCGTTCGCCTCCAGCGCGTTGACCCACTGGCCGCCGTCACCTTCGGCATAGTAGGTGTTGTACGACGTCCCCTTCCACTTGTAGTTGTTGGTCGCGCCGATCACCACGTCGATGAGCCGCTTCTCCTTGTTCAAGCCGAGCACCTCGCCCACCTCGGCCGCCCGGCTGAGGACCAGGTTGGTGCGGTCGAAGAAAATCGCCTCCTTGGTCACCGGCACGATCAGGCCGTGCTTGCTGGTCAGGGGCGTTTCGATGTAGTCTTCGCCGAAGCCGACGTGCGGGTAGGGCATGCCGGGATGCACCTCGGTCACCTCGTCCTTGATCGGGCCGATCCCCGGGATCCGCTCGCCGTCGAGTCGCGTGGGGACCGTATCGACGAGCTTCGAGACGACGAACGCTTCCTGCTGATACGCCTCCAGGATCTTCGAGTAGACGATCTGCCCGGTGAGGCTGAGAAACGCCGTCACGTCGACGCCCTCTCCGGCCTCCAGCACGCTCACCCCGCTGGAGTTCCGCGGGTCGAGCATGCGGACCCACAGGTGGCCGTCGGGCACGAGCCCCTCGGCCAGATCGCGGAGACTGAAATCCTCCGGCTTCAGATGGCCCTCGGCCAACGCCTCACAGAGGTGCTTCACGGTCTTCTCCGGCCCGTCGAGTTCGTAGCGCCGGCGAAGTTCACGGTACTTGATGGTTCTCACGGAAATGGTCCTTTCAATAGGGAAATCGTTGGTAAGTTGAATCCGTTGTGGGGTGGGAAATTCGCCCTTGCAAAGGTCGTTCAACCGCCGTGCCCAGCGGGCCGCGCGTTGTGACCGATAGCCGCGTCGCCCTTCGCCGCACGCGCGGCCCGCTGGGCACTGCGGTTAGACGACGAATTCGCGAAACTTTAGGACCTTTACAGGGGTGGGTGGGGATTTCAGATCCGAACCACCAATCCGAAACCAATCGAACAAGGGCATTTCAAAACGCGAAACTCCGAGGTTTCGGTCATTGGGTTGTTTGGGCCTTTGCATTGGTTTCGGACTTGGGGGTTCTCGGTTTCCGGTCTCCCTTCCGTCTCGATCAGACGCCGCTGGGGCTGCCGCCTTGGACGCCGCCGGTCATCACGGTCGATCGCACATCGACCAGCACGGTCGTCGCCGCGGCCGGCACGCGCCTGGCCACGCGGCCGATGGCATAGCGGGCTGCCGCGACCTCGGCGACCTGCTGGTTCAACAGCGCGGTCCCGGCCTGGTTCTCATCGGCGCCCACCAGGTCGCCCAGTTCGAACGTGCCGCTGGGGCAGTCGAACTCGAACACGCCGGTGGTGGCCACCCGGATCGAATCGGCCACGCCCGCCCGGCTCCGCTGCATAGCGACGCCGAGGAAGTTGAACGCCAGCGCGTCCTGGTTGGCAGCCTCGCTACCCTGGTCGGGCAGGAGGGCCGCGGGCTTGGCGTCATCGACGTCCTGGTAGACCAGGTCGCCGATCTCGATCACCGTCTCGGCATCCACGGCGGCGACCACCGGGTTCGTATCGCCGTAACGCCAACGCATCTTGTCGGTCATTGCATCGCTCCTGAAAAAGGGTTGTCATTAGTCATTCGTCATTAGTCATTCGTCATTCGTCCCCCGGGGCCTCGTCACGTGATCCCTTCCGCGAATGCTTTGGCATCCACGTCGCTGGGGGCGTAGACCTCGTGCTGGTCGCGGGACAGCGGACCAGCAGGGTTTGCTGCCTGGCGGCCGCGTTGCGAGGCGCGGATCAGGGCGGCTCGTTCTTGGACGAGTTCGCGCATCGAAGGCTCGTCCGGCGAGGCCAGGAGCTGCTCGAGGAACCGCGCGCTCACCGCGGTCTTCGCCCAATCGCCGCCCGTCGCCGGGTCGGGCAGATCGAACTCGCGCAAGAGCTGCCGCACCGTCTCTTGCTTCTGCCGCAAGGCCTCGGCGGTGCGGAGCTGTTCCAGTTCGGCGCGGAGCCGCTGAAGCTCCTCGGCTCGCCCGGCCGCGGCTTCCGCAATCAGTTGCTCGACGAGGTCGGGTCGGTGCTCTCTGAGTTGCTCGACCGTCAGCGTGGACAGAGCGAGGTCCGCCGCGTCGTCCGTTTCGCCCGATGCCTCGAACAAGCCGCGCGTGGTCGCCGGATCGGCCACCAGGTCGACGCTTTCGACGCGAAGGATTTCTTCCACCACGGTCTCGTCGCCGCGGCGCGCCAGCCGGGCCTGGACGTTGTGCGAGAAGCCGACGTTCTCCGGCGCGTGTTCCGCGTCCCAGGCGAGTTGCTCGGCCAGGGTGTGCTTGGGGTTGAAGTGGAAGTCGGCAAAGAGGCCTTCAGTCCGGACCGCAACGTCGCGGATCACGCCGATGCGGTCCTGGTAGTCGCGCGGGCCGGTGGGATCGCCCTTGGGATGGTTGACGTTCACCTTGGCCCCTTCGTAGAGGCCGGCCGCCTTGGCCAGCGCCTCCGGCAGGTAGCTGCGGCCGTTGCGGGACCGCAACCCCAGGATCTTCACCCCGCGGATGATCCCGGCCTCCCGTTCCACGCGCACCTCGACTCCTCGCGAGTCGACAAACTCTCGTAGCGTTCGCTCCATGGTTTTCCTCCTGGCAACAAAAAAAGCCCGCCAGGGACCCCAAAGGGGTCCTTGGCGGGCTCGTCTGAATACCTGCACGCGCAGGCTTTTCGGATACCCGACCTTCGTGCGGCCGTTTCAGGCCGCGAATCTTTTTAGTGCCGATTTCCCAACCGACCGGAAATTCCGAGTCTCCGGGCCGGGGCAAACCCCGTTTCGGTTCTGGAACGGTCTCTTATCGTTCCCTCACTCCTCCGTCGCCGCTTTCACCGCTGGACGCGGCCCACCGTCTGCCGGATCTGCAGGATGGTGCCGTCGTTCACAGTCACTTCGACGCCCACCGTGCCATAGAATCCTCGCCGGAGCGTCTCCTGGAACATGCGGTCCAGTGCCGCTCGAACCTGGTCGATTTTTCCTTGGTTGGCCGGTGTTTGAGTGAGGATGATTTTCATGAGTCCCAACCTAGAGCGTGCGGCGCAAATCTTCAAGCACATTTTTTTGGGCCACCTGAAAGTTGTTGCGCAGAGCCAACTTAGAGCGAGAAAAATTTTCGGAAGCCGGAGAAACGATACCGTGCGAAATTTGATTTTCACGGATTCTGGAGCGATCGAGGGAGTGGGGCGACACGACGTTTGAATCGTCGCCGCTGCCGGATCAGCAATACATCCAACACCACATTCAGGTTAAGAAGGACGTTCACTTGCCGTACTTCTCCATGCGGTACTGGTCAATCCATCCCTTAACGGTAGCATCGTCGGGCGCGGGCTTGTCGGTCTTGAACCATCCCGCGATCTCCGCGGCGGTGGGCCCACGGGGCACCGGTGGAAGTTGCGATGTGCGGGGCCGCTCGAGGGTCTGCAGAATCCGCCGGGCCAAGATGATCCGCGCGGCTTCCGGCCAGAACTCGACTCGCCGCACAATGCCGACGATCTCCTCGATTTCCGTAACGTTCATCCTACAGCCTCCCTTCGATAGCACCTGAATCCCACTTCACCGCCTGGGCGTCGGCGGCCACGGGGGAAACAACGACGTTCGTGCTGGTACTGTCTATGGGAAATACGAAACCGCTGTCATTCGCTACCTTGATGTCAAGCACTACTTCCAGTCTATTGCCCCGAAAGCGATCCGACAAATCGGGCGCCGCTGCTCGTCCGTCCGCGCGCCGACTCACTTCGGCTTCGCGCCGGTGAGCCCACGCCGCAACGCGGGAATCGAGGTAGCATAGCAGAAAGGGCAGCCCTTGAGACAACGTCCGGTCAGGGCCACCGAGACAACCAGGTTGGTAGACTGCTTGAACCAGATCACGCCGCACCCAAGTCATAACTCCAAGCCGCTCTTCCACTTCTATCCCATCGTCTCGTCCGACTTCTTTTTTCAGCGCTCCAAGATTGTCGCAAAACCCCGCCAGGCGGTCATGCTTGGATCACTTCCCCAGACTCCACCACCTGGACTCCCTTTGCCTCCATGGCCGCGATCGCCCGCTCGATGTCGCCCGACTGCTGGTCGATCCCGCGGCAGGCGTCGCGGACAAGCCAGGTGCGAAAGCCCAGATCGGCCGCGTCCAACGCGGTGAACTTCACACAGTAATCCGTGGCCAGCCCGCAGACGTACACGTCCCTGACCCCTTGCCGCTTGAGGTATTCCCCCAGTCCCGTCGACTTGCGGCGGCCGTTGTCGAAAAAACCGCTGTAGCTGTCGATCGTGCGATCGGTCCCTTTCTGGACGAGGTAGTCGATCCGGCTGCGGTCGAGCTGCGGGTGGAGTTCCGCGCCGGCCGTGTCCTGGACGCAATGGACCGGCCAAAGGATCTGCTCCAGCCCTTCCAGCTCGATCACGTCGCCGATCTGCTTCTCCCAGTGGTTCACCGCGAAACTGCCGTGGTCGCGTGAATGCCAGTCCTGTGTGGCCGCTACCAGGTCGAAATGCGGCATGAGGCGGTTGGCAATTGGCACCACCTCGTGCCCGCCGGGGACCGGCAGCGCCCCGCCCGGGCAGAAGTCATTTTGTAGGTCCACAAGAATCAACGCTTTCATGGCGAATCACTGCCTCGGTTCAGTCGCGTACAGCACGACTTCCGGCTGCTTGCGGAAATCGAGCGTGCGGCAGAGTCCGTTCATCGTCTCCGCGGGCTCCGCTTCCAGCACGCCGGCAAACGTTACGAAATGCCCCACCGGTCCAGATGCCTCGATGCCCACGCCGCCGGCGCCCGCCCCGGGCGCCACGTGGTGCAACGCGGCAACCTCCGGAGTGGCCATCCCCAACGCCAGACGATCCTCGTTGAACTTGACGCCCCAATACGTGCCGGGCCGTTCCACCTGCCCCGCCACACCGTCGGCCTGCTTCGCCACCGCGCCGCCGCTGCCGTCGGAGAAGAGGTAATTGCCGGGCGTGGGACCGTCGGCCGCAAAATTCCTCGGGTCGTCGAACTCCCAGTAGTGCGTCGCCGGATCGTCGAGCACGACTTCCATCCACGAGCAGCCCGCAAAGAGGCTCACCGTTTTCGCCAATCCATCCGAAGCCGACAAACGATAGCGGACCAGGGCCGGCCCGCGCGCAAGACACTCAATCCTGTGCTCCACACTGCGATGGCTGTGGATGTCGGAGAAGCCTGCCCAGCCGCTCTCGCCCGGCATCGTCAGGTCGCGGTTCTCGCGCGCCTTCACCTCCCAGCGATAGACGTGGCCTCCTTCCGGTCCCAAGAGCAAGCGCACCTTGTCGTTCTCGATCCACTTCATGCCTTTCGGACCGTCGTTCGTGGCGACGCTCTCCGGCAACGGCGCCGGGGGCGCCGGCAGCCCCAGGTAAACCACGATGCGAGCCACCTGGCCCTTGCGGACCGGCTGCGGAACGACCAGCGTGAGCCGCGCGTTGGCAACGCCCTCCGAGGGGTCGATCTGCACGGGGATCTCGCGGGCCGCATCGCTGCCCACGGTCGAAAACGCCCTCGCCGGTTTGGCAGTCAATGCCTCCGGCAATCGCACGTCG
>JABWBD010000426.1 GCA_013360685.1 Pirellulales bacterium
TTGAAGCCGAACTCCCTTGCTATGAATTGCTATGATGCTTGACTTGCGACCCCGCGGAAATTCGGAGAAAATGCAAACGCAACCTGCGGAAAAGAAGCTGTAAAGGTTGTTTAACCGCAGTGCCCAACGGGCCGCGCGTGGCGCGGGGAGCGGTCTAGGCGCGTGCGCGAGGCCAAGTTGAATTTCGGGGTGGCGGGCGGAGAGGCAGCGCCCTCAAAGCGCTTCGGCAAGGCGGCGTGACGCGGCCAACCTTCCACCGCATGCGCTCTTCCGAGCGCTGTTCGAGTTTTCCCCGCGGCGGCTCCGGCAGCGGCGGTTCCGCGCCGACCGCATCGCTGCCCGGACCGCTTCGCCCGACGCGTTCGCGCGAGCGATGTTGCGGATCGCCGCGTACTCGAAGTATCAGAACTGCACACGGGCATACCCGTCTACAGATTCGTTCCTGCCTGGTGCTGGGGACGGGGCAGCCGGGTAAGCCGAATTCATGGGACAGTCTGGCATTCTACGAAAGCGAAGGAGCATGGTCTTCACCGCTCGGCGCGGGTCTCTGACCCCGCCGAAACCGCCGACCGAAGGTCTCCTGGGACGGTTTTGTTAGGGCTTCTAAGCTAAGGCGGAGGAGCATGGTCTTCTTGTGGCTGATAAATTTTCGCAAAATTACGTATTTCGGGTTATCGATTTGGTTCTGCAATACGGTATGATCAGTCGATCCTTCGGGCCGCTTGCTGGCTTCCTGGTTTGAGACGTCCGGCACGTGACGTCGGGGTGTGATGGCTGCCTTTTCTCTCGGGAGGAAGGCGAGTGCCCGTTTTGGCGCAGAATCGTCTGGTCTCGAAACTTTTTTCAAGATTCTCGCCCGAATCTTGGAAACCTTTTCGGCCGTTTGGCAGGACTAGGGATAGGGGGAGTCCTGATGATCCGTAATGAGACGGACACCGACGCGCTGGTCGAGCGAGCCCGCACGGGGGATGTCGCGGCAAGGGAAAACCTCTTGGTGCGGCATCGAGGCCGGCTGCGTCGCATGGTGGCCGTCCGGATGGACCGCCGCCTGGCTGCCCGGCTTGATCCTTCGGATGTGATCCAAGAGGCTTTGACGGAGGCCGCCGTGCGGTTGCCCGACTACCTGGAACACCGCCCGATGCCCTTCTATCCCTGGTTGAGGCAATTGACCTGGGACTGCCTGATCCGCTTGCACCGCGAGCACATCTACCGTCAGAAGCGAAGCGTGGCCCGTGAAGAGGACTGGGAAGCGGTGCTCGCCGATGAGTCGGCGAGGCTTGTCGCCGACCAGCTTCTCGCACGCCCAGATAGCCCGATCGCCCGGCTGGCGCGGCGGGAGATGCTCGAGCGGGTCCAGGCGGCCATGGACGAATTGGATCCCAAGGACCGGGAAATCTTGGTGCTCAAGTACCTGGAGCAGCTAACCACCGAGCAGATTTCCGCGGTCTTGGGGATCACCCCGGCGGCCGTCAAGTCGCGCCATTTCCGGGCGATTCAGCGCGTACATCGACGTTTGGCGCCTTAGTCACACAACCATTTCCCCAATCCATCAAGACAACTGCGAGGCACCTATCCCGGATTTCTCACCCCCTGAGAACGCAGAGGATGTGGAGAAGGTGGTCGCGTAAGGGCACTTTCTGCGATTTCTTGTCCGTCCCATAACCTCCATGTTCTCTCCGCGATCTCTGCGCCCTCTGCGGTTCTATCGACGAGTCGGGTTACCCCCGTTTTCCTCAGCAGGAAGCGCTCGATATGTCAGCCGAAGATCGCGGGATTTCGCACGTCAGCGAGACGAACCAGACGCTGGTCGATCTATTTGACGAGTTGGCCGGCAGACTTCAGGCCGGTGAATCCGTGGATCTGGAGCACTATCCGCGAGAGCATCCGGAGTGCGCCGACTCGCTGCGGCAGTTGTTGCCTACGCTGGAAGCCATGGTCGAGCTGGGGCGCTCACGCGCGGCGGACGGGTCGAGCTGCGCTCGGCCGGCTCGCCCGGCGACCGCGGAACTGGAACCCGGTGTGCTGGGCGATTTTCGCATCCTGCGCCAGATCGGGCGCGGCGGCATGGGGGTCGTCTACGAGGCAGAGCAGATCTCGCTCCGCCGCCGGGTGGCACTGAAAATCCTGCCGTTTGCCGCGGTTCTCGACCCGCGCCAGCTCCAGCGGTTCAAGAACGAGGCCCAGGCCGCCGCCGTACTCCACCACACGAACATCGTGCCCGTCCACGCCGTCGGTTGCGACCGCGGCGTGCACTACTACGCCATGCAGTACATCGAAGGCCAGACGTTGGCCCAGGTGATCGCGGAGCTGCGAGAGTTTTCTGACTCGAAACCCAAACAGGAGCCCGGCCAGAAGCCGCTCAGTCAGGCAACGCGGCTGTTCATCGAGCCGGCGGATGCAGCACCGTGCGAGCCGGTCGCTCTAGGGGAGCGGGATCTCGAGTCACCTTTGCCTGCCGGAAACGTGGCGGCGCCGCACGCTTTACCGGAAGAGAGACAATCGCAGCCCATTCGGCCCCCAGCAGAGCGGAGGGTATTAGACACGCAACGCTCCGTCCACCCCGACGTCTCCAGCACGATCCCCACCGGGGGCCGCGCGTTCTTCCGCGCGGTGGCCAGCGTGGGCATTCAGGCAGCCGAAGCGATGGACCACGCGCATCAGATGGGCGTTGTCCATCGCGACGTCAAGCCGTCGAACCTGATGATCGACTCGCACGGGCAGCTCTGGATCACCGATTTCGGCCTGGCGATGACGCAGCACGATCCGGGGCTGACCATGACCGGCGATCTCCTGGGCACGCTGCGCTACATGAGCCCCGAGCAGATGGAAGGCAACCGTCGCATTCTGGACCACCATACGGATGTTTATTCCCTCGGCGTCACCCTATACGAGTTGCTCACGTTGGAACAACCCTTTGGCAACGACGATCGGCCCAGAGTCATGCAGCAGATCATCGAAGGCGATTACCGGCAGCCGCGTGCGATCGCCCCTTCGATCCCAAAGGACTTGGAAACGATCGTGCTCAAGGCCATGGCGACGGACGCTAAGTCGCGTTACGCCACGGCGCAGGAGTTGGCCGATGACCTGCGCCGATTCGTGGCGTGCAGGCCGATTCAAGCCAAGGCGCCCCGCGCGACCGACAGGATGGCCAAGTGGATGCGCCGCCACGTGTGGTCCATGGTGGTTTCCGGGGTGATGATGCTGATCCTGCTGATCGTCCTGGCCGTGGCGACTGTCATGATCCTCATGCAAAACAGCCGCACCGAGGCCGCGCGGAAAGATGCTCTTCTCGCGGCGGCAGAGGCTGATCAGGAGCGGGCCGCCGCCGACTACTCGCGCCGGCAGTCGCAGATCCTCTCCACGAATCTTGCTCTGAACCGCGGCTTGGCGCTGTGTGGCGCGGGCGAACTTGGGCAGGGACTGCTCTGGCTGGGCCGTGCGTTGGAAGTCGCGCCCGCCGATGCGTTGGAGCTCCGTGCGGCCATCCGGAAGAACCTGGCCGGCTGGGGCCGGCAGGTCGTGCAACTTCAAAGCATGCTCGAAGGGCCCGGGGATGCGGACCTTGCCAAGCTCGCCTTCAGCCCCAACGGCGACGCAGTTCTGGCAGCCGACTCCGAAGGGTCGGTATTCCAAGCGAAACTGCCCACGTCTGGACCGCTTGCGGCTCCGTCCTGGCGAGAAGTGAACGCCGCGCCGCCTTACTTCAGCAGCGATGCTCGGCTGCTCGTAACGAGTTGCGCCGAGGGAATCCTGGAACTGGGGGACCACGAAGAACCGACAACACGCCAGAGACTCCCCTACCCGCACAAGACGTTTCCCGCCGCCGCGGCACTCTCCCCCGACGGCCGGACGGCGATGGTCACTACCCCAACGTGCTACCAGTTGTGGAACATGGAGACGGGAAAGAAGAAGGCCGAGGCAGGTTCGCAAGGAGGCGAGATCCTTGGGTTTACCCCTGACGGACGCAGGGTGTTTACCGCGGAAAACGACCGACTCTGGCTGTGGGACGCGGCGACCGGCCAGCCGAGCGGCGGGCCCATCGGAGAGGACGGGTCTGCCACATACTCGGTAACGTTCGACTCCGCCAGCCGAAAGGCACTGATCGGGAAGGTATATCGAGCGCAGCTTTGGGATGCAGCCACCGGGCAACCGTTCGGCCGGCTACTCCGGCACGGCAGCGCGGTGCGCTGCTGCGATTTCGGCCCGGACGGCGCTCGGTTGCTGACCGGGTGCGACGATCAAACGGCGCGGCTTTGGGACACAGCCAGCCAGAACCCACTGGGCCAACCCCTGTTGCACTCCGGACCCGTACTGGCAGTGCGTTTCCGGCCCGGCGGGCGCTCCTTTCTTACCGGCGCGCCGGACAGCCCGGCCCGGCTATGGCAGGTCCCCCTTGGCCCCGCCGGTCGGTTCCGGCTGGATCATCCCGCAGTCATCGAAGTCATCACCTTCAGCGCCGATGGAAAGACGTTGCTGACCGCTTGCAGGGACCAATCGATCCGCCTTTGGGACGCCGAGACGGGCAAACGGATTGGGGAGCCGATCGCACACCCGACGGCCGTGCGGGATGCTGCTTTCCGTCCCGACGGCAAGATGTTTGCAACCGCTGGCGCCGATGGCAGAATCCTGCTCTGGAATACGGCCTCGGCAGCGACGATCCGCCGGTGCGATCCTCTTCCGTTTCCGGTGGACGCGCTGCGATTTGCCCCCGACGGCAAGAGCCTTTTTGGGGTCGAACTTTGGCACGTGTACTGCTGGGATGCGGAAACGCTGGCTTGCCGAGGATCGGGAGCAACTGCGGGGAGCTCACTGAAGGCGGCCGTTTTCAGCCGCGATGGAAGGATGCTGCTGACCGGCTGGGATGATGGAACCATAAGACGCTATGACGCGACGACACAGCAGATCCACATCGAACCCATGCGCCACGCGCCGCGGACCCTCGTCTCGGTGGGGTTCAGTTCCGACGGCGCGCAGATCATGACGAGTTTCAAAGACGGAACCGTATGGTTGTGGGATGTCTCGACGGGGGAGCGCGTGGGAGAACTCTTGCGAAACCAGCGGGAACCGAGAGAAGTGGTTTTCAGTCCCGACGGCAGGACCTGTGTGGCAAGCTATGGCGACGGCATCGCCCGATTCGTCGATCTACTTACCGGCAGGCCCCTGGGCGCTCCGTTGGAACACAACGGGCCGGCATCGCTGATGGCATTCAGTTCGGACGGCCGGCGCCTCGCCACGCGCGATCGCAATATTGACAACGTGTGGGTTCAACCAACGCCTACGCCGATGGAGGGCGAAGACCGGCGGATCGTCCTCTGGACGCAGGTGGTCACGGGCCTGGAACTCGACGCCGCAGGATCCATCGAGGTGCTCAGTGCGAAAACGTGGCAGGACCGGCGCGGTTATCTGGAAGCGTTCGGCGGATCACCAAGGCTGTAAGGTCCACTAAACACGAAAGAAGGAGTAACGCGAAAAGCTCAATGATCAAGACCGCGCGGACAGTTCCCTGCCGCCGGACTTGCGACGTGCCTGCGGAAGAGAAGACGGCAAACAAGAACGGCCGGTGAGGCAGTGGCCGCGAACCTCCGTCCTCACCGGCCCAATGTGGCCCGCGGCGCTCTTGTTGCGCGCCGAAAGCCTCACGTTTTCATTGTATCACGGCAGTTACACAATCAATAGAACAGGAGGAAGTGACGTGTACCGATCCCACAAACACAAACGCCTGTCGGTGGAAGTGCTCGAGCCAAGGCTTGTTCTGAACGCCATCGGCTTCGATGCAGTCAGCTTCCATCCCTCACCACTGGAATCGGTGATCGTGGTGCTCGATGACAGTGTCCCCAACTCGGCGGACGTCGCCAAATCGCTGGTGCCGGCCGGGGCGGGGAACGTGGGGTACGTTTACGAACACGCCCTGAAGGGGTTTTCGGCGCAGTTGCCGGCTGCGGCCATTGCCGCGCTGGAGAAGGATCCGCACGTCAAGTATGTCGAGCACGACAGCGTTCTCGGCACAGCCGGTCAAATCACCTTCCGAAACGTCGTGCGGATCGGCGCGCACTTGAATGCAACGGCCGCCATCGACGGCCAACCCGACCGGCTATACTACGCCGACCCGGCGGTTGACCCCTACAGCACCGTCGACGTGGCCATTCTTGACACGGGCATCGACATCGATCATCCCGACTTGCTGGACAATATCGCCGGTGGAGTCTATGTCAACGCCAGCGGTGGTTATGTCTATGACGCATCCGCGTACAACGACGGCAATGGCCACGGCACGCACGTGGCGGGAATCGTCGGTGCCGTCGACAACGATATCGTCAGCGTCGGCGTGGCCCCCGGGGTCCGCTTGTGGGCCGTGAAGGTCCTGGAAGACAACGGTTACGGCAGCTCGTCCCAGGCGATCGCCGGCATGGACTGGGTGGCGGCGACGCGCGCGGATCCCGATCCAAGCAACGACATTGAAGTTGCCAACGTGAGCCTGGTGGGGTCCAAGAACCAGGCCGTCAACGACGCTGTGGCGCGGCTGGTGGCGGCGGGAATCTTCGTGTCGGTGGCGGCGGGCAACAACGCCGACGACGCCGGCAAATACTCGCCCGCCTCCGAGCCCTCGGCTTTCACCGTCTCGGCCATGGTCGATATGGAGGGGCAACCGGGCGGGTTGGGCACGGAGGTTTGGACCTACGGCCGCGACGACACCATGGCCAGTTTCAGCAACTA
>JABWBD010000427.1 GCA_013360685.1 Pirellulales bacterium
ACTGCTGCGATCCAGTACGTCGACGCGGTGGAGACCCGCGTGACCGAGTACCTCTACGACTGGCGGAACCGGCAGCAGTACGTGATCGCGGAGGCCGACGACCAAGGCCGCGTCACGTTCACGCGGAACCACTACGACAACCTGGACCGGGTCATCCGCGTGGAACGCTACCACGACGTGGCCGGTGATGGTGTGGACGCGGACGGCGATCCGAACCCGGATGACGTGCTGATCGCCCGACAGGAGACATTCTATGACGACCTGGGGCGGGTCTGCCGAAGGCGGCAGTACGCGGTCGATCCGGCGACCGGTGGAGTGGGCAATTACCTTCAGGACCACACCTGGTACGACGCCGCCGGAAGTGTAATCAAGCAGCAACAGCCGGGCTCGCAGGCGTTCGCCAAGATGGCCTACGACAGCCTGGGCCGCGTGGTGAAGCAGTACGTCGGCTACGACCTCGATGAGCAGCCGGTCGAGTCGAGCTCCTCAAGCAGCAGTTCGTCGGGCGGGCCGGCGGCCAGTTACCTCGATGCAACCAACGTCGAGGGCGACACGATCATGGAGCAGACCGAGCAGGCGTATGACGTGGCCGGCAACGTGCTCATGACGACCACGCGGAAACGGCTCCATAATGCCACCGGCACGGGCGAGCTGACCTCCCAGTCCGATGCGCAGCCGAGGGCGCGGGTGAGCTACGAGGCTATGTGGTACGACGGGATCGGCCGCTCGATCGCCACGGCCAACTACGGCACCAACGGCGGCACGGCCCTGACGTGGCCGTCCACGGCCCCGCCACGCTCCGACGACGTTCTGGTCACCTCGACCGAGTACAACTCCGCCGGACAGGCGTACAAGACCGTCGACGCGGCTGGTCGCGAAAACCGGCAGTTCTTTGATGCCTTGGGGCGGACCGTCAAGACGGTCCAGAACTACCAGGACGGCGTCGTGAATGCCGATCACCAGGACGAGGACGTGACCGTCGAGATTACCTACAACGCCGACGGGCAGCTTGCTACATTGACAGCCAAGAACCCGACCGCCGGCGACCAGACGACCCGGTATGTCTTCGGCACGACGCTCTCGGATTCCGGGATTGCCCGAAGCGACCTGCTGCGGGCCGAGATTTACCCGGACTCCGACGACACGGCCGACCCCCTCGGCAACGGGCAAGACGGCGTTTACGATCGGGTGGAGTTCCGCTACAATCGCCAGGGTGAGCGGATCGAGAAGAAGGACCAGAACGGCACAGTCCACGCCCACGACTTCGACCGGCTGGGGCGGCTGATCCACGACCGGGTGACGACCGTAGGCACCGGGATCGACAACGCCGCCCTGCGGATTAGCACGACCTACGATGTCCGCGGGCTGGTCGAGAAAACCACCACCTACGACAGCCCCGCCGTTGGCAGCGGCAGTGTGGTCAACGAGGTCGTGTTCGAGTACAATGAAACCGGCCAGCCCAGCAAGGAGTACCAGGAGCATTCCGGGGCCAAGGACGCCAACACCTTATACGTCGGCTACAATTACGACACCAGCGCCTCGGCGGGCGTGTTCACCAAGAGCCTGCGGGCCACGTCGATCCGCTACCCGAACGGCAGGCTGGTACATTTCACGTACGGCAGTTCCGGCGAGATGAACGACGCACTGAACCGCCTGGCGGCGATCAATGACGACAATGCGGGCAACCCCGGGAGCAGCGTCGCCGAGTACATGTACTTGGGCTTGGGCACGATGGTGGTTGAGGATTACCCAGAGCCCCAGGTGAAGCTCGATTACGACTCCGGCACGGCGGGCGAGTACGCCGGGTTTGACCGGTTCGGCCGCCTGGTGGACCACTTGTGGCGGGACTACGGCGCCGGCGTGGATCGGGACCGGTACACGTACGGGTACGACCGCGCATCGAACCGGCTGTATCGAGAGAACACGACGGCTAGCGGCAAAGACGAGTTCTATGGCTATGACGGCATGAACCAGTTGAAAACGTTCGACCGCGGCGACCTGAACGCGCAGAAGACCGCCATCTCGGGCACGCCGGTTCGCGAGGAGGACTGGACGCTGGACATGACGGGCAACTGGAGCGGTTATGTCCAGAAGACCTCGGGCAGCACCGACTTGAACCAGACGCGCGGCCACAACAAGGCCAACGAGATCACGTCGCCAAGTTCCTGGGCCACGCCCGTTCATGATCGTGCTGGGAACATGACGACAGTTCCCAAGCCTTCGAGCCCGGCGAACGGCCTGACGGTGAAGTACGATGCTTGGAATCGTTTGGTGGAGGTAAAGGACGCGCAAACGGTCGTCGGGAAGTACGAGTACGACGGCCAGAACCGTCGCATCAAGAAGCACATCGACAGCCAGAGCCCGGAAAGCCCCAACGGCATCGACCGCTACGAACACTTCTACTACAACTCGGCGTGGCAGATCCTTGAGATTCGGGACACGACGACTGAGAGCGATCAGCCCGAAAGCCTCCAGCCGAAATACCAGTACGTCTGGTCGGCGCGCTACATCGACGCACCGGTGTTGCGGGACGAGAACGCGGACGCCAATGGTTTGTGCGACGACGAGCGGATCTACTACCTCGGCGACGCAAATTACAACGTCACCTGCTTGGTGGACACGAATGGCGATGCGCTGGAGCGGTACCTCTATGCCCCCTACGCCGAGACGACGGTCTGCGACAGCGCCTGGAGCAATACGCGATCCACTTCCGACTACGCAGTCAGCCACCTCTATACGGGCCGCGAGTCGGATACGGAAAGTGGACTATACTGCTACCGGAACCGCTACTTGGCGCCCATTCTTGGCCGTTTCGTTGGCAGGGATCCCGTCGGAACAGACATCAATCTCTATGCGTACTGTGGGAATGAACCAACAGGCAAGACCGACGCCTCTGGGACCGACGCCATTCGGAGCGTCGACATCGTCGGGATGCAAGAACAATTGAACACTAAGTGCGGCCAGGTCGCAGGCGCGCTGTGGATGTATTCCGCACGTTCTTCGGTTCGATCTGAGGCCGGCTACATTGTTCAGAAGGTGAACGTCCGCTGCAAGATCCGGGACTGTCAAGACTGTCCGAAGGGCTCCCCGCTGGCTCCTGATTACTGGTATTGGGAGGCATGGCCGGTGAAAGCCGGTCGGTCCATTTTTGACGAAGCGAATTTTCGCCAAGTTACGGATGGTACGTGCGGAATCTATAGCCAAGTAACCAAGGTGGGCTTCTTTCCGAAGTCACCCACACTAGACATAGAAGCAGACCCATCATGGGGCAGGTACAAGACGCATGGTCCAATCGGCAGCTGTGGGACTCGTGCGGGCCGTGTCTTGTCAACCAAAGACAAGCCCACATGGTGGGATGAATCCAAGGCCACTGCGCACCGTCATTTTTCGGTGTACTGGAAGTGTTGCTGCGACGAGCGTTTCGCGAGTGCCGACGCGTATCCTAGGAAAGAATAAGGGGTCTCCCGGGACAAGGGTGCGCGAAGCTGCAGAGTTCGGTTTCACATGCTCCAGAACATACGTGCGACTGCGGCAAGAGTCGTCGCATGGGGTTGTGCCGCCGAGATTGTATTTGGGACTAAGCCATATCCAACAGACGGAAAGGAGCCTCGAATGTATCCAACCCTAATTTTCACCATGTGGACCATGGTTTGTGCGAGTCCTGAAGCCGCTCTCCAAACGAGTCCATTCCTGGATCCCGTGGGGGCGACTTACTATTGTTATCCGCCCGATCGTGCTCAGTATTCGCTGACGATTACGCCTGAAATGCGAGATGCATCTCCTGATTGGGCCGAAGAGGAGCCAAATCCACCGCTATCCGCCAGGAAAGCCATGATCCTTGCCGAGGCGACTCTACATGCGACGTTGAAAGAAGACAGTGACCCATTACTTGAGAGGTTTCTCGGCAGCGTTGGGCTGATGCCACTGGGTGGAAAGAAGTGGTGCTGGGAAGTATGCTACGAATGGCATGTACGTGTCGGCGGAGAAACTGGGTGTCCAAATGACTTTCGTGTGTTCGTTTTGATGAATGGAACAGTCGTTCAGCCGGTAAAGCGCGTAGGGTCAAGAAACTCATCCGAGTGATCAGCTGACGGGGACTCGGATTTTGACTGCTCCGGTGGCGGGACCGGACGGACAAAAGGGGGACGGACAAAAGGGACATCACTGATTTCGGTGAAACTGGCCACGACTAATCAGTGACGTCCCTTCTTCTTTCTCCCGTCGTCTGTAATCCCACCTGCGATTGGCCGGAGCCGCGGCCGCGGGAAAGAGACCTGGTGCTGGCGGTGGGAAAAGAGAAGCATCGCCAGGAGATCCTCGAGGCGCTGCGGCCGACCGTGCTGGACTACGACAGCAAGAGCCCGGCGAGACGGACGGACGAGATGGGGCCGTACTACGACCGGGCGGCGGTGGTGCACCCGACGTACTTGTCGGAGTCGTATTGCCGGGTGGCGGTGGAAGCGATGTGGCACGGCTGCGCGCTGGTCTATACGGCGCTGGGGAACCTGCCGGAGTTGATCGGAAACACGGCGGGAATCGCCTTGGCGCACGATGCCACGGCGGAAGCGTGGGCGGCGGCGGTGGGGCGGGCGAAGGAAGAGCCGTGGCGGGGCGAGGCCGGGCGACGACGGGCGGAAGTGATCCGCACGTATCATGCGGCGAAGCCGGCACTGATGAAGGTCGTGCGGAGAGTGAGCCGGGGCCGCAAGCCGTGGGAGATCTGGCTGGCGGTGCCCGACTATCCGGGCGTGGCGACGGGGGCATCGCACCTGGCGGAGATCCACGGACTGCATACAAGCCTAGGGCGGCTGCCGGAGCGGTAGGACACACTGATTTTGGGGAGCGTGCGGCCGGACTGGCTGGAGGCGCTGCCGGAGCTTGGCAGGCAGGGGCGGGTGTGTCTGTGGTGGCATAGCGATCTGGCGCAGTCGGGGACGACGAAGAACGAGGTGGCGAGGCTTGAGGAGGCAATTCATGCGGTGGAGCGGGGGCACCTTTGGGCGATCCTGCCCACGAGCGCGAACCTCACGGCGGTGTTGCAGACGTGAGGGGTGCGGGCCTACTGGCTGCCCAACGTGATCGGGCGCGTCGAGCCGAGGACGGCGTATACGCGCGGCGACCGGCCGCAGGTGGGCGTATTCCTTTGACAGGCGGTAGCGCTTGGGGAGCGCGGAGCAGAATCACGGACGATGTGTTGCGGCTATAGCGGGTAGTCTGCTTGGCGGACCGGCGGTGGGCACGCCGAGTCTGCTTGGTATCAGCACGGTCTCGGCGCTCGTCAGCGCGGTAGGCGTGGATGGACTCCGGGTGCGCGGCAACCAGGAAGGTCACGTCCTCGATCCGTATGTTCTCGCAGTCGTTCGTGCGGATCGCGCTGCCGGAGCGGAACGTCAGCACGATCCGGTTGCCCACTTCGATTAACTCGTGGTGGGTGCACAGGCGCATAGCCCATGATGAACCTTCCGGAGTGCTCGTCGAGGATCTCCACCTCCCGGACATAAAGGTCCGGCACCCAGGGCCTCCACTGCCGGCGATCGGGCTCGAAGATGTACGCCTGCCGGCACTGTATGGCATCTTCCTGGCACGAGCCTGGGCAGCCATCGAACACGGCGAAGTCATACCGCTTGCCGTTTTCCGAGCAGTCCCTGATCGCTCCCTGGACAAACGGCAGCGGGTCGCAGTCGATCGTGAGCTGTCCTGCCAGCCGGCACGAGCCACAAGGGCATCGAGTCCTCCGAGTCCTCTTGGTCGTCGGGTGCATCCGCCGGGGCAAGAGGATTGCCGTGTGAGGAGAATCCGGCCGACCGGCTGCCCCGGCGTGGCGAGCCAATGGATTGTCGTCGGGTGATGCTTGTCCCACTGCCGCCTTATGCCCTCGGGTTCTTCAGCCCCGAGCTGCAGGCGATCAAGCAGTAGGCGGCCCAAGCGAACCGCCTCGCCTCAACGTACCCCGCAAGTGGTGGGGTGGCCGGAAATGCCGCTTGCAACCGCCGAGGCCTTGCCGTATACTGTACATTGTTTCATGGGTATCAGCAGAGCCTGACCTAAGCGCAGGTATCCCAAGGGCCCGTCGCCGGCGCGATTCCGGCGGCGGGCCCTTCTTTGTTGGTCCCCTGCCAAAACTCACTTTCCAAGGAGTAACTGCCATGCTTGCCCCCGACGTGGTCCGAACCATCAAACAACTCTTGGCCGAAGGAAACCTCAGCCAGCGCGAGATCGCCCGGCAGATGGGCGTGAGCCGGGGCTCGGTCAACGCGATCGCCCTGGGCAAGCGGCCCGACTACGAGGCCCGCCGCCGCAAAAAGGTGCAGGACTGCGCCGAGCGGTGCCGGAACTGCGGCGTGATGTACCTCATGCTCTACGTGTCGGGCCGCATGCGAGACCTGATCGAAGAGGTCTGGATCGAGTCCCTCCTGCGCGAAGCCGACGCCTCGCTGCAGAGTCAGTACGGCGGCGAAACGCCGCAGCCGACCGACGAGACCCACGCCGAGTGCCCGACCGGAGCAACGTGCGCCTGTCGATCGCGCTGTGCGAGCATGCCCAACGGCAATGGCGCTGTCGGCCACAACGGAGATCGGGGGGTGGCCGGAAAATCGCATTGAAGGTCAGTCGAGCGTTTTGTTAGTTTGAGCGAACGATCAACGGGTATCAGCAGAGCCTGACGTAAGCGCAGGTATCCCAAGGGCCCGTCGCCGGCAGTCGCTGGCGGCG
>JABWBD010000428.1 GCA_013360685.1 Pirellulales bacterium
CACCAGACTGAGGAACGTCTGCTGAACGACTTCCTCCGCGTCGTGACGCCGGCCGAGAATCCGAAACGCCAGGCCGAGCACACGCCGTTCGTACTTGGCCACCAGCGATTCAAAGGCCGTGAAATCGCCCTTGCGCGCCAGTCGCACCAAGTCGCGGTCGTCGTCGATATTGCTATTCATGGATCCCCAAGAGTTCAAGGGAAGGAAGCTTCCGCTGCCATCCATCAATCGCCGACATGGCTGCTGGCCAGACGGCCGCGACAGCGCCCCTGCTCGGAGTGATGGTAACCCGCCGCACCGGCCAGCCGGACCACCTTCCATGCACCTCCGCTCTTCGGAAAAGCCCTATTGTACTGCTCCCCCCGCCCGCGCAAAGGTGTGACCTGCATCCCACCAATTTTGTGCATTGCACCCACCTTTTTTGATAGTTACTTGGTCATTCTCCCAAGACCGCCATTCCAGGTGGGCGGGATGGGCAAGCTTATACTGAGGCTGTACGCTTAAGTATTCCCTACCGGAATTTTCCTGCAATCGACAGAGTCCCCACAAGCAGGCGCAATGCCGCATTCCTTAATCCTTCCCCTGTCTTCGACGACATACTATATTGCCCCCTTTTAACCACCCGCGTTCTGGTCCGCTTGGATTTTCAGACGACGTCCCCCCTCCCTAGGCAGGAGCGTATTGTGAGTATTCTGAACCTCGACAAGATTTTCGACCCTCACCGAGTTGCCGTCATTGGGGCGAGCGATACGCCGACCAGCGTCGGCTACACCGTCCTTCGGAACCTCATCGGTTCCGGTTTTCGGGGCGTCGTCTATCCGATCAATCCCAAGCGGGAATCGGTTCAAGGAATCCAAGCGTACAAGGATGTCTTCAGTCTCCCCCACGCCCCCGATCTGGCAGTGGTCTGCACTCCGGCAGCCAGTGTTCCGCCCTTGGTGCGGTCGTTGGGCGAGGTCGGCACGCGCGGCATCGTGATCATCTCGGCCGGTTTCCGGGAGATTGGCGAGGAAGGCCGCAAACTCGAGCAGCAGGTCATCGAGGAGCAGAAGAAGTTCGACGATATGCGGATCCTCGGGCCGAATTGCCTGGGAATCATCGTGCCCGGCATCTCCCTGAACGCCAGCTTCGCGGCCTCCACGCCGAAAAAAGGCCACATCGGCTTCATCTCCCAGTCCGGCGCACTGTGCACCTCGGTGCTCGACTGGGCGATTGACGAGGGGATCGGTTTCTCCTACTTCGTCTCCGTGGGAAACATGCTGGACGTGAGTATGGGCGATCTGATCGATTATTTCGGCTCGGCGACCGAGACCCAGTCGATCATCCTCTATATCGAGTCGATCAACGAGGCCCGCGAGTTCATGTCGGCCGCGCGTGCCTTCTCCCGGACCAAGCCGATCGTCGCGTACAAGGCCGGCCGGTTCGCCGAGTCGGCCCAGGCCGCGGCTTCGCACACCGGGGCGATGGCCGGCGTGGATGCCGTATACGAAGCCGCTTTCCAGCGGGCCGGCATCGAACGGATCTTCCAGGTCGAGGACATGTTCGACTGTGCCGAACTCCTCGCACGCCAGCAACCGCCGCGCGGCGACCGCCTGGCGATTATTACCAATGCGGGCGGGCCGGGCGTCATGACGACCGATGCCCTGATCGCCCGCGACGGCAAGCTCGGCGTTCTCTCGGAAGAGACGATCCACAAGCTCAACGAGCACCTCCCACCCTTCTGGTCGCACAACAACCCCGTCGACGTGCTCGGCGACGCGCCTCCCGAACGCTATTCCAAGGCCCTGGAGGTGGTGATGCAAGATCCTGGCGTCGACGCGGTCCTGGTCATTCTCACGCCCCAGGCCATGACCGATCCGACCGGCACCGCCGCCGCCGTCGGCCAGGTGGCCGCCAAGGGACACAAGCCGGTCCTTGCCGCGTGGATGGGCGGCAGTTCCGTCGCCGAAGGGATGCAACTGTTCAACAAGGCCGGCATTCCCAGCTACACCAAGCCGGAACAGGCCGTGCGCGCGTTCATGCACCTGGTCTCCTACGCTCGAAACCTCCAGATCCTGCATGAAACGCCCCGCGACATTCCCATGTCCTTCACCTTGGACCGCAAGCGGCTGAAGGGGGTTTTCGACACGATCCTCACCGAGGGAAGCGAGATCCTCTCCGAAAACGTCTCGAAGGCATTTCTGGAAGCCTATGAGATCCCCGTGACCAAGCCCCACCTCGCCCGCAACGCCGAAGAGGCCGTGCAGGTGGCCCAGCGCCTCGGCTACCCGGTGGTCATGAAGATCCACTCGCCGCAAATCACGCACAAGACCGACGTCGGCGGTGTGGCACTGAACCTCGCCGGCGCCGACGCGGTCCGCCAGGCCTACGCCCGCATGCTCAAGATCGCGGGCGAAAAGCGGCCCGACGCCACGATCCTCGGCGTCACCGTTCAGAAAATGGTGACTTACCCGAACGGTTTCGAGTTGATCGTCGGCACCAAGCGCGACCCGGTGTTCGGATCCGTAATCATGGTCGGCATGGGCGGCATCGCGGCGGAGGTCTTCCGCGACCGCGCCCTCGCCCTGCCGCCGCTTACCGAGTCCCTCGCTCGCCGGATGCTCGAGTCGCTCAAGTCGTGGCCGCTGTTGCAGGGCTACCGCGGGCGGCCCGGCGTAAACATCGACCGACTCATCGAGATTCTCATGCGGTTTTCCTACCTGGTAGCCGACTACCCGGAGATCAGGGAACTGGACGTGAATCCGCTCCTGGTCACGCCGGAGGACGTCGTTGCCTTGGACGCTCGCGTGATCGTCGACCGGGAACTGGTCGTCCACACAGTGCGGCCTTATGCTCACCTGGCGATCCGCCCCTATCCCGAGGAGTTCGTCACCGAGCGGCGGCTCAAGGATGGCACGCCGGTCGTGCTGCGGCCGATCAAGCCGGAGGACGAGCCGATGTGGCACGAGTTGCTCGCCGGTTGCTCGACCCAGTCGCTCTGGTTCCGCTTCAGCTACCTGTTCAAGCAGACCACGCACGAGATGGCGTCCCGCTACTGCTTCATCGACTACGACCGCGAGATCGGAATAGTCGCCGAGGTCGACGAGAATGGAGAACGGAAGCTGATCGGCGTCGGGCGTCTGGTGGCCGACATGAACCACGACTCGGCCGAGTACGCCGTCATTGTCGTGGACCGCTGGCACGGCCACGGCCTGGGCGGCCTCTTGACCGACTACAGCCTCGAAGTGGCGAAGAAGTGGGGCGTGAAACGCGTGGTCGCCGAGACCTCCAAGGAAAACGCCCGCATGCTGGCCACATTCCGCAACCGCGGATTCGTACTCAACGAGGAGCAGGAGGAGGACGTCGTGATCGTGAAGAAGGAATTCATGGACGGCCAGGTCTGAGCAGTTCGCCTTTCCGTGGTCTGGGATGTCCGGCGCGGCGGTGTAAGGAGCTGTCCAAGAACAACTTCGTGAATTGACGTAGAGCGGACTTTAGTCCGCTCCGGCGGAGTGAATTCCGCCCTACGAACTTGTTCGGGGACAGGCGCTCAGCGCACACGAATCGGAACTCATCGCCTTACCGGCCGATCGCAAACAGCCGTTTGGCATTCCCGCGTGCGATCATGGTTACGGCCTCATCGGGAAGCTGGAAGTGAGCAAAGAGGTCCAGTTGCGGCCACTGGTTGGTCGTCAGGTCGTACCAGTCCGTTCCCCACAGGAGCCGGTCCTTGCGCCGGAGCAGGAAGGCCTGGCCGAACTGCGGATCGCGAAGCATCGCAGCCGCTCCTCCGGAGGACAAATCGCCGTAGAGGTTCGGATACGCGTCCATGAGCCGGTCGATCGCTCCGCCCGCCGCTACCTGGCCGGCGTCGAAATGCCGGTGAAGATCTTCCTGCTGGATGCCTCCCGCGATCGATGCCCACCAGCCTTTGCCGTGACCGATCATGACGAGCTCCGGAAACGTCTTCAGCACCTGTTCCAGCCCGGGCAGGCCGGGGCGGTCCATCATCGACTGGTTGTCCAGGTGGAAAAGGATCGGCAGCTTGAGGTCGGCCAGGACTTCGTAGAGCCTCATGTTGAGCGGGTCGTCCACGGCCACGCGGCACTTGTGCTCTCCGCAACCGATTGCTCCGGCATCCAAGTATCGCTTGAACGCATCGACGACGAGCTTCTTGCTCGTCAGGTGCGTTCCCAGCGCGCGAGGGTCGATATCGCAGAAGGGGAGCAGCCGATCGCGATGGGGAGCCGTCTCCCGGAGGACGAATTCGGTCGAGATCGGGTACCAGAAAGCCTCCGGCGAGACCAACGGCAGGATGAACGCCTTGTGGATGCCGTGCCGGTCCATCCAACCCAGCAGGATCGATGCCGTGAGCGGCCCCCGTTCCGGGCCGAACCAGGGCTGGGTCAAGTGGATATGGTCGTCAAGATAGCCGCCCGGCGGAAACGACGGTTCCGCGGCCCCGCCGTCGGCGCACGCGGCAAGCGAGGCCGCCGCGCCGGCCGCCACGTCGGCCATGAATTGTCGGCGCAGGATTTGTCCGCTTCCCGGCATGGGTTTGCCTTCTGGCATGGAATTGCCGCGCCGGCCGGCTGCTCCGCCGCCGTCCCGGCGCTCAAAGCACCGCAATCGCCTCGATCTCGATCTCCAGCCCCGCAATCGCCAACTCCGTGGTCCCGATCGCCGTCGAGGCGGGGTATGGCTTCGTCAGGAATTCCTTGCGGACCTTGCGGAGCACGGGCAGGTCGCGCTTCATGTTCACCAAGTAGGAGCGGATCATCACCACGTCCTTGAACGTCGCCCCCGCCTCGGCCAGAACCACGCCGATCCGCTCGAAGGTCTGCCGGATCTGGGTCTCCATGTCGGCCTTCAGGTCTTCGGGCCCTTGTCCGGAGACGAAAACCACGCGCTGCCCCTGGGCGAGGATTCCCGGCGTATAACCCGAATCGGCCGCCGGAGCGCCCTTGGGAACCAGGCCCTTGTGGGCGGACTGTGGCGCCGGCCCGTTGGCTGCTCGGGCAGCCGCGGCCGCCAGCGACCCGCCCACCATGCCCGCCACGGCTCCGCCCAAGAAACCTCGACGATCGCTGCCGGTATTCCGCCTGCGTGGATTGGCCATCTGCGGCCCTCCTGTTGCTTCGTTCCGCCCAAAAACCGGCAGTCCCTGCCGCCGTCGCACGGCCCGCCGGCATTCGCTCCGCCCCGCCGCACGGCCGGCTCTTCCCGTGTCGCCTATCATGCCACCGCCGGACGCCGCCGACAAGTGGCCCGTCAGGGCTTGTCGCCCGGGCTGCCTTGCTCGACTTCGACGCGGATCTCGTCCCCGTCGCCAGGTCGGATTGCCGCCAACGGAAATCGTCGCGAGGCCGGATCAGCCATCGGCAGCTTCCCAAAGGCGGTGGAAAGCGCCTCGGCCCGGCCTTCCGGCTCCCAGCGCTCAATAGTCCCCTGGACTACGGTCAGCTTCACGCGATCACCCCACGAAACGACGTTGCCCTCGCGTCTGGGAGTCCCCTGGCACCACCACTCCCAAACCTGGCTCGCCTTTCGACGCAGCTCGAGTTTCCCGGCAGGTCTCGCCAGCCGGAGCGTCATAGATTGCGGCCCCTCCGCGGCCAGCAGTTCCAAAACGGCGCAGTCCCCGTCGTCGTGAAGGCGCTGCCGGGGAAATTGGACCGAGGGGATCTCGATCAGGATCGCCTGGCCGCCCGCGTGCAGCACCACGCCCTGGGCCGCGCTGGCGGCGGCCACCAGGTCGCCGGCCTCCCACGACCTCCGCAGATAGCACTCCCCGACCGCCGAAAAACAGTACGACCGTCGTGTTTCGTCCGCTTTCGCCGCAACGCTCGGATCGTACCACACGAAGGCATAGCCGCCAAAGGAGAACAGCAGTTGCTCTTTCAGGGTCGGCGTTACGTAGCGTGTCCTCTGCAGGCTTCCCAGCGAGCCGTCCCAGAGCGCGAGATGTTGGCAGGTGGATCGGCGATACTCTCGCGCCATCATCAGGAGAACCGGGGCGTAGTAGTCGAGTTGACCGTAGGACGGCTCGAGCACGACCGTTTCGTGCGACTGCGAATAGCCGCTCTTCTTGCCGCAGGCGATGGCGGCCAGGGCC
Organism: Pirellulales bacterium; assembly: GCA_013360685.1. Taxonomy (GTDB): domain Bacteria; phylum Planctomycetota; class Planctomycetia; order Pirellulales; family Thermoguttaceae; genus JABWBD01. The sequence goes on from JABWBD010000428.1 coordinate 6,095, forward strand.
AGATCGGCGCTCATGAACTTGGCGTAGTCCGTGAACAGGTCCTTTCCGGCCGCGCGCCGCAGGGCGTCCATGAACATGAGCCGGTACTGCATCGTCGAGGCCCAGAACGTTGCCCCTTCGATTTGGGAACCGTCCTCGGCCAGTCCCATCGGCAGCAGATGGTCCTCGAACTTCTTGACCGTCGCTTCCAGCCAGGCCGACGCCTCCCCGCGGTCGCCCAAGAGCGCCAATGCAGCGATCCCGAACGATGCCCATTCGACGATCGCATGATGCGTATGGAACTGGGGACCGGCGATGGCCGCCGTGGAGAAATAGTCGGTCCAGTACATCTGTCCGATGCGGACCAGCGTTTCTTCGACCTCGTTCCGTTCCGCCGGGCTGAAGCAGTCCCAGGCCAGATCGTACCCGGTCGCCACGCCCTTGAGCAGTCGGCACACCGCGTAGGCCTTGCCGCCGTCCAACTTGCCGTCGGCCTCGTGTTTCCAGACGCGGCAACTCGCCAGCACCCAATCCCGCGCACGCTCCCCGAACCGGCGATCGCCGCTCAGGGCGTAGGCAAAGGCCAGGTGCTCCGTGACAGCCAGGTCGTGCATGATCGCGTAGAAGCGGTCGTACA
>JABWBD010000429.1 GCA_013360685.1 Pirellulales bacterium
GGGGCGCGGGGCGTGAGGCGTGGGGCGCGGAGGCGACGGGTAATTCGCACACGGCGGCCGGGCCGTCGGATGCGATTTCCGCGAGGCTGCTGTTGGCTGGACTCGGACGCGGGGCCCGGTGGACCGCGGGAACCAATAGGCAAGCAGATGCCAGCAACACCAACCGGGCGACGTTGCAGAGCCGGCGGTGGCACAAACGCGCATCGGAGTTCTCGGGCACGGTCATTTCCTCTTGTCGGTCGGCTTCCCGGGTTGCCACCGGCTGATCTGTCGGTCGGGTGTCGTTGCGGTGGCGCCGGTGCTGTTGGTGGCGGGTCGGACGGGCGGAGCGAAGGCGGGCGCGCCGGGGGTCTCGGTAGTTCTTTGAGCGAATGTTTGGGGGTCAACCCACTGGACAACGGGCGTTTCGCTGGACTTGCCTTGGCGGCCGCCCGGGGTCGCCTGTGTGAGAGATTGTGCCTGCCTCCGGGCCCGCTCGGCGGAACGCGGGTCGCCGAGTTGCCCGTAGACAACCGCCAGGTTGTGCCAGGTGGAAGCCTGCTGGGAAACCAAGAGGCTATGCTCCAGTGCAGTCCTCGCGTCTTCCAAACGTCCGTTGCGAGCGAGCATCACACCCAGATCGTTGGATGCCATGTGGTTTGCGGGACAGGCCAGGAGGGCCGACTGGAAAAAGGTGACGGCCTTGGGGCGTGCGGCCACGATTCCTTGGACTTTCTTGTCTGCCATGGTTTCGTGAAGCTTCCCCAGCCCGCGCAGGGCCATCGAAGCGGCAACTTCACCGCCCGACGCTGCCCCGAATTGCTCCTGGGCAAACGTCAGATAGAACTGCGAGGCCGCCATGGCCGTCAGATTCGACAGGTCCGCCGTTTTCAGAACCGGGGTGCCGTGGCAAGCCACAATGCTCTTGAGATTCAGGTTGGCTTCAAGTTGCGCAGCCCCGGGAACGAAGTCGTCGGCCTCGGACAAAGCCGTTAGGGCATTGGCCAGCGCCTGGCTGTACGCCTGAGTGCGGCCATCTCGGTCCAACCCCTGCGCGACCAGACGCAGGGCCGCGACAAATTCAGCCCGTGACGAGAAGTAGGCATTGCGGCCGCCGAGTTCGAACGCTCGCCGCGTGATGGCGTCGGCCTCGCGTGCAATGAACTCCATGTTTTCCGACCGCGGTGCGTTCGCGGCGGGGACCGCCAGTAGCCCGGGCGCCGGCTCTGGCGTTGCGGTCGGTGGTCCATTTCCGGCGTCCGTCGACGGGGTGAATGACTGACCCGGCGCCGGTTCGACCCCATCGACCCAAGGACGGTCCGCATCGTTCGACCCCAGGACCGGCCCCTCAGCCGGTTGCAGCGCCGGATTGGTTTGGCGGGAGGCGCCGAGGAGCCGGGGGGGAACTGGCTCCTCGGCCGCCACCCCGCCGGCGGGTAGCTCGTTGGATCTGCAGAACACGATGGCGTTGCCCCGCGGTGTGGCAGCCTGCGGGCTTGGGTCTTGCGCAACCGAGCCCGTGCTGCGGGCGATCGGGAGGGATTGCGCGGACCCCGCGGAAATCAGCACCGGCGTCTCATCGTGGGATGGTGCCGTCAGCAGCGCCGGCGGCGCTCCGGACAGAACGGCCGGCGAGTTCTCTCCAGACCGTGTGGATGATGAAGAAGGCGGCGACGGGGAAGCGGGGAGTTGGGCGGGAAGAAAGGCCGATCGGCGGGGCGGTTTCGAAGATTCGGCGACGGGAACGCGCGACCGAATCCCTTGCCCGGCGCTCCACCAGGCCAGGACCGCCAACAGAGCGATAGCCAGCGTTATCGACCCGACGCGCCGAACGCAGCAGTGGCGATCCTTCATCGTCCGCACTCGCTTCCATGGTTCTCGCGGAAGGCGGTCCATCCCGTTCCGTCACAGGCTCGGATCGGCCGCAGGTTTTGGCGGCAATGAGCGAAAGTGCCGTCCCGGCGCAGTCCTTCGGGGCAACGGCCCGAACAGCCGTCATAAGCCGTTTTCGCGTTTCGTTGCCTTCCGCACGTGAGTTATAACTGGAGCCTACGATGCCAACGGTCCGCACGGAACGAACCGCGCAACCCGAACCGGCATCGCAACTCCTGTCGCCCTTTCCCCCCGAACTTCGGCGCCAAGTCCTTTGAGCCAGGCGAACTCGTGACACGACTTGCCTGCGCGTGCCTCGTTGGAGAAAAATGGAGCTCGGCAAAGCAACTCCATGGAGGACATGAAAATGGATCTCTCGAGAGCCTTCCTGCTGGCCGTCTTCTGCGGCTTCCACGCCATCGCTCTGGCCGAGCCCATGACCGTCTGGCTTACCTTGGACGACGAGAAGATCGGGCCGGCTCTTCTCTGTGAAGGGGAACTCTCCGTCGACGGCGGCAAGCTCGCGCTCCGTGAATGGATGCAGGAGGGCGAGGATGCCGTCAACGCTGCCGGCTTCCGCATCACCACCGAGCACGACGCCAAGACTGCCGAGGCCGCCAGGCTCAAGAAAGCCTATCGGACGACGCTCCCTAAAGGCATCCTGCTGGAAATCGACAGCCATGCGCAGACCACGCTTCGCGGCAAGACGAATCTCGGCGAGTTCGAGATTGCCTTGGATCGGCTCCGCCGGGAAGAAGCCGTCACGATGTTGGACGACAAACTGCGGCTCCAAAGGGCGCCGGCCGTAAAACGGCACACGGGCGATAAGGCGGAAGAAGAGTACCCTTCGATCGCGGTCCTGCCCGACGGCCGGACGGCCCTGGCCTTCGTGGCTTGGGACGGCACGGCCGACACGGTCTGGCTGCAGCGCGGCGATGAGCTCCAGCCCCTGACGGAAAAGCCGGGCGATTACCTCGACCCGCGGTGTGCCGTGGATGCCGATGGAAATCTCCGCGTGGTCTGGGCTGCCGGAGAAGCCGGGCAGTGGGACCTCTGGGCGTGGAACCAAGGGAAGACACAGCGGTTGACCTCCAATCCGCAGAACGATTTCTGGCCGCGGCTCGCTCGCGATCCGCGCGGCCGGATCTGGGTGGCCTGGCAATCGGTCGCGGAGAATCGGCACTACGAAGTGATGCTGGCCGAACTCAAGCCGGACGGGCTCTCACCGGCCCTGAGCGTGAGCGACCATGCGGCCGACGACTGGGAACCGGCCCTCTGCGCCACGCCCGACGGCCGCATCGTGGTTGCGTGGGACACCTACCGCAACGGTAGCTACGACGTTTACCTGCGTCAGTTCAAAGCTGAGACCGGCGGCATGCTCGAACCCCTGGGCCCGCCGCAGCCGGTCGCTGCCACCGCCCGCCGCGAAGCCCACGCTTCCCTGGCGGCCGACGCAGACAACCGCGTGTGGATCGCCTGGGACGTCGGGCTGGAAAACTGGGGGAAGCACCCGAAAGGCGGCGCGACGTTGCATTCGTGGCGTCACGCCGACGTGGCCTGCTTCGCGGCCGGCCAACTGCAGCGCCCGGCGGCCGGACTGATGGACGCACTGCCGGAAGCATGGCGGACTTTCGTCGAATACCCGCACCTGGCGGTCGACGGCAAGGGACACATTTGGCTCTTGTTCCGGCTCGAGAACCAGGTCCACGCCTTCTACACCCCGCCCGGCCTCCGCGCCCAGAGTTACGGCACTTGGCACTGGTTCGCCACCCAGTACGACGGCCGCCGCTGGTCGACGCCGCTCCTGTTGGCCCAGAGCAACGGCCGCCAGGACATGCGGCCCGACGCGGCATGCACGGGCGACGGCGAGCCGCTGGTGGCCTTTGCCGCCGACGGCCGCACGCGGCGGTTCCCCTACGTGCCGGTCGACCACGACGTGTTCACCGTTTCCCTTGCCGGTTTCGGTACCGCGGCGCGCGCGATGCAACTCGTCGCAGCGGAAGACCTGGGACGCGTGGCGCCGGTCGATCCCGACCCGGAGTTGCTGCCGCTGCCTCGCACCTGGAGCGTCGGAGGAAAGGACTATCGGCTGGTTATCGGCGACACTCACCGCCATACCGACATCAGCCGCTGCACCAACGGCCGCGACGGCTCCCTCCGCGATGCCTACCGATACGCCCTGAACACCTGCGGCCTCGATTGGCTGGCCGTCAGCGATCACGACCAGGACCTGTTGAAACACCGCAACGACCGCATCCAGCGCCCCCGGCAGGATTACGACTGGTGGCGGTCCCAGAAATACTGCGACCTCTACACGATCCCCGGCCGCTTCCTGGCGATCTACGGTTACGAACACGGCGGCGGCTATAAGGACCGGGGCGGGCATAAGAACGTGCTGCTCGCGAAGCGAGGCTATCCGGTCGTCGAAGACGACGCTCCGGCAGACCTCTTCGCGCGACTCGCGGGCACCGGCGCCGTGGCCATCCCTCACCAACTGGCCGATGGCGGTTCGCGGACCGACTGGACAAAGTGGAGCCCGGAGTATGAGCCGGTTGCCGAGATCTTCCAGATGCGGGGCAGTTACGAGTATGAAGATTGCCCGCGAGTCGCCAAGATCTTCACGGCGGGCAATTCCCTCTGGGACGCGCTGGCCCGCGACGTCCGCATCGGCATCGTCGCCTCCAGCGACCACGGCCAGACCCACCAGGCCCGCGCGGCCGCCTATGTCCGGGACGTGCCGGGCGGCTCGGCCGATCTGGCCGGATGCCCCGGATTCACGCGCGAAGGCATCCTCGAATCCCTTCGCGCGCGGCGGACCTTCGGCGCCACCACCGCGACTGCATTGCAGGTGAGTATCGACGGACAACCCATGGGCGTCGAGTTCACCGCCGACAAAGCCGCGACCCTGGAGGTTGCGGTTTCCGCCTCGGTCCCCATCCGTGCCGTGGCCGTGGTTCGCGATAACCGTTTCGTCTACACCACCGAGCCCAAGACAAACCAGGCCAGGTTCACATTCCACGACATGGATTCCCGGCCCGGGCAGTCGTCGTACTACTACGTCCGCGCGCTGATCGAAGACGACAACGTCGCCTGGTCGTCGCCCCTGTGGATCAAGCGGAAACCAGCCCAGGCTGGAAATCCTCGCTACGAACCAGCTCGACGAAGGATTGGACGCGTCGCCGGCCGTCGCCGGTCGGCAGTTGTTCCTGCGGGGAAAGGAACACCTCTACTGCATCGCCGACGAGTAGCGAACCAACGGCCGTGCGCCAAGCCGGGCGTCCGCGGCGAATGCGCCCCCGCGAGATCCTTCCGTCGTCGTGGGCGATCGCCGGCAGCGGGCATCATGGTCGATCCGTCTTGAGAGCTGTCAGCACGGACTGGGCGACCTGCGCGCCGAGCAGGTCGTAGCCTTTGGCGTTGAAGTGAACGTCGTTGGGGTTCTGCGCCGTGGCGAGGTGCGGGGTGATGAACGTGAAAAGGTCGTCGACGGCGATGGAGTGCCGCTGCATGATCCGCACCGCCAGGGCGTTGCGCTGGACGATGGATTCGGGGGTCTGCTTCGCCGCATCATCCTTGGGGATGGGCGTGGTGCTCGCCCAGATGAGCGTCGCCCCGGTCTTCTGGAGCCCCGCGACGATCTTCTCCAGCCGATCCTCGTAGTCGACCGGCGGCGTGGAGCGGTCGTGGATGCCGAAGTTGAAATGGATCACGTCCCACTTTCCATCGCCCAGCCACACGTCCAGCTTCTTCAGCCCGTTGGCGGTTCCGCCGCAGTTCTCCGGGGCGCGGTGGACGTTCGCTTTGCCCACCAGCTCTTTCCGCACCGCCATCGTGTAGCCCCGCGAGACGGAGTCGCCGATGAGCAGCACCCGGGGCAGGTTCGGGTCGTCCTTCACAAAAGCCCAGGCGTTCGTGATGCCCTTGACTCTCTCAGCCTTGTGGATCGGCAGGTAGAAGCTGCCGAGGTTCGCCTCCAGCGTGCGCTCCCATGCCTGCTCTTCGGAGGGCAGTGTGGCCACAAGCGCCTGGTACTTCTCTTCGGTCGCGGCATCGACGGCAGGCTTCTTCGCGGCGGCGGCCGGTTTCGCAGGTTGCTCGGCCGCGAGGCCACGCGCGCCAGCGGATGCAATCGCGACGAGGAAAACTAGGACTTGTGCGCGCATCAGGGTATTGTTCATGGGAGCTCTCGGTTGCTGTCGGTGTTGGTTCAAACACAGCTCTGAGGCTAGATTGACCAGCAACGGTTGTCAATGTTTCTTCAGCCAGTGTGGCCGATCTGATCCGGGATTTGAAACGGGATTCGTCCAAGTGGGTCAAGGTGGAGCGGAAGGAATTGGCAGATTTCCATTGGCAGTTGGGGTACGGGGCGTTTTCGGTAAGCCCCACGCATGTCGAGGCGCGCAAGCAGTAGATCGCGAGCCAAGAGGAACATCGGATCCAGTTCGATTCCCGCGCTTCCGAAGGATCGGCGACCAGGTCGAGTTCACGACCCGTCTGTTTCGCGTCGCCTTGCGCCGTGATAGGATATCTTGCGAGGCTCGGGGCCCGAGGTATCGCCCGTTCCGAAAGAATTGCAGCATGACGTTTGTGCGTTGTCATCCTGAGCGCAGCGAAGGATCTCGGAAAACGGCTGAGATCCTTCGCTGTGCTCAAAATGACCCCTTGCACCGCGCGATGCAATTTCTTGGAACGGGCGATATTGGACGTGGTGGTAAACGGAACGAATTCGGTTTTACATGCAACAGGAGAACTGAAATGTTTGCGCACTCCAGAATCGCAACCATCCTGGCGGCTCTTCTCCTGTCCTGCGGCGTGGCGAAGGCCCAGGACGTGACGGGCGGG
>JABWBD010000037.1 GCA_013360685.1 Pirellulales bacterium
TCCTTGGATGATCCAGAACGACGTGAACAAACGCGTCCGCATCCGCCGTCTCGCTCCGCTCTTGGCGGCGCGCCGCCTCCGGTTCAGAGCCGACTGCCCATCGACCCGGCTCCTCGTCCATCAGCTCCAGGAATTCCCGGTCGGCGATCACGACGACGGTCCCGACGCCCTCGAAATGGCCGTCCGCCTCGCCGAAGAGCTCCTCGCCGGCACGCACGACGACGGCCTGGGCAATCGCCTCCCGCTGTAAGAAGACGAATCCGACCAATGACCAATAACAAATGACTTTCTCCCCGAAGCGACGGCCTGGGCATTCGCTTGCCCGTGCAGGAGCCAAATGGTTAAATACGGATTGCCGGCCGAATGGTGCGGCTGGCCGGAGCATACCCACATTCAAGCGGAGGAACGTCCCAATGAGAACTTCGTGGCTAATCACTTCCGGCATCCTGTTTGCGTGCATGTGGGCCGCCGCGCAGGACTACTACGGGGGAGCCTACGTCGACAACCGGGCTTCCACCGTGGCAGAGGGCTACGCCCGAGGCATGGCCGACGTAGCCCAGGCCGCCGGGCAGTACAACCTGATGACTTCCCAGGCGGCGATCAACATGACCCAGGCCCAGCGCAACGCCATCGAAAACCGCGACCAGTGGACAAACACCTATTTCCAGATGCGGCAGGCCAACAAGCAGTATCGCACCGCGGAACGCGCCCCACGGGCAAACATGGAGACTCTGATCCGCTACGCCCAGGCGGGCAAGCCGCAGCAACTCAGTCCCAGCGAACTGGACACGGTGACCGGCGCCGTTTCCTGGCCGACGCCCTTGCGGTCGGATACGCTCCAGAGCCACCGCGAAACGCTCGATAAGCTGTTTGCCGCCCGCGCCCGGCAGGGCACGTTGAACTTCGAGCAGCAGAACGAGGTGGATGCGGCAACCAAGGCGATCCTTGCAGACTTGCAGAGCCGCATCAGCTCTCTCTCGCCCTCGGATTACACGCGGTCCAAGAAATTCATGGAAAGCCTTACCTTCGCGGCCCGGCAGCCCGCAGCCTGACACCGGTCCGCGCGAACGATCGCCCGACTCAAACCGCATCCCTCGCTCAGAAACACGCAATTCACTTACGGGAGCAATGCCATGAACCAATACTCCGCAAGGCTTCTCATCCTGTCGACATTGGCAATCCTCTGGATCCCGGCCACGGCGTCCCACGCCTCCCAACCCGGAATAAGCGAGCTGGTGAAGCAGTTGAACGATTCCGATCCCCAGACGCAAATGAAGGCCATTGATCTCCTGGGAAAACAAGGGCCAATAGCGGCGGAGGCGGTCCCTGGGCTGACGAAACTGCTCCAGGACGCCTCTCCCTTGGTCCGCGCCCACGCCGCGCAGGCCCTCGGCCGGATCGGAGCGCCCGCCAAGGCCGCCGTCGAGCGTCTGGCCAGTCTCATCGGCGACCCCGACGGTCATGTCCGCCGCGCCGCAGTGCGGGCGCTGCACGAGATCCGGCCGGGCGCGGAAATCACCCTGCCGCTGTTCGTCAAGAAAATGCAAGACGCCGACCATTCCGTCCGGATCCACGCCATGAATGCCCTGGCGGAGCTGGGCGGCGATGCCGTGCCGTTCCTCGTAAAGGCCCTTGAAGACGAAGAGGCCGCCTATTGGGCCTGCCTGGTGATCAGCGAGATCGGCCCGAAGGCGGAAGAGGCGGTACCCAAACTCGTCGAACGGTTGAAGGACCGTCGGCCCGAGGTCCGCCGCGAAGTGATCCTCGCGCTGGCGGCCATCGGCAAAGCGTCGGTGCCGGCCGTTCCACAACTCGTGGAAGCCCTCGGCCGTCCCGTGGACCGCATTCCCGCCACGTATGCCCTGGTGACCATCGGCCAGGTCCCCCAACGCGCGGAGAGCCAGATCGAGAAAAACGCCCAGAGCGACGACGAGTTGCTCTCCAGCGTCAGCACCTGGGCGCTGGCCCGGCTCCATCCGGCCGACAAGGACCTGATGCGGAAGGCCGTGGAGCACCTGGTGAAGGGCCTGCAAAACCGAGAAAAGCGGGTCCGCCGCGCGGCGGCCCAGGCCCTGGTGGATCTCGATCCCGATCCGGAAATTGCCAGGCCAATTCTGGCCAAAGCCATGGACGCGGCCGACCCCAAGACGCTCGACGCGATGATGGATGCCCTGGCCGGTCTCGGCGAAAAGGCGATCCCGCGTCTGGTCAAGGCGCTGGAAATCGAGCAGACACGCGCCCGCGCCGCCGCAATCCTCGGCCGGATGGGCCCGGCGGCCAAGGAAGCCGTGCCGGCCCTGACTGCCGCCCTTTGCGACAAGAACTGCGAAACACGCAGCGAAGTGCTCATGGCCTTGGGAGCGATCGGACCGGACGCGGCCGCGGCGGTCCCGTCGATCGACAAGCTGCTCAAGGATCCCCAGATGGATGTCTGCTACGCCGCCTGTTATGCCCTGGGGAAGATTGGGCCGGCGGCCGCCGCGGCCGCGCCGGAACTCGCCGCCTGCCTCAAGGCCGAGGATGAATTCCTGCGGATGGCAAGCGCCTGGGCCCTGGGGATGATCGATCCGGGGTCGCCGGAAACCGCCGCCAAGGTGGTGCCCGTCCTCATCACAGCCCTCGACGCCCCGGACGCCATGACGCGGATGCAGGCCGCGGAGGTGCTCGGCCGACTCGGCCCGCGCGCGCAGCCAGCAGCCGGCAGACTAAAACAACTAGCAAGCGAGGAGAAAACGTGCAATCCGTTGCGTCCGAATCGCTGAAGGCGATTGGGACGCCGTAGCGGGCTGCCGGCCCGGTCGCCCCCGTGTTTACACGACCACGTACGGACCGCTTGTGGCCGGGGGCGATTTCCCGCACACCACTTGCCCCGAATAGTGACCACTGCTCCAGGCAATGGCTATGGCGAAGAAACATCTGTGACCTTGAAGCGGGGCCAAAATCCCAAGTACCGCCCCTACGCCTTCACGCAGGAAGGGATCTCTCCATGCCCAATCCAGTAGACCGGTGGCTGCGGATTCACGAAGTCTTTCATCCCACGGACTGCTCGCAGGGCAGCGAGGTGGCGCTCGTCCATGCGCTCCGGATCGCCTGCGTCGCCGAGGCACGCTTGACTTTGATGCGAGTCGGCCCGGAGGGCGGTCCCCCTTCGGACGATTCTCCCGACGTTCGCGCCAGACTCGACCAATGGAGAGCGCGCAGTCCGCGGAGTGCGTCGATTCCCGAGATCGCCATCCGGTGGCTCGCGGCAACCGGCAACGACCCGGCCAGGTCGTGCCTGAAGTCGCTGGAGCGCAGCCCGGCGGAGCTGATCGTCGTGGCAACCCACACCCGCGACGGCAAAACGACCTGGCTGGGAAAGTCGGTTGCCGAGCCGCTGGCCCGGTCGTCCGGAGAGATGACGCTTCTGGTTCCCGAAGGCGCCGCCGGCTTCGTGCGGCCGGAAGACGGGGCGGTTACGCTCAAGAGCGTCCTGGTTCCCGTGGCGAGCCAGCCACGTCCCGAGCCCGCGATCGAGGCGGCCCGGCGACTCATGCTCTCTCTGCCGGAAGCCGGCGGGACGGCTACCGCGCTCTACGTGGGTGATCCGTCCGGGATGCCGGAACTTCAACTGCCGGAAATGCCGGGGTGGAAGTGGAATCGCCTGGTCGCGCCGGGAGATGTTGTCGACGCGATTCTTCAGACCGCCGCCGATGTTGCGGCCGATCTGGTCGCCATGACCACGAAAGGGCGCCACGGGTTTCTCGACGCGCTGCGCGGTTCCACCACCGAACGCGTCTTGCGGCAGGCACGCTGCCCAATGCTCACCATGCCCGTGGGTTCGTTCCTCGGCTAAGAGAGTGAAATGGGATGACCAGCAACATTGCTACCGGCAGCAGTTATCCGCTCGGCGCCACCCTGACCGAGGATGGCGTGAACTTCTCGCTGTATTCGAAGAACGCTTCCCGGGTTGAACTCGTGTTCTTCGATTCGGTCGACGCCCAGCGGCCGTCGCAAGTCATTTCGCTCGATCGGCAACGGCACCGGACCTACCACTACTGGCACGCGTTGGTCCCGCGAATCTTCCCCGGCCAACTCTACGGGTATCGGGTCCACGGCCCGTTCGACCCGGCCCGCGGCCTGAGGTTCGATCCGCGCTACGTGCTCCTCGATCCTTACGCTCGTGCTGTCGCCGTCCCGAAGGGCTACGATCGCAAGGCGGCATCGCAAGGCGGCGACAACACCGCCCGGGCGATGAAAAGCGTAGTCACCGACCCGTGCGGATACGATTGGGAAGGGGACCGGCCGTTGCGGCTCCCCTATGCGAGAACCGTGGTCTACGAAATGCACGTGGCAGGCTTCACCCGGCATCCCAATTCGGGCCTTCCGGAGTCCAAGCGAGGAACGTATGCCGGGTTGGTTGAGAAGATCCCCTATCTGCAGGACCTGGGAATCACCGCCATCGAACTGCTGCCCATCTTTCAATTCGATCCCCAGGATTGCCCGCCGGGACGGGTGAACTATTGGGGTTACTGCCCGGTGTCCTTTTTCGCTCCCCATCTGGCTTACAGCTCGCGGCCGGAACCGTTAGGCGCCGTCGACGAGTTCCGCGATCTGGTCAAGGCCCTGCACCGCGCGGGAATCGAGGTCATCCTCGACGTCGTCTACAACCACACGGCCGAGGGCAATCATGAAGGGCCGACCTTCTGTTTCCGCGGACTGGAAAACGCCGCCTACTACCTCCTGGAGCCCGACCGGGCGGAATACTCCAACTACACCGGCACCGGCAACACGCTCAATGCCAACCACCCGGCGGTCCGAAGGCTGATCGTCGACAGCCTGCGCTACTGGGCGGCGGAAATGCACGTCGACGGCTTCCGCTTCGACCTGGCCTCGATTCTCTCCCGCGACGAGTCCGGCCAGCCCCTGGTGAACCCGCCGGTCCTCTGGGACATCGAATCGGAGCCAACGCTTGCCGGAACGAAGCTCATCGCCGAAGCCTGGGACGCGGGCGGACTTTACCAGGTCGGCAGTTTCGTGGGAGACTCTTGGCGCGAATGGAACGGCAAGTTTCGCGACGATATCCGCAGATTCCTCCGCGGCGACGACGGCCTGGTGTCTGCTGTGGCCTCGCGGCTCCTGGCGAGCCCGGACCTCTATGCCCACAAGGCCAGGGAACCGGAGCAGAGCATCAACTTCGTCACGTGCCACGACGGTTTCACGCTCAACGACCTGGTGTCGTACAACGACAAACACAACGAGTCGAATGGCGAGCAGAACCGCGATGGGGCCAACGACAACTACAGTTGGAACTGCGGCACGGAAGGGCCGACCGATGATCCCGAGATCGAACAGCTCCGCAGCCGCCAGGTCAAGAACTTCCTGGCCCTCAACATGCTGGCCGTCGGAACCCCAATGTTGCTGGCCGGAGACGAGGTTCGCCGCACCCAGCAAGGCAACAACAATGCCTATTGCCAGGACAACGAAATCAGTTGGTTCGACTGGTCGCTGGTGGAGAAGCACGCGGGACTGCGGCGGTTTGTGAAGCTCCTTCTTGCCTGCCGTCTCGATCCGGCCCGCGACACCGCGGACCGCGACGCCACGCTCATCGAGTTTCTCGACGATGCCTGTATCCAATGGCGTGGCGTGAGGCTCGACAGTCCCGATTGGGGCGTTCACTCCCACAGTCTTGCCGCCACTGCCAAAGCGCCTCGTTTGGGGGCGGTCTTCCACTGGATGCTCAATGCGTACTGGGAGCCCTTGGATTTCGAACTTCCGCCGGCCCCTTCAGAGCATCCAGGTCCGTGGCGGCGATGGGTCGATACCGCCCTAGAATCGCCGGAAGATATTTTCCCTTGGCGATGCGGCCCGGCGGTGACGAATGCCCACTACAACGTCCAACCAAGATCCCTGGTCATTCTGGTGCTGGAGGCTGCGAAACCTAGTCCTGTGACCGCGGGTTGATCAACGCGGTTCCTATTCCCAACGGAGTCGACGAACGTTTGGCCGGCCCAATGAGCCGGGAGGTGATGTGATGGCAACGAGCGACGCGGACGAAACCAGGTCCAAGATGAAAAGCAAGCGCTACGAGAAGGAACTCCGCAAGCTTCAGACCGAGCTTTGCCGCCTCCAGGAGTGGGTGAAGCACAAGGGCCTGCGGGTGATGGTGATCTTCGAGGGCCGCGACGCGGCCGGCAAGGGCGGTACGATCAAGGCGATTACCGAACGCGTGAGCCCGCGGGTCTTCCGGCTCGTCGCCCTTCCGGCTCCGTCCGACCGGGAGAGGACGCAGATGTACTTGCAGCGCTACATGCAGCACTTTCCGGCCGCGGGCGAGGTCGTGATCTTCGACCGAAGCTGGTACAACCGGGCGGGCGTGGAACGCGTGATGGGATTCTGCTCGGAGGAGGAATACCAGCGGTTTCTCCAGAACTGCCCGGTCGTCGAGAAGTACATCGTCGACGGCGGGATCATGCTGATCAAGTTCTGGCTGGAGGTGAGCAAGAAGGAGCAACAGCGGCGGTTCGAGGCCCGTATCGACGACCCGATGCGCCAATGGAAGCTCAGCCCCATGGACATCGAGTCGTGGACCCGCTGGTACGATTACTCCCGCGCCAGGGATGCGATGCTGGAAGCCACGGACACGGAGAATGCCCCGTGGTACATCGTGCGATCCGACGACAAGAAGCGGGCCCGCCTGAACTGCATCGCCCATCTCTTGAGCCTGATCCCCTACGAGGAAGTGCCGAGGGAAGAAGTGAGACTGCCGAAACGGTCCAGTGAAGGCAAATATGACGACCGGGCCGCGATCGAAGGCAGGAAATTCGTGCCGGAGAAATACTGATGTTCGAGCGTTCGGGCACTTCCGCCGCAGCAAGAGCCGGGTTTCACCGCTGGCGATTCGCCATCGTGCTCCTGGCCTCGCTCCTGCTTGCCGTCGGACAACCGCTCATGTCCGGGCTGTTCGACGAGGAGGGCGCTTTCGACGTCTTCTTCTCACTCTTGATCATCGCGGTGCTCCTGCTGGTCTTCGACCAGAAAGAGCACCGGCGATTTGCCGTCGGGTTCGGACTGGCCGCCTTTCTGGGCGTCTGGGTGGGCCACTTGCTCGGCGGTCCGGCCGGCCGTTGGTTCCTCGTCGGGGCATACCTGCTTGCGGCCGGTTTCTTTGCCTTTGCCCTGTATGGCATCCTCCGCGCCATCCTCGTGAAGCAGGCGTCGGGCGGCGAGATCTTCGGCGCCGCCTGTGGCTACCTGCTCTTGGGAATCATCTGGAGCCTCGTCTACTGCGCGGTGGAAACAGCCTCCGTGGGATCCTTCCGCATTCCGCCGCCCGGGAATCCGGATACCGCGGTTGCGAGATTCGACCCGGGTGCCCTGAGCTACTTCAGCTTCATTACCCTGGCCACGGTCGGGTACGGCGACGTGACGCCCACGACGCCGCTGGCCCGGTCGCTGGCTTGGCTCGAGGCCATTACCGGCCAGTTCTACCTTGCGGTCCTTGTCGCGGGACTCGTCGGGTTCAAAGTGACACAAGCGATGAGCAACAAGACCATCAGGGAGGAAAACCATGACTGAACGTGTCGGTATTGTGACCGGCGGCGGCGACTGTCCCGGCCTGAACGCCGTGATCCGCGCCGTGGCTAAAGCGGCCGCCAAACGCGGTTGGGAAACAATCGGTTTCCTCGGGGGCTACGAAGGCATCCTTGAACCGCAGCGCTACATGACGCTGGATTATCAGAAACTCGGCGGCTTGCTTACCCGCGGCGGCACCATTCTCGGCACCGCCAATCGCGGGCGATTTTCCGCGAAGGTGGGCCACGGAGAGTCCCGCCGACTGCCCCAGGAACTGATCGACGGCGTCAAGGCCGGCTTGCAGAAGTTGGACATCCGCGGCCTCGTCACCATCGGCGGCGACGGCTCGTTGAGCATCGGGCAGCAGTTGTTCGAGGGCGGCGTCCCCTTGGTGGGCGTGCCCAAGACCATCGACAACGACCTGGAAGGCACGGTGATGACCTTCGGGTTCGACTCGGCCGTGGCCTGCGCCACCGACGCGCTGGACCGCCTCCACACCACCGCCGAGAGCCACAATCGCGTGATGGTGCTGGAAGTCATGGGCCGATATGCCGGCTGGATTGCCCTCTATGCGGGCGTCGCCGGCGGCGCCGACGTCATTCTGATGCCCGAAATCCCTTTCATATACGACAGCATCTGCGCCAAGATCCAGGAGCGAGAAACGGCCGGCAAGCACTTCACTCTGATCATCGTGGCGGAAGGTGCGCGGGAGAAGGGAGGCCAGTTTGTTACGGCGGCCGACCAGGCGGCCAACCGCGAAGCCCGCCTGGGCGGGATTGCCGCCGTCGTCGCCGCGGAGGTCGAGAAACGCACGGGCAAGGAAGCTCGCGTCTGTGTCCTGGGCCATTTGCAGCGCGGCGGCAGCCCGACCAACTTCGACCGCGCGCTGTGTACGATCTTCGGCGCCGAAGCGGTCGAACTGGTTGCGGGAGGCAGGTATGGGGAAATGGTGGCCTACCAGGGCTCCCACGTGTCCGCAGTGAAGATCACCCAGGCCGTTGGGCGGCTCAAGACAGTGCCTCCCACAAGCGGTTTCGTACGGGCGGCGAGGGCGCTGGGAATCTGCCTTGGAGACTGAACCATCCCGTACGATGCCGGCGCGGAAATAACGATCGTGTGGCATCGTTTGGAGGTGAATGGGTCTTCCACATCGACAGACTTTTCCACAACTCCAAGCAGTGCAGCGATCCGGTGGGACGATTGATCGGGACGATCGACATGAGGGAGCACAATCGAATGCGTTGGATTATTGACAGGACGTTTCGTCGCGCGGCACGCTGTTTTCTGGCGGGAATCATCGCGATTCTGCCGGTGGTGATTACGGTCGCGGTCGTCACGTGGGTGGGGGCGCTCGTCTCCAGGTTCCTGGGCCCCAGCACCGTGATCGGCCAGGCCCTTCGCGGCGTGGGACTTCGTTTCGCAACCAACGAAACCGCCGCCTACGCCGTCGGCGCGGCACTGGTGCTGGTCCTGATCTTCCTGATTGGAGCCGCGGCCGAAGCGGGCGCCAAGAACTTGCTCCAGCGCCTGGCGGACGCGCTGCTTCAGCGGATTCCCATCATCGGCAGCGTGTACGGCACCTCGAAACAACTCGTCGGCATTGTCGACAAGAAACCCGACGACAACCTCAAGGGGATGAGGGCCGTCTTCTGTTATTTCGGCACAACGGGCGGGGCCGGCATCTTGGCGCTCTTGGTGTCTCCGGAGCGGTTCCGCGTGGACGGCAGGGACTGCCATATCGTCATTGTGCCGACCGCTCCGGTCCCGGTTGGCGGCGGTCTTTTGTTTGTCCCTGCGGAAATCGTGAAGCCCGCCGATGTGAGCATCGAGGCCCTGATGAGCATTTACGTCTCCATGGGAGTCACCGCGCCGCAATTCCTGCCGCTGGCGCAGTCCCTGGAACAGACACACTGATCCGGAAACTTCCACTCACCGGCAGGTGGTACGCATGCAAACGGAAGGCCGGGAAAAGACACAACCGGAATTGGCCAGGAGGAAAAAATGTCGTTGCGACCGCACAAAACGAAGATCGTTGCCACCATCGGGCCGGCCTGCGACGCGCCGGCGGTGCTGGAACAGATGGTCCGCGCAGGAATGAGCGTGGCTCGCCTGAACTTCTCGCACGGCACATTCGGCGAACATGCCGCCCGCATCGGGCGTCTGCGCGCGGCCGCTCAGGCCGCCGGCCGCGAGATCGCCTTGATGGCCGACCTCCCCGGCCCCAAAATGCGGATCGGAGAACTGGCCGAGGAACCGATTCAGATCACAGCCGGCAACCCATTCACCTTGACCACGCAGGAGATCGTTGGAAACTCCTCGGCCGCTTCAATGACCTTTTCCCGGCTGCCCCAAGTCGTCAAGCCGGGCGACAAATTGTTCCTCAACGACGGGATCATCCAGCTTGAAGTCCAGCGCGTCGACAACACGGAGGTCCAATGCCTCGTGCTGACGGGCGGCGAACTGCGGAGCCGCAAAGGGCTGAACCTGCCGGGCATCGACCTGGGGATCTCAGCCTTTACCGATCGCGACCGCCAGTGTCTGGAGTTCGCCCTCGCGCAAGGCGTCGACGCCGTGAGCCAATCGTTCGTGGAGTCGGCGGAAGACATCCGGGCGGTCCGCGAGGCTGCCCGCTCGTTCGGCGGAGATCCCTTCATCCTCGCCAAGATCGAGCGCTCGCGAGCCGTCGAGCGGGTGGACGACATCCTGGCAGCCGCCGACGGCATCATGGTGGCGCGAGGCGACTTGGGGGTTGAAGTCCCGATCGAACACATCGCGATCCTGCAGAAGACGCTCGTTCGCAAGGCGGTGCGCCTCGGCAAACCCGTGATTATCGCCACCCAGATGCTCGAATCGATGACCCATAGCCGGCAGCCCACGCGTGCCGAGGCAACCGACGTGGCCAATGCTGTGTTGGATGGAACCGACTGTGTGATGCTTTCCGGCGAGTCGGCCACGGGCGAGTTTCCCGTGGAAGCGGTTGCCACGCTCGCCAGGATCACCACGGCAACCGAACCGCACCGGACTCGGACCGATCTCTGGGAGCGGCTGAAGACCCTCCCGCGGGAAAGGGAGTACAGCACCGCAGACCTGCTTTCGTTGAGCGTCGAGGCGGTTATCGCCGCATCCTCGCCGGCGGCGCTCGTCGTGCCGACGCGGACCGGCACCACGGCCCGCGCCATAGCACGTTTCCGCCTGCCCGTTTGGATTGCCGCGCCGACGGACCGCGCGCGTGTTGTCCGGCACCTGCAGTTCACGTACGGGATCGAACCGGTACCGATGCCGCAACTCCCGCCCGACTGGACGGCATTCACCCGCGAGTGGGTGCGAGCGAAGGCTCTGCAGGGCTCGGTGGCCCTGCTCGTTCAGGGCCCCTCCCCGGGCCACCCACAGGCAAACCACTGCATGGAAATCCTCCAGATACACTAATCCTCAGGGAACGCTCGTGGGCTACTGGTGGCGACAATTTCGGGAATACCCGGCACGCTTGTTCATCGGCGGGTTTGCCGCGGCCATCCTAATGGGCGCGGTCCTGCTCGCCTTGCCCTTTTCGGCGGCCGGCGCCCGGATCGGCTTTCTGGACGCACTGTTTACAGCCACCAGCGCGGTGTGCGTGACCGGGCTGACGGTCCGTGATACTGGCAGCGAGTTCTCGACGTTCGGACATGTCGTGATCCTGGCCTTGATCCAGTTGGGAGGGCTGGGGATCGTCACGCTGTCGACGGCCCTCTTCCTGCTGTTCGGGCAGCGAGCGTCGCTGTCGACGCACGACGTCTTGGAAAGCAGCTTCCGCGCGCGGCCCGAGGGCAAACTGAAGCCACTGCTCGTCCAGGTGTTCGTCTGGACCGTCTCGATCGAGGCGGTCGGAGCCGTGGTCCTCTTACCCGCCGAGTTGCGCCGCCTGCCGACGCTCGAGGCCGCATGGAACGCCGCGTTCCACGCCGTCAGCGCCTTCTGCAATGCCGGCTTCTCACTGCGATCGGACAGCTTGATGGGAGACCGCACCAATCCGGCCGTCATCTTGCCGATCTCGGCATTGATCATCCTCGGCGGTCTGGGGTTCGGCGTGTTGACGGAGATCGGCGAGATCGCGTGGGCAAGAGCGTGTGGACGCCGCGCCAGGCGTCTCTCGCTCCACTCAAGAACGGCCCTGGCGGCAACCGGCGTTCTGTTGCTGGCAGGCACGCTGGGGGTCTTGGTATTCGAGAACGGCAATCTGCTCCGTGAGACCGACTTGCCGGGCCGCTTCCTGACCAGTTTTTTTGCGTCGGTCACGCCGCGGACCGCCGGTTTCAACTCGATCAACTACGCCCAGGCAACCACCGCCACCGTTTTCCTGACCATTGTGCTCATGGGAATCGGAGGCTGCCCGGGTTCGACGGCCGGAGGCATCAAAGCCACGACCTTGGCGGTGCTTTTCGCGACCGCCCGCTCGCGGCTGCTCGGCCGGCGGTGGGCGAGCCTCTTCGGACGCGGCATCTCGGAGATGGCCGTGGACAAGGCGATCGCCGTCGTCACGCTCGTCACGGTCTTGATCGTCGGAGGAACACTCCTCCTCTCGGCCGTCGAATTGCGGCAGGTGGCCCACGTCCAGACGCCCGGACGCTCCGTGGGGCTTCTGTTCGAAGTGGTCTCCGCCCTGGGTACCGTGGGCCTGACCACGGGGATCACTCCGACGCTCACACCCGCGGGCAAGATGGTTGTCATCGCGCTGATGTTTGTCGGGCGTCTCGGCCCCTTGACGGTTGCCGTCGCGATCGCCCGGCGGCAGCCGAGGCCCGCTGTCCGCCTGGCGGAGGAGCCGATCATGATCAACTGAGGCAATTGGAACACCGGGAAATCACAATATTCTGGGCGTGGAGGAGAATCGGATGAAAGGGCCGTCGCGCGTTGCTGTTCTGGGATTGGGCGACTTCGGCTATCACTTCGCCTGCGAATTGCACCAGTTAGGCCACGAGGTGTTGGCCGTGGACAGCAATCAGGATAAGGTCCAGGCAATTCTGCCGAACGTCACCAAGGCGGCCGTGGCCGACGTGAGCGACCGCCCAGCGCTCGGCGAGTTGGGAATCTCCGACTTCGACATCGTGGCCGTGTGCGTCGGTGAGCGGCTGGAAACCGCCGTGTTGCTGGTGCATCACTTGCACGAGCTGGGAACGCCGCGGATCCTGGTCAAGGTGGCCAATGATGAGCAGGCCAAGATCGTGACGCTCGTCGGAGCCACCGAGGTGATCCACCCGGAGCAAAATACCGCTCGCAAGGCGGCTCTGCTGATCCACCATCCAAGAGCGATCGACTACCTGGAACTGGGCGCCGGGCAACTTGTCGTCGCTTGCAGCCCTCCTTCAAGCATCATCGGAAAAACCGCGGGCTCATTGGCCTGGCAGGACCGCTACGGCGTCTCCCTGCTGGCGGTTTGGCAGGCGGGACAAGAAGGCCCGCCCTCGCCGGCGAAACCCGATCGGACCTTCGCCGAAACCGACATTCTGCTCCTCGCAGGACACATCGACCGGCTGCGGGAGCTGAGAAAAATGAAGTGAAACCTCGCGGTTCCGAAGCCGATTCAACGAGCTCGCAGTCTCGCGTTCCCTACGACGCCCCGGTTTCCGGCACGCGGACCTGGATTTCGCTGCCTTGTGCGCGGACTTCGATGGTCTCGCCCTTGAGCGTCGGCACGTCGACGCAGACGCCGTCGCTGAGATTGAACGCCCACATGCGGCGGCTGCACACAACCGTGTCGCCGTAGACGCCGCTCGTGCCCAGGGATGCTCCCATGTGCGGGCAGAAGTCGTCCAGCGCGTAGTATTTCCCGCCGACGTGAAAAACGGCGACATCTCGGTCGCCGACTGGAAATGCCGTTCTGCGGCCCTCGGAAATCTCGCCGACTTTGGCAACCGTCACGTACTCCGACATCCAATCCTCCTCTTCGGGATCCAATCTATTGGGTCAGAAAAAGCGTCATCAGAAAAAGGGGCACATCATGGAAAGGGTCAGAACTGTTTTCCACTTGCCTAAGCGTTGGTTGTGTGGTAGAAGGCCGCCATGCGTCGACCACTGCGCCCCATCGACGACGGCTTGATTTACCACGTCATCAACCGTGGCAACAACCGGCAACAAGTGTTTTGCACAGAGGGAGACTATCTCGCCTTTCGCAGGGCGCTTGGCGATCTGAAGCAGCGGAAGCCGTTCGAACTTCATGGCTACTGCCTCATGTCGACCCGCATCCATTTGGTCATTCGGCCGCTGGCGTGCACCATCAGCAGAGTGGTGCAGAGCCTTTTGGTGTCGCACACCCAGCGGTACCACCGCTTTCATGGCAGCGGCGGGCACGTGTGGCAGGGGCGGTTCAAGAGCCCGGTGGTTCAGGACGATAAGCATTTGTTGACGTTGCTTTGTTATGTGGAGGTCAATCCCCTGCGTGCGAAACTTAAGGAATTCCAACGAGCCATGCCACACGACGAAACCTATTCTCGACGCGATGTTCTCCGGGCTGCCGGCATTACGGGCGCGAGCGCTTTGGCCGGAGCCGTGGGAGTGAACACGAAAGGTACTTGCGCCGGTGCTGCCGAAGGGTCGAAACCGCCGGTGGAGTCCGAGGAGCAGAATGCCGCCAAGAGTCACGGCGTAACGATCCGCGAAGAAGCTCGACAGACGCCGGTCGTCGCCGAGTGCGATCTGTGCGTGATCGGAGGAAGCGCGACGGGCGTGTTTGCGGCCGTGGCGGCGGCCCGGCTGGGGGCTCGCGTGGCCCTGGTCGAAAGCATGGGCTACTTCGGCGGCGTGGCCACCTTGTCGCTGGTGAATATCTGGCACTCGATCTTCGATACCTCCGGACAACGGCAAATCATCGCCGGGCTCACCATGGAAGTCGTCGAGCGCCTCAAACGGCGCAACGCGGTGAACACGCACGAGCCGGACCGCAGCAGGCACTTCGTCCTCAACAGCGCGGAACTGGCGATCGAGCTGGACGAACTCGTCCAAGAGGCCGGCGTCCGGCCGTTTCTTCACACGCGATTCGTGCAGCCGGTCCTTGCCGACGACCGCGTCGTCGCAGCCGTCATCGAGGACAAGAGCGGCCGGCGAGCAGTCCGGGCAAGGTGCTTCATCGACGCCTCCGGCGATGGGGACCTCGTGGCCCGGGCCGGCCTGCCGACCCGCCGGGATTCGCAAATCCAACCGCCCACCACCTGCGCGATCCTCTGCGGCCTTGAAGTGGTCTCCAAGCAAAACAAGGGCTTCAACCTGGCCCGCGCCGTGTTCAACCCGGAACTGCCCGGCGCGCTGACGAACGGGTTTCTCTGGCACGCGGAGGTGCCGGGCATTCCAGGCGCAAGCATGGTGGCGGGCACGCGCGTTCACGGCGCCGACTGCAGCGACGCCGATCAGCTCACGCGCGCGGAAATCGAAGGCCGTCGCCAGGTGCGGGCGATCTGCGATATCGTCCGCGGCCACTTCGCGGGCGGCGCGGCGATCGGTCTAGCGGCCCTGCCGGCGCGGATCGGCATCCGCGAGAGCCGCCATGCCGAGTGCCTACACACGTTGACCGAAACGGAGATCCTTACTGGAAAACGGTTCCCCGACGCCATTGCCAACGGCACGTACCGCGTCGATATCCACTACCCCGACCGGCCGGGGCTCGTCTTTCGGTATCTCGACGGCGCCGAGGAATACGTCTGTCCGGGCAAGCCCACGAGAAAAGGTCGATGGCGCGAGCCTGCCGCCGAGGATCCGACGTTTTACCAGGTGCCGTACGCAAGTCTCATCCCGCGAGGATCGCGCAACGTGCTCGTAGCCGGGCGGTTGCTCGATGCCGACCGGGGTGCGTTCGGCGCGGCCCGCGTGATGGTCAACTGCAACCAGATGGGCCAGGCGGCCGGAACAGCCGCCGCGATCTCCTTGAAGCAGGGGATTGACGTCGGAGAAGTGCGGCCGGAGGAACTTCGCGAGACGCTCGCGGACCAGGGGGCGATTGTGATCTGACGACAGCCTTTCGATGGACCGCCGATGGGTCGGGAGTGCGTGGGTGAGAAGGGCGCGGTGCGACGGGCGCATCTGGTTGCGATTTCTGGTCCATCGCGTGAAACTGGTTTGAACGTCTCTTTCCGAATGGTTGTCGTCGGCGCGGTGGCTTGGGCGTGGATGCACATTGGTAAATTCCATCGTTACGACGCTTCGCGTCCCTCTTCGAAACTTGCGACAAGGCGTATCGCCGGAACCCGATGCAACACCAACCGCGGTGCGTCGCGTACGTCAGGCATCCCGCCATGAAAGGCAACTCATCGGAAGCCAAGCAAATACCTCGAAATCCGATCCGCGGGCTCGCTGAGCTGGAGGTCTTTGACCATCGCCTGTGCCGGCGCCAGCGGCGTGTGGCCGGCCTTCCACAGATACTCGAGCGTATTCAGCCCAGCCAGGACCTCGTACGGCCGCCTCTCACGGATCGTCGTATCGAGTGTTGCCAAGGCAGCGTCCGATTGTCCGAGATAGCCCAGCGCCTCGGCCGCCACAATGCGAACGTCGCCCCACGGGTCGTCGAGCAGCGCCTTCAACCGGTCCTTCGCCGGCGCTGCCTTGTCCTGAAGAATCAGGCAGCCCGTCGCGGCCCAATAGCGGATCACCGGATGCGGGTCCTCCAGCGCGCCGGTCAGTTGGCCCAGCGCGGCCGGGTTGCGCGAGGTCGCCATCTCGGCCAGATCGATGATCCGCTCCAGTGGATAGGCGTCGCTATGAGTGTATTCGTAGATCGTCTTCTCGCCCGCCAGCCGATCGCGCATCCCTTCGGGGATGAACCCCGCGTCCCGGATCGAGATCAACTCCTCCCGGAGTGTGCGTCGCATCTCTGCCAGGCGCAATCCGTATTGCGGATCGGCGGCCAGGTCCCGGATCTCATACGGATCCGAAGCCGCGTCATAAAGCTCTTCAAACGGCTTCGGTTCCCAGTAGTGGGCGCGAGGGCTGCTTTCGTCCCACGCCTTGCCGGGATTGGCGAGATTGTAGTCGGTCTTCGAGTTGTTCGTCGAGTAGTAGCCCGCCGCGCGCAGAGACGCCGGGTAGAGCAAGAACCCGTCGGGGATCCGCACTCGGCTGCGATGGTTCTCAGCGCCCAGCGAACACGCATACATCCCGGTGATCAGCGTCGTCCGCGCCGTGGAGCAGACCGGTGCATTCGCAAAGGCGTTGCGATACCGCACGCCTTCCGCAGCCAGACGGTCGAGATGGGGCGTGTGGGCCAGCGCGTCGCCATAGCAGCCAAGGTAGGGACTGTTGTCTTCGCTCGTAATCCACAGAATATTGGGTCGCGAGCCAGCATCCGCACCCCCCTGTTGACCAAGAACAACCTGTGGAAAGACCACCAATCCGATTACTCCGAAGATAGCGGCCTGTGGCATCGGAACTCCTCGCTTGGCAATCACTTCGGGCGGCAGAAACCGGCTGCCCCCTTCCAGGCGATCCATGCTAAAATAGGGGGAGTACCATGTCAAACATGGAAAAGAGGCCGCCCAACCCCCGCACCACGTCCCCCCGAACCAAGCACCAAGCACCGGCGAGTCTCACCTATGGGCCAACCCTCCCCGCACTCACCTGCCCTGCTTCTTCTGGCCGCTTTCAGCCGGCACGAAGATGCCCTCGACTGGGCCCGACGCAAGGCGACCGACGCTTGGGGACCGCCGGCCCTGGAGAGCCCCGCGTTTGACTTCCGGGAGACGCACTACTACGAACCGACGATGGGCCCGGACTTGCGGAAAATCTTCTTCGCCTTCACAGTCCCCTTGGACCCCGCGGACCTGGTCGACGTGAAACTCGAAACCAACCGCTGGGAAGAAACCTATGCCGGCATGGCTGAGCACCTGGAGCCGCGGCCGCTGAATCTCGATCCCGGCTATCTCACCCTCGGCAAACTAGTGCTGGCATCCACGAAGGACTTCACCCATCGCATCTATCTCAACCGCGGAATCTATGCGGAAGTGACCCTCTACTACAAGCACCGCCGCTGGCAGCACCACGAGTGGACATTTGCCGATTACCGCCGCGAGGACTACCAGGAGTTCTTCTCCCGTTGCCGCGACTACCTCCATCGACATCCCTGGCAGGAGCGACAAGCGTGATCTGGCTGATCCTTGGTGCGGTGTTGCCGAGCATGGCGGTGACCTGGACGGCGGCCTACGCGGTGCGAGCGATCGGACCTCGCCTCGGACTGGTCGACAAGCCCGGCCACCGCAAGGTCCACACGAAGATCATGCCCACCGCCGGCGGACTGGCGGTCTGGCTTGGCATTGTGGCGCCCATGGCAGTCGGCCAGGTCGTTCTATGGAATACCGACCCGACCAGCGGGATCATCCATGGGCTGAACCTGCGCGTGCCGGAAGTCGCCTTGCCCCACCTCGACGGCTTGGCAGAACAGTCCGGCCGGCTGTGGATGCTTCTGGCGGGCGGCACCGTGCTCATGGTCCTCGGCCTGCTCGACGACCGCTGGGCAGTAGGCTGGCAACTCCGCCTCGGAGTGCAGACAGCCGTAGCCACCGTACTGGTCCTCCAGCAATGGCGGTTGAGCCTCTTCCTCGATCTGCCGTTGCTTACCGGTACGCTGAGCGTCCTCTGGATTGTCGGACTCGTCAATTCGTTCAACATGCTCGATAATATGGACGGCCTGTCGGGCGGAGTGGCCGCCATCGCGGCTGCCATGCTCGCGGCCGTCATGCTGCTGGCCCCGGCCCCTATGACGAATCATCCGCAACTCTTCGTGGGTGGATTCCTGCTGGTCCTGGTCGGAGCGCTCCTCGGCTTTCTCTGGCACAACCGGCCTCCGGCACGTCTGTTCATGGGCGACACGGGCGCCTACCTGATCGGGTATCTTCTGGCGGCGATGACGCTCACGGCGACGTTCGCGGGCGAGAACCTCCCGAGCCACGCCATCCTTGCCCCGCTCTGCGTTCTGGCCGTCCCCCTTTACGACACGGCCACGGTCATCTTCATCCGTCTTCGACAAGGCCGCAGTCCTTTCGTGGGCGACAAGAGCCACTTTTCCCACCGGCTTGTCGAACTCGGTATGACAAGAACACAGGCGGTGCTGACCATCTACCTGACCACGGCGACTTGCGGCTTGGGAGCCCTGCTGTTGCACCAGGTCAACTGGACCGGAGCGTGCGTGATCCTGCTGTTGGTCGCATGTGTGTTGCTCTTGGTCGGCGTTTTGGAAACCGCAGGCCGCCGGTCCCGCAACGGCGATTCCATGAGGAACAAGGATGGCAGGGGATAGACGCAAGGGCCGAAAACCGCATGAGACCGCATCGCGGGCAATCTCCGCTCCGGCCGAATCGCTGCGCCCCTGGCTCCTGGCGGCGGTCACCGCCTTGTTCGTGGCTCGCCCCCTCTTTCCCAGCGAAGGCGCGCCGGAAAGCGGCGACGGCCTGCCCGTGGTCATGCTCTGGATCGCCGTCGCCGTCGTGTGGCTTCTCGGGGCGATCGGACGCAACGAATTCCGCCTGCGATTCGGCGCGACCGACGCGGCGGTGATGCTGCTTGTCGCGTGGTACGCGGTCTCCGGCATCCTCGCGGCCGTTTCCGGCAGCCCTCGCCCCGCGATCAATGCTCTCTGGGAATGGACCGCCGTCGCCTTGGAACTGCTCCTCGTCCGCCAGCTTGTGGCAAGCCGGCGCGAGGCGCGCGCAATGGCCGCCGTGATGCTCGCCCTGGCGCTCGCCGAGGCGAGTTACGGGCACTACCAGTATTTCCACGAGATGCCGGCAACCGCGCATAAGTATCACCAAGATCCGGATGCGGCCCTGCGCGACATCGGCCTCTGGTATCCTCCCGGCTCACCCGAGCGGCACACGTTTGAACTCCGCCTCGGCGCCAGAGAGCCGATCGCCACGTTCGCCCTGACCAACTCGCTGGCCGGATTCCTCGTTGGCTGGCTTACCGTGGCCGTAGGGATCGCGGCATCGGCCGGGCTGAATCGCCGTGGGCTTCGAGTCCTCCTCACGACGGCCGTTGCCGTCGTGGTGATGGCCGCCTGCCTCGTGCTCACCAAGAGCCGCAGCGGCTACCTCGCTGCCGTAGCCGCCTTGGTTCCGGCATGGTGGGTCGGCAGTCAACGCCAACCATGGAGTTGGAAAACCGCGGCCGTAGTCGTGGCAATGTTGGCTGTGATTGCGGCTCTCGTGTGGCTCGGCGTCCGCGTCGGGGCGCTCGACTATGAGGTTCTCGCCGAGGCGACCAAATCGCTGGGCTACCGGTTCCAGTACTGGCAGGCGTCGCTGGCCATGATCGCCGACCATCCCGTCTTCGGATGCGGCCCGGGACAGTTTCAGGATATCTACACCGCCTACAAGCTGCCCGCGTCCAGTGAAGAAATCGCCGATCCCCACAATTTCCTGCTGGAGGTTTGGGCGACCGCCGGCACACCGGCCGCCTTGGCCTTGGTTGCCGCCATCGTGCTTTTCTCGGCAACGCTCCTGCGCCGAGCGCCGCGCAACCCGGCCGACGCTCCCGGCAGTCCCGCTGACCGTCGGCACGAGACCTCGCCCGCAGAGGAAGGCGGCGGTTTGCTGCCGGAGACGGCCCCCGCAGACGCAACCCCCTTCATACTCGCCGGCGGAGCGGCCGGGTTCCCGCTCTCATTGCCGCTCGGACTGATGAGCAGTGCTCCGCCGGGCTGGATCGCCTTTGCGATGGGTTTACCGCTGGCTGTGGTCTTCCTTACCGCTCTCTGGCCGTGGATTCATCAGGGCCGGCTCCCGCCTCTTCTGACCGGCGCTGCGGTGCTGGTTCTCTTGCTTGATCTCTCGGCCGCGGGAGGAATCGGCTTCGCCGGAGTCGCCGGCTCGCTTTGGCTGCTCCTGGCGTTGGGACTCAACCTCGCCGAGCAGCGCGGCCCGCGACGATTCCACAGATCCGCTGCCATCGCAGCCGTGGCCATGGCGATGGTCGTCGCCCTCGCATGTTATCTCTCGGCCTACGGTCCCGTCCTTGCCAGCCGCACGGCAATCGAGGCCGCGCACCGACAGACGCATCGCGCCGGCGAGTTGTTACATCAGGCGGCTGCCGCGGACCCGCTCGCAGCCGAACCTCAGACGCAATTGGCAATGCGCGCGTTTCACGAGTGGCAACGGAGCCGTACCCCGCGAGCGCTGCTCGAATTCGAGCAGCGCCTGAAAACAGCGCTGCGACGCGATCCCCATTCCAACTCGGCTTGGGCGAACGCTGGCCGACTCTACTCGGAGGCCTATGCGGCGGCCGGCCAGGCGGACCTGCTGGAGAAAGCCGTCGAAGCGTATCGCCGCTCCACCCAGTGCTACCCTACAAACGCCCGCTATCGTGCTGACCTGGCTCTTGCCCTCTTGAAGGCCGGCGACCAGACTGCTTTCCGGGAACAGGCCGAGGAGGCGCTCCGACTCGATAATCTTACCCCCCACACGGACAAGAAACTGGCTCCGGCAGTTGCCGATGAACTGCGCAAAAGACTGTCCCGTAACAGTATGAGCGAAATACGTCCGTTGGCCCCGCCAGCGGTCAACCAAAGGCTGAGTTCCCACTGGTATTTCCGGCGTCGGGCTGGAAATGGGATATGCTGCTCGAATCCGTACTGCTTGACGGAAACCCGGATATGAAGACCTGGATCGTTGTCTCTGTGGCTGCTATTTTGGGACTGGGTGTCGGAGTCGGAAGCGCGTTGGTCCGTCTGGAACAGGCCCCCTGGGACGGCAGCGCCGCCCCAACAAAACCCAACGAATCGGCGGCCACCATCCCTACGGGCCCCCACCCCACCGCCGTGGCCGAAACGGACAAGCACGATTTTGGGGCCCTCGACAGTCACGCAACCGGCCGGCATAGTTTTGTCATCAAGAACACCGGCCAGGCTGTTCTCAAACTCACCAAAGGGAGCACGTCGTGCAAATGCACTGCGAGTTTGCTGGGCGATAACGCGGAGTCGGCTGACGTGCCGACCGGCGGATCTACTGAGGTCACCCTCGAATGGAAAGGAAAGGGCTTCAAGGGGCCGTTTAATCAAACCGCAACCATCAATACGAACGACCCCGAGCACCCCCGCCTGACGTTTACGATTTCTGGAAGGATTGTTACCGCGGTCAGCATTGCACCGACCAACCTGGTCCTGAGCGGCATCACGGCCGGTGAACCCGCCACGGGCGAACTTAAACTCTTCGGCTATCTGGAAAAGCCGCTGAAAATCACCGGCTACGAGGTCACCGACAAAACCACGGCAGATAAGTTTGACCTCGCGTTCGAACCGCTGCCGCCTGAAGAAATTGCCAAGGAACAGGATGCGCGGAGCGGCCAGATTGTTCGCGTTACGGTAAAACCCGGCTTGCCTCTGGGAGCGTTTCAGCAGAAAATCGTCCTCAAGACCGACGCTGAAAATGCCCCGACCGTGGAAATACCCGTTCAGGGGACCATTAGCAGCGAAATCGCAATCATCGGTAGCGGATGGGACGACGGGCGACAGATCCTCTCCCTTGGCACAGTAAGCAGCCAAGCGGGCCTGGAGCGTACGATCCGAATCCTCGTCCGTGGACCAGAACGCAATGACGTGAAAATCAAGCCGCTGTCGGCCACTCCTAGTCTGCTGCAGGTGGAAACAGGGATCCCCACCGAATGGCAGGGAGGCCAAGTGGTACAGATCCCCTTGACGGTACGCATTCCCAAAGGTGCTCGTCCAGCCCACTACCTGGGAACCGACGAGGACAAACTCGCCCAAATCACTCTGGAGACCACCCACTCGAAAGCCCCGCAACTGCGACTCCTTGTCCGCTTTGCAGTCGTTAACTGATCGCGGCGAAAGCTCGCCACCACGTGTGTGGCAGAAGCGGGCTGGATCAGCCGATTAGCCCGGCGGGGTGCGGTTCCGTGCTGTGAGCAACTACCAAACCCTAGAACACGTGAGTGCGATTCCCACGATGTCGACCTACCCACGACTGCGGTTGTGTCTGTTTGGATTCCTCTTGACCAGCCTGTTGCTGCCATTCTCACACGGCTGCTCGGAGCAGTCGCTTCCCGAGCCGAAGCCGGCCACCGCGCCAAGTGCGGCAGTCGCTCCGGTGCCTGCCGGCACGGCGGAACCGCTCAAGCCTAATCCCGCCTCGTCAACGACCTTCGTGGACCCCGCCAGCATATCCCAAAATGACCTAGTTAGTGTCCCCTCTGCAGATCAACCCCCTCCACCAGGCCCAGAGACGGCGGTTGCCGGGCCCGCGATGGCCTCGGACAGCACCGTGAATCCGCCTTTGCAGGAAGCCGAGCCTAAGATCGGGCCGGCCGCGGAGGGGACTCCCGCACAAACGGACTTCGGTCCGAATCCCTTGCGGACCGCCGAGCAGCCGAAAATGGAGGCGATCGATGCGGAATCGCCGCGCTCGGATCCCACAAACCCGCCGGCAGTCACCTCGCAGCCGAAAGTTGAGACGATCGCCGCGGCAACGCCCGTCAGGAAGCCTTTTGGCAAAGGCAAACACAGCGGTGTTCCCTTCGATCCCGTCAAGGAAAACGGTGCGATTTTCGTCGGCTGGGAAAGACCACAATTGGTCCTGGTAATCAGCGGCCGCCAGGACGGCTATCTTGAACCTTGCGGTTGCGCCGGTTTGGACCGGATGAAGGGCGGCCTCAGCCGAAGGCACTCCCTGTTCCGGCAATTGCGCGAGCGGGGCTGGCCGGTCGTCGGGCTCGATGTCGGCGGAATGATCAAGGGCTTCGGCCGCCAGGCTGAACTGAAATTCCAAACCACGGTCGAAGCGATGCGGAAGATGGGCTACGACGCCATCGCCTTCGGCAAAACCGACTTGCAGCTTCCGGCCGCCGAACTCGTTTCAGTCGCCGCCAGCCTGGAGAATCAACAGAGCCCGTTCGTGGCAGCGAACATAGGCCTGTTCGGCTTTGAATCCGGACTGACCAACCCGACCCGTGTGGTGGAAGCCGGCGGGCGCAAGATCGGTATTATCGGCGTCCTCGGTGAGAAGTACCAGAAGGAGATCAACAACGCCGAAGTGGCGTTAGCCAGGCCGAGCGAGTCTCTCGCCAAAGTGGTCCCGCAGCTCAAACCGAAGGCCGATCTCCTGCTGCTCCTGGCGCACGCCACCAAGGAAGAGTCGATCGAACTCGCAAGACAGTTTCCCGACTTCGATCTTGTCGTCACCTCGGGCGGCCCGCCCGAGCCTCCGGCAAAAGCCGCGACGATTGAGGGCACCGACACGCTCCTGATCGAGGTCGGCGAAAAAGGGATGAACGCCGTCGTGGTCGGCTTCTACAGTGATCCGCAGAACCCGATCCGCTACCAGCGCGTGCCGCTCGACGCTCGTTTTCCGAATTCCCCCGATATGCGGATGCTCATGGAGGCCTACCAGGACGAACTGAAACGCCTCGGACTGGCCGGCTTGGGCATCCGCGAAGTGCCGCATCCCCAGAAGGATCTCAACGGCGAGTTCGCCGGCTCCGAGGAATGCCGGGACTGTCACAAGCCGTCGTACGAGGTCTGGAAAGCAAGCGGCCATTCCCGCGCCTGGCAGACGCTGGTCCAACTCGATCCGCCGCGGAACTTCGATCCGGAATGCATGAGTTGCCACGTGGTCGGCTGGGATCCGCAGCGCTACTTCCCCTATGAAAGCGGATTCCTCAACGAAAACGATACGCCGCACCTGGTCGACGTGGGATGCGAATCCTGCCACGGCCCCGGCCTCAAGCACGTCGACGCGGAATTGGAGGACAGCAACAAGGAGTTGCAGAAGAAGCTCCGGCAAGCAATGGTGGTCACCAAAGAGGAAGCCGAGAAGTCGCAGTGCGTGACCTGCCACGACCTGGACAACAGCCCCGATTTCGATTTCAAGGACTATTGGCCGCAGATCGAACACGATGAGCCCAAAAAGGAGTAGACTCGCAACGGCCGCGGCGGCGATGTCTGCTTGAGATCACGTGGACTCGATCGCCGCCATCACGTCTTCGGGGATGTTGAAGTTGGACGAGACGTTCTGCACGTCGTCGTGGTCGTCCAATGCCTCCATGAGCTTGAGCACCTTGCGCGCGCTGTCGGCATCCAGGGCAACCGTGTTGATCGGCTGCAGCGACAGTTCACTGACCTCCGGCTCGATTCCCGCATCCGCCAACGCCTTGCCGACAGCGTGGTAAGCGTCCGGCGGGCAGAAAACCTCGAATTTTTCACCGCTGCGGCGGATGTCCTCGGCGCCCGCCTCCAGGCTGACCTCCATCAACCTGTCTTCGTCGACTTTGTCGGCAGAAAGGATAAAGAGCCCCTTCTTCTCGAACATCCATCCGACGCATCCGGTGGCGCCCAGCTTGCCGCCTGCCATCTCGAAGAGCTTGCGGATCTCCGGCGCGGTGCGATTGCGATTGTCGGTCAGCACCTCGCACATCACCGCAACGCCGCCCGGGCCGTAGCCCTCGTACATGATCTCATCCAGATTGCCGCCGTCCAATTCGCCGGTGCCCTTCTTGATCGCACGGGCGATGTTGTCCTTGGGCATGCTGACGGCCTTGGCGGCATCCACCGCCGCGCGGAGGCGGATGTTCATGTCCAAGTCGCCTCCGCCGGTCTTCGCGGCAACGATAATCGCCTTGGAGAGCTTGCTCCAAAGCTTCCCGCGCTTCGCGTCGATCAGCGCTTTCTTGTGCTTGATTCCTGCCCAGTGAGAGTGGCCGGCCATGGGAATGTCTCGCGTCGAACCAATGATCGGGTCTAAGGGAATTATATCGCCAATTACGGCTTCAGTTCACGAACCTTCTTCTCCATCCGGGCCGCCTTGTCCGCCTCTCCTTTCTCCTTGAAACGCTCGGCCGCTTTGCGCCAGGATTCAACGGCCTTGTCGGACTTCTTGAGATCGCGACAGGCATCCCCCAGATGGTCGAGAACGACAGGGTCCGGATCAAGAGCCACCGCCTTCTCCAACTCTGCGACTGCCTCTTCAAGTCGGCCCATCCGGTAAAGCACCCACCCAAGGCTGTCGCGGTACGCGGCATTGTCCGGCTCCTTCTCCGCCGCCGTTCGAATCATCCGGTGTGCGCGGTGAAGATGCTCGTTGCGATCGGCCCAAAGATACCCCAAGTCGTTCATGGCGCCCACGTCGTCGGGGAATTCATCGAGGACCTGTTCCAGCCACTCCTCCGCCTCGGGGAACTTCTCTTCCGCTACCGCGATATTCGAGAGGACGAAGCGCGCTTCGCGCAATACCTCGCGTGCCTCGCTCGAGCCGTGGTCGGAATCATGCTTCTCGACCAGTTCCCGGTAGACGTTGCTTGCCTCCGTGTTACGTCTGCTGTGATAGAGGACCCAGCCGACGCGGCCGAGGAACCGAGGATCGTCCGGCTGCAACTTGGCGCCGGCGCGCGCGGCGGCGAGGGCATCGTCGGTGCGGCCGTCCATCTCCAAGGCCGCGGCAAGATAGAAATGAAAAACCGCCTGCTCTTCGGCCTTGCTTTCGTGTTGGGCCCCGCGCTGGAACACGTCCACGGCCCTGGAATACTGTTCGTCGACCAGAAGCTCCAAGCCCCACGTCAGTAGCGACTGGACGGCTTGATCGGGCTTCGCTTCAATCGCCAGGAGAAAGAACTCCTCCGCATCGTCATACTTCTTGGTGTCCAGTGCCAGCAGGGCGATGGCCAGCCTCCGACCATAGACAAAGTCTGTCGGCCGGGCCTTGTACTGCTGTCGCGCCGCCTGGATAAGCTTCTCCACCAGGGCAACGTCTTCCGCGATTGCCTTTCCTTCCGCTCCCAGCGGTTCCAGGGAGGCGGTCCTCGCCACCGATTCGCCCAAGATCTCCAGCAGGTTCTCGGTCTTGCCGGTCTTCCGGTAGAGATCGATCAGGCTGCGATACCCGACGGTAGTCGGCGCGCGCGCCATCAGCTCCCGATACAGTTTCTCGGCTTTCTCCAGTTCACCCGCTTCGCGATACTGCTCGGCCAGCGAATAGGCGAGGGGCACGTTTGCGTTGTCCTTCGCGTGCAGCGACTCAAGCCTGGGCACAAGTTCCTTGGGCCGGCCGAGCGCCTTGAGAACATCCGCCAGCAGGCGGTACGGTTCCATGGCCTCCGTGGAAAGCCGCTCGGCGAAATAGGCCTCGAGTTTGACCAAGGCATCTTCGGGTTTGCCGAGGCGCATGTCGACGCGGGCAAGATGGTAGCTCAGAAGTCCTTGTTTGGGATCAGCCTTGTGCCCATTCTCGAAGGCAGCGGCCGCCTCCTTGGAGCGCCCTGCCAACAGAAAAGCCTCTCCGATGAGGTTGTACGTGGGAGCGGGGTCGCCCAGAAGCACCTTCCTGACTTGCTCATCGAGGCCGGCCGAATCCGGGTCCTTCAGAGCATTGAGGACCGCGTCGAAGCATTCCGCCGCTTGATCGTACTTCTCCACCAGGTGATAAAGACGCCCCATCTGCATTCGCAGGAGAACGCCCGTGCCGCGACTCCCTTCGCTGTCGGCTGACAAAGCGTTCCGGTAGAGGTCAATCGCCCTGTCCCATTCACCCTGATCGGTCAGGTACATGGCCAACTGGTTCAAGAGCAACGGATCCGGCTTTTCCAGGTCGATCAGTCGGAAGGCATATCGGACCGCTTCGGCATGCCGGTCCTTGCGGTAAGCCAATACGACGATCTGGCGAGCTAGGGTTGCAGCGTGTGGATCGTAGCGGAATGCGCGCTGGTACAACCGCAGCGCGTCGGTTTCTTTGCCCTGGCTCTCCAGCATTCTCGCTGCCGAAAACATGGCCAAGGCTTCCAGGCGGTCGCGATCGTCCACGGTCGGCGCCCGCTTTGGGACAAGCGGCTCGGGTTTCTCCTCCAACACAAGCGGAGCCAATCGAGAGTCGGGCGCGCTGGCCGTCTCTCTCGGTTTCGCGGCAGGCTCGGAAGGCAAGACGGGAACCGGTGCAGCGGCGGCCCAACTTACCGTGATCGCCACAATCGCTGGCAGCAGAACCCCGGCCGGGCATGACCTGCGAGATCGCACCGAACAACTCCTCTGCTGCCTCGAGTGAATGTCAGCGGGGTTTCCGCTTGGGAAGACCGGACACGCCCGCCTCCTTCTCGGCCGGTTCTGCCAAGGAGGGCTCTTTCGGTCCTTTCCTGGCGGCGGGCGGCTTGGATGCAGCCGTTTTCTTCTTTTGGGAACCCGCAGGCGGCGCCGGTTCGACCGGTGCCGCTGGTTCAACCCCATCGGGGGGAGGCGTCTCAACGCCCTTCTTTTTCGGCGATTTGGCGGGCTTTTCGAGTTTCTCAGGCTTCTCGGCGTCGGCCTTCCGCTTCCGTTGTGATCCGGGGGGTGTTGCCGGTTCGCCGGAGACCGTTTGGCCTTCCGAGGCCACAGCGGCGGCTTCCGATTTGCCGGGCGCTCGCTTCAGGTCCGTAGCAGGCTCGGCAGCTTTGGCAGCCCGCCGCTTCGGCAGCCGGCTCTTCGCGTCCGGATTGATCTCCAGCAGGATCTCGTGCAGGGCCGGGGCATACGGATTTGCCGTGAAATCGGCGCCAAGTTGGTGGAGCATCGAGCCGAATTCCCCGCCTTTATTCTTGGGGATGGCGCGCTCCAGCCCCGGCACGATCCCCGCGCCCACGTCCTCGTCACTCACGAGGTCTGCGACATAGAGGGCCTGGAGTGTACCGGAGTCGATTGCGATCGCGTGCCCGCCCAGCGTCGCTTGGACAACGTAGGCCACGGAGAACTTTGTCGTTCCGCCGAGTTTCTCGAGACGTTCCACCGCGGGCCCCAGATTCTGCTTCCGGATGTCCTCAAGGTCGAATGAGTAGGTTGCCTCAAACACCTCCTGGAGGATCCGCTTGACGCGCGTCGCGGCGGCGGCAGGGTCGGGCAACCTGGGGATCGCCTCGGACAATTCCCGCACACTGCTGACGCGGACCTCGTTAAAGTCGAAAAAATTGTGCACCAGGGCGGCAAAGGCTTCTTCCGCGGCCTCATAGCGGGCGTTTTCGAGACAGCAGCCGAAGAGCAGGGTTTCCAGGACCGGTCGGTCCGGGGCAGGCAGCACCGGTTTGTAGTGCTTCTTGAGGACTTTCGCGAGGTGATTGTACTGTGCCGATCGACTGGATGCTGCCATAGAATTGCGGTTTCCTGCGAAGGAAGGATAAAGGCGGAAGGATCAAAGGACAAGCAAGGCTTTCCGTCCTTGCCCCTTTACCCTTCATTCCTCGTCCCTCGTCGTTTCTTCTCCCCGGTCCTCCGACTCCCCGGAAGCGTCCTTCAACTCCGCCGACCCCTCCTCGGAGGGGAGCACTTCTTTCAGAATGCGGGAGATCTCGATCGACCGTTTTACCCCTTGATCCAGCACAAACACCAGCCGGGGCGTATAGCGGGCATCGATCCGGCTGGCACATTTTGCCTGGAGGAATCCCGCCGCGCTCTGCAATCCGCGAAGGCTTAGACGCTGTTTTGTCTCGTCGCCCATCACGGAAACGTGCACCTTGGCATGCCGAAGGTCAGGCGAGACCTCCACGTAGGTAACGGTGACGTTCTGGATGCGAGGATCCTGCAACTCGGCGAGAATGGCCATGCTGACCACTTCGCGAATAGCTTCCGCTGCTTTTTGGGCACGTCGGGATGGCATCGCGGCTGGGCTTCCCTTGCGAGTTGACCGATCGATCAGAACGTACGCGCGACTTCTTCGATCTTGTAAGCCTCGAGGATATCGCCCTCCTTCAGATCGTTGAACCCGCTGAGTTTCATGCCGCACTCGACACCCTCGCGGACTTCGCGGGCGTCGTCCTTCTCCCGTTTCAACGAATCCAGCGGATAGTCGCCGATCACGCGGTTCTCGCGGATCACTCGGACCCGCGAGTCGCGAAGGATGTGGCCGGAGAGGACACGGCAACCGGCCACGGTCCCGATGCGGCTGATGTGGAACGTCCGCTGCACGAGGGCCCGGCCCAGTTCCGTCTCGCGCCGTTCGGGTCGGAGCATCCCTTCCAGGGCCGCCCTCAAGTCCTCAGTCACCTGATAGATGATGTCGTAGCGGCGAACCTGGACGCCGGTCCGCTCGGCCAGAGTGCGGGCGCCCTCATCCGGCACCACGTTGAACCCGATAATGATCGCGTCGGACGCATCGGCCAGGTGCACGTCCGCTTCGGTGATTCCGCCCACCGTGGCCTGGAGGATCTTGACGTGGACCTCGGGGTGTTGGAGTTTGGTGAGTTCCTTACGGATCGCTTCAATCGACCCGCGGACGTCCGCCCGCAGGATGATGTTCAGCACCTGGATTTCGTCCCGTTCTCCCAGTCGCTCGAAGAGGTTCTCCAGGGTGACGTGGGTGCGGGTATCGGTCAGTTCGAGGCGGCGGTTCTGCTCGGCGCGCTCTTCGGCGATCTGGCGGGCCTGGCTGATGTCGTCGATGACGTAGAATCGGTCGCCCGCGGCAGGTGCAACATCCAGTCCGGTCAGGTTCACCGGAGTCGACGGCCCCGCTTCTTTGTACTTCTTGTAAGGGGTGAGCGTGTGGTACATTGCCTTGACGCGGCCGTGGGCCGCGCCGCAGACAATCACGTCGCCGACCTTGAGCGTCCCCTTTTGGACGAGCACTTTAGCAACAACCCCTCTGCCCTGCTGGACCTCGGACTCCAGGCAAATCCCGGTCGCGGGGCGATCGGGATTCGCGCTGTATTCCCGCAACTCGGCGACCGTCAGCAGGGTCTCCAGCAGTTCATCCACTCCAACGCCGGTGACCGCACTGGTGCGGACGACTTCCGTTTCGCCTCCCCACTCGCTCGGAAGTAATTCGTTGGCCGCCAACTGCTGCATCACCCGGTCCGGATTGGCTCCCGGCAAGTCGATTTTGTTCATGGCAACGACGATGGGCACGCTGGCGGCGCGGGCATGGCTGATCGCCTCTTCGGTCTGCGGCATAACGCCGTCGTCGGCCGCGACTACCAGGACCGCGATGTCCGTGCAATTGGCGCCTCGAGCCCGCATCGCCGTGAAGGCTTCGTGGCCCGGCGTATCGACAAAAGCGATCGGGCGACCGTCCTTTTCAATGCGGTAGGCCCGGATGTACTGGGTGATACCACCTTTCTCGCTCGAGACGACGTCGATTCCCAGGATTCTGTCCAACAACGACGTCTTTCCGTGGTCGACATGGCCGAGAAACGTAATCACCGGCGGGCGCGGCTCGAGCGTCGACGGATCGTCCTCTCGCATCATTTCAGCAATCAGTCTCTGTTCTGGAGAGATGTCCTGGCGGAAATCCACTTCCGCCCCGAACTCGGCCGCCAGGAGTTCGGCCATTTCGGAATCGAGACTGGAATTGATGTTGCTGATCGACCCCATGGCAAGCAGCTTACCGAGGACTTGCTGGGCTGGGATTCCCAATGCCTCGGAAAACGACTTGACCGTGCAAGGCAAATGGACCACGACATTGCTCTTGCGCGGCGCCGCGGTGTTCGTTCCTGTCCGTTTCAACCGGCGGACCTGGCGCGGAGCCGGGCGGTCTTCCTCTTCGCCGTCCTCGCGGCGGCGCGCCGTGGCGACCCGCTTCCGCTTCAACTGCCGCTGTTCGCGGCCCCCGAGCGTGGGCCCCGCCTCTTCATCCACCGGTTCGCGAGGCGCCTTTCCGCGGCGGCCTCGTTCCTTTGTCGGCGGCGCGCTCCCCAATTCCTCCAACGGCTCGCGTGCCTCGCGATCTTTCTCCTTGGGCGCCGCCTTCTTGCCGGCGGCCTGTCGCTTCTTTTCTTCCTGTTTCCGGAGATGCTCGGAAAGCGGCTTCCCTCCCGCTTTCGACGCGCGGATCGCGTCGGGCGGCAGCTTGATGTCGGGCTTCTGAGGAGTGGGCTCGGCGGGCTTGGCCGCAGCCGGAGGTGGAGGAGCGGCGGGCATCGGCGCCAGCTTGATCGCCGGGCTGGTCTTCTCTCGCTCGCGGGTCTCTTTGCCCTCCTTGGGTTCCTTCGGTTCCTTGGCCTCTCGAAGATCCTTGATCTCGCGTATCTCGCGGATTTCCCGCATCTCGCGGATTTCCCGCATCTCGCGCGGTTCTTTGACCTCGCGAGGTTCTCGGACCTCCTTGGTCTCTTTGGTCTCTTTTGCCTCGACCGGTTCTTTCTCTTTTTCCTTTTCCGGAGCCTTGAGGATGTCTTCGCGCGGTTCGGGCACGGGCTCCTTGAGAGGCGCGGGCTTCACCGGCGGCTTCTTGCCCAAGACAGGGATCTTCTTTGACGTGCTGGCAGCCGGCGTGATGTAGTCTTCACGGCGCAATAC
>JABWBD010000430.1 GCA_013360685.1 Pirellulales bacterium
CTGGAGATCGGGCCGGCGTTCCGCTGGTCCAGCCTCTACCTCTATCCGGTCATGTGGATCGCGGACATGCAAGGCGGCCTTAGCTGGTTCTCCGGCTCTGACCGGACATGGGTGGTCGACCGCAACCGCGAGAAGCTCACGGCCGCCGCGGCGGGGATGCGGGTGAACTTCATCGATACCGACTCGACGAACACCTCGCACATCAGACTGACTTACGGTTTGCAGGCGTTTCCCACCAGGCCGCCGCGTCCCGACTGGCGGGAGTTCGGCCGCGTCCTGGAAGCGAAATGGATGCCGGTCTTCACGCCGGACCCCACCAACGAACAGCAAAAGGACGGCCTGGTTCCGGAGCAGTTCTTTCGCGAGCTCATCGGGGGTGCCGCCCATCGCCGCGAGCGCGCCCTGCTGTTGCCGCTGGGGAACTTCCCGCGTTCGGTCGAGGAGTATACCAGTTTGTCGCCGGATGTCTACGCCTTCAGCGTGGAGGCGTTCCGCCGGGAGCTTGCGACGATGCGGCAGCGAGGATGGGACTTCATTGCCCCCTATCTCACTCCGACCTACTCGAGCGACGCCATCCCGGAATGGAAATTCTACTGGTCCAACTGGACGATGGTTCCCAAAGCTCGCTTCGATGAGGACGGCGAGTCGGGAGTGTGCGTTGCCAACGCGCAGTGGCGGGACTTCTGGCTGCAAGCCTTTCACGATTACGTGAAGAAGCACGCCATCAAGGGCGTCTTCCACGACATGGCCGGCCCTTACGCCGACGAGGGAGAACTCAATGGACTTGGATACACCCGCAACGGGGTTCGTTACCCGGAATATCCCATCTGGGAATGCCGCGAGATCTTCAAACGAATCTACATCACCCACCGGCAACTGTTCCCGGACGCCATGTCGGTGATGAACTATGGCGATTTCACGCCGCCGGTGCATTCGTTCTCGGATTTCCTTCTTGCGGCGGAACGATATCAGACACGGGCCGACCGCAGCATCTATGAATGGGACGGCGACGGCAACATCGCACCGTTCACGTACCAGACCTCGCTGCCGTTCGGTCCCAAGGCTATGCACAACGGTTGGCTGAAGTACGAGCATGCGATCAACGAAAAGGAACCAACCGTCCACATGTACGGACTGGTCCTTCTGCACGATCTCGTCCAGTGGAACATCAACGAGAACCCCGACATACGCAGAGGCATCCACGCGATGAAGAAGCGTTTCGGGATTGGCTTCGACCGCCAGGTCGTTTTCCAGCCGTACTGGGAGATCGCCGACAAGTACCGGGTGGATTCGAAGGACATCCTCCTCAGTCTCTACCGCGTGGATTCCAGGCTGTTGGCCGTCATCGTGAACAAGAGCCTGAAAAACTTCTTTCAGGGCACGGTCGAGCTTTCAACCCGTTCGCTTGGAATCGATTCTCCGCAGGCCGTGGAGGTTTTCGATCCGCTTGCCGGCAGCTACGACCTCGGCAAGGCGGAGAGCGCCGATGGAAGACTCTTGTTGAAAATGGAAATCAAGCCAACCTTGTTCAAGGCTGTGCTGGTCCACTGAAACGGTGTTGTAGAGAAAAACGTGCAATCGGCGGGCCGCGATGAGCCGCTTTCAACCCACGCAATCCGCGCTGCCGAGCAGATCAAGGGCGATTCACTCTTGCCGCTGAAGCCGGCCGATTTGCAGGACGTTTTCGGTATTCACGTTGTACCCGTGCGCGGGCTCCCCGCCGAAGCCGAACAGGTACCGTCCATTGCAGATCCAGGGGATCGTGGCCACTCCGTACGGCATCACGCCGATCCTGGAGTAGTTGTTCGCGTCGATGTCGTAGCAGAGGATCCGGTCGCCGTAGCCCCGCCAGTGCGGATCGGCGGAGTCTTTCGACTTTCCCACGCGCAACGAACGGACGTCGGCGCTGCCCATCAGGAGAATGTAACGCTCCTCTACAACCACGCCCCATCCCGCCACCATGGGCGCGGGCAGCGGCCGGATTGCCGTCCACTGGTCCCGTGAGGGATCGTAGCAGCAGGCGTCGCGGTAGTTGGGCACTCCGTTGAACGGAGCGTTGAGCTTGAACTTCTTGGCCAGCTCGAGATGGATCTCGCGCATCCGGGTGTTGTTTTCCGACCCGCCGAATACGTAGAGCTTTCCCCGCGCCACGGCGGCAATCAGGAGGTTCCGCTTCCCGGCAGGATAGGGCGCCATCGGCTCCCACTGGGCATCCGGACGTTCGAGCGATAAGCGGAGATCGGCCATGCGATGCTGACCGGATGTCTCGCTGGGCGTGCCGGTCGGGTGCCCGCCGACCAGGAAAAGCCACCGGTTCGGCAGCACTCCCACGGCCGCCAACCAACGGCCGCTCCCTTCCGACTCCGGCAGGGAAGCGAGGCTTCGCCATTGCCAGGTCCCCTCGGCGGTCTTGCTGAGTTCAAGCACATTCCTGCCGGCATCCCGCCCTCCGACCACGTAGAGCTTCCGGCCGTCACACGCGCCCTGGGTATAGGCCAGGTGGACCGGCGCCGGGGCGATGGCTTGGTAGGCGCCGTCCGCGGGGCGATAGGCGTAGGTGAGGTTTTCGCGGCCCGGCATCCAGAGGCCTCCGGTGAGAACGATCTCCTGGTCGATCCACCCTGCCACGCCGCCTTTCCACGCTACCGGAAGATTCGGCCCCACGCTCCAAGCAATCGTAAACGGCGGCCGATCCAGGACGCCTTCCTGTTCGACGCCGAAGGGCATCTCGGCGTACGCCTGGTTGAGCTTGGCCGTCACTTCCAGACTGGCGGCATCGTCGCGCCACTCGGTGGTGGTTTTTGACGGCTCCGCCTGGTAGATTTCGGCGCCGTGTCCGGGGGACACGAGAATCCCGAGCCAGAGCACGTGCCGGAGACAGCCGTTGACGCATCGTTGCATGGCAAGACTCCTTGTTGGGAAAGCCTCTGACCTGGACGCATTTCATGCAGCCTCGATGATTTCGGCGGCGGCCAACGCTTTTTGGAAGGCATCGGCCGCTAGCCCTTTGGACCAGACGTAGATGGGATCGCCGCGCCCGTCGATATTCAACGGGACGGCGAGTCTCTTCCCCTGCGGTTGGATCGCGTACGGCTCGGCTCGCTTGGTGGTGAATTCCACTTTCTCGGGATCGAGGCAGAGCTGCGCAAAACGCTGGGGTTCCGAATCGCGAATGACGCCGGGGAAAAAGATGCCCAGTGGGCGGCCCTCCCGAGATGCCAGCAGGTAGAGATAGACGTCGGTCTGGCCGATCCGGAGGCGATCGACAAACCGGCCTGTCATCGCAAACGGCGCATCGGGGAAGGTCATCTCGTACCGCATGGGAATCCCGCCAGTCATGCCGATCGCCGCCGCCACGCCGCCGGCCCAACGGGGCAGACAACCTTCAAACGACTGCCCCCAGCCCTCGCCGACCAGCGTGCCCGGATCGAAGGCGTAGCCCCGCTCACGGAGTTGCTCGACGATTTTCCGGCCGTAAGCCTCGCCGGGACTGTCCGCGGTGATCAGGCAGCGATCGCCCAGGTGCTTCCGGCCCGCCTCCCAGATGGTGCCCAGCGGGCCGTCGGCCTTGATCCTCGCTGCATGGTCCGGGCTGAAGCCGTTGATCACCAGCGCCGTTTCGGGGCCGCACTGGGAGACCTCCTCGGGCCAGCGGCGCGAGACGCGACGTTCCATCTCGACCAGTTCCCCGCCGGTGAACCCGCCCCATCGCGGCTGGGCCAAGGCCTCCGTTTGTCCTATAAACTGGGTCTCCCAGGCGTAGGGATGGCTGACGAACACCAATCGCTTTAGGAGCCGGCGGTCCGGCTGGTTTGCCGAGGGCTGACCTGCGGGTGGGGCCGTGACTTGAACATCTGCCAGCGATTGCCCGCGGCTGGCGAGCATCGCGACAGCACTTGCGGCGACCCGTTGCAGAAAGGTCCGCCGAGCAACGCCGCAATGGTTGTGCTGTGCTGAGGAGGTCATAGGCAGGTATCCTTCGGGAAAAGGGGGAAGGGCAGGCCGCTTTAGTCCCAGATCGGCACACCGAGTTCCTGAAACTGGGCTGCGGCGTTGAGGAAATGGGCGGTGATCCAGAAGACGGTCCAGGTTTCGGCATAGCCGCCGCGAAGTGCGAAGACATCGTCGACCTGGCCTCGCTGGGCGTAATTGGTGTGCTGTGGTTGTTCACCCTGGCTGCCGTAGGGGTCGATCAACTGGCCGCAGCTCCGGAACATTACCAGCGCAAGCCGCTTCAGATCGTCTCGCCCGAGAATCCCGCCAAGCCGGTAGATGTCCGGCGCCATGACGACGCCGTACATGTCGATGTGCTGGTTCTGCGGTGAGACGACCGTCCAACCCCGAGTCTTGAATCCGTGGTTCCGCAGCCGGCCGGGTGGAAGATCGATGTCCCAGGCGACCAGATACGTGAGGACCACGTCGCAGGCGTGCTCGGCCCAGCGGAGAAACCTCTCCTCGCCGGTCTGCTCGTAGGCGGCAAGGAAGCCCTGCATCGCGGCGTAGGCCCCCTCTTTGTCCTCACAGCTCGCGTCGAGCGTGCCGCCCCAATACGGCTCGCGCATGGCGACGTGGCGCTGGGCATAGTGCTCGGCCGACTTCACGGCCGCATCGCGACAGGCAGAGCTGCCGAACAGCCGCGACGACTCGCACAAGGGCGCGATGAAAAACGCTTCGTCCGTGGAGCGGGGGCGCCAGTCGCCTTTGAGGATCCGTTCGGCGTGGAACTCCGACGCTTTCTTAAGAAACGCTTCCCAGCGGCCGGTCGGCCTTCCGGCCGCGCGTCCCACGCGGATCGCGCGGGCGAAGTTCAGCATGGCCTGGCCCTGCGAGAGGGGCTCGTGACGGCTCCACGATTTCTGGTCGCAGTCGTACCAGGTATGGAACCCGCCTTCGTAGAACTCGCTCCCGGAAAGGAAATCGAGCGATTTCTGGGCCATGGCGATCGCGCCGGGTTCGCCAAGGCCGTCGGCCAGCACTTGGAGGGCGTAACCCGGCGCCGCCGCCTGGCCGCACCAGCCGAGAACAAACACGTTGCGATCCGGATATTTGCGGAATCCGGCCGCGTCGCCGCTCTCGAACCACCGTGAGGTGGCGAATCGGTACTTGGCGCGGACGATTTCCTCGAAGCTCGGCAGACCGTCGAGCGAGAACGGCTGAAGCCGCTGGATGGCCGTCCAGAGCGGCCGGCGGAAACCGGAACCCTCCTGCGCGATTGGGTAGGCCTCCAGATAGAACGTCTTCTCGATAACCGTTCCCGGCGCGACGTTCAAGAATGCCTCGCCGTACGGGACGAATCCGCTTTGCACCGCCTTGATGACGTTTCGCTTGCCGTTGGAGGCACAGGGACCGGAAAGCAGCGTCAGTTCGGCTCTCTCGTGCTGGACGGTTACGCCGAGCGACCACCACTGGTCCGGGAGATTGCCGCACGGCACCGGGGCCGGATCCGAGTGCAAAGCCGCGCCCCGGAGATTTCCATGGTGAGACCACTCGATCGACGCGAACGGGACCGGATAGCGGTGCTCTTCGAAGATCGCCTCTTCGCCCTCGCGGCCATGGAAAACGGGCACTCGCGAACTCGCTTCTCCCGAGGGATTGCCATGGTAGAGAATGCCGGGCAGGAGGGCTTGAGGCCGGGTCGCTGCCGCCTGCCAC
This sequence comes from Pirellulales bacterium, assembly GCA_013360685.1. Taxonomy (GTDB): domain Bacteria; phylum Planctomycetota; class Planctomycetia; order Pirellulales; family Thermoguttaceae; genus JABWBD01. The sequence continues at coordinate 5,653 of JABWBD010000430.1, forward strand.
CGCGAGGAAAGCGTCGCGCGCTCCGACGGCCCCTTGCCCTCCCACGTGAACCGGCGGACGCAGCGGATGGCTCGCCCCTCTTCCCGATACGCATCGCGGAGCTGCCAAGTGCCGGCAGGCAGCTCAAGACGGCCCTTGAGAATCGTCCACGGTCCGGCGCGCTCCATGTCGGATGCCTGCGCGTGCTTCCAGTCGGCCGGCCAGCCGTCGCGCCAACCGGCGGCGATGGACCAGAGCCCCTCCGGCGGCGACGCCAAGAGGGCCTGGCCGTCCGAAAGCACCTCGACACGGTATCGGTCGCCATCGGCAACGACCCGCAGTCGGGAACCGGGAACTCCGCCGGAGGGGTCGCCTCTGGAAGGCATGGCAACGGCGAGGGTCGCTCCAAACAGGACGATCAGGCGTATTCGCATGGTGTACAACGGACTCGATTCCATGAAGGGAACTCGGCGAGCGGCCAGTGGCGACGTATCTCACCCGCGCGTCCAGTATACCGCAAGGTCCTCGGCAAATCGCCAGGGGACGCCACACGCGTGCGCGGAGACGATGCGTGGGCCTCGGGACCATGATAGACTACACCACCGACCATCCGCAGCAGGAGGAATTCCATGTCTCGACCGTTCCTTGCAGGTCTGTATCGCGCGGCGATTCGTCCCTCGTTGTTCGTGGCGGGCATTCTCCTGCCGTGCAGTTGTGCCCTGGGGGCGAGCGAAGCAAAGCACTTGCTCCTCGACTGCCGCGTCGTGGATGAGACGGATCATATCCGCCTGGCCCTCGGCACGGTGAAAAAGGATCCTCACAACCCACTTTTTGTGGAGGAGAAACCGTGGGAGGTCCGCTTTGACAACCTCTACGCCAATGTCGTCTTCGATGCGGACGAGGAGCGATACAAGTGCTGGTACAGCCCGTTCATCATCGATCCGGCCACATCGCGGACCGGTGAGCAGGAGAGGCGATCGATCAGCTATCGGGAGGCACTTTCGCGCCGCGGCGGGCGCG
>JABWBD010000431.1 GCA_013360685.1 Pirellulales bacterium
TCTGTGTGCGCCGGGAAGGGCAAACGCTCTTTTTGCCCGCCGGGCCGGATTTTCGGCTGGAATATGAAATCAAAAATGTGATTACTGTCGCTGCCAAAACCCACCATTACTGGTCGGAGCATATCATGATGGGCGGCGGTCAGCAGCCGTTGCCCAAGGGCGAGATCGGCAAGCTCTGGAACCTCCTGGGAATCGATTTCAGCAGTGATCAGATCGTTTTCCAGGACTACAATCCCTATCCCAAGCTCAGCCACTTGCCCGAGGAATTCGTCTTCGTCGACGAGGGTTCCGGCGCCAAGGAGCCTTTCAACGAGGCCGACGAGATCAGTTCGAGGCTGCAGCACATGCTCTTCCCGTTCCCCGGTTCGGTGGCCAAACTGAACACGTCGGGGCTGGAGTTTACGCCGCTGGTCCGCACCGGCGATAAGACCGGGACGGTCCGCTTCAGCGACATGATCCAGATGACCCCGTTCGGCCCCATGGGCGGATTGAACCCGGACCGCCGCCGCCAGCCGCAGAGCGTCAGCTATGTGCTGGCGGCCCAGATCAAGGGCAAGGTGCCGACAGACCAGTTGATGGCCGACGAGAAGGCGGAGACGGAAAAGAAGGCCGCGGATTCCACCGCCGAAGCGAAGCCCGCCGAGGCCAAGGCGGAGGAGAAGAAAGAGGAGAAGAAGCCGCAGGCATCGGAACTCAACGTCGTGCTGGTGGCCGACATCGACATGCTCAGCGAGGAGTTTTTCCGGCTCCGCGAGCAGGGCAGCATCCCGGAGGCCGGCATCCGTTTCGACTTCGACAACGTGACCTTCGTCTTGAACACGCTCGACGAACTGGCCGGCGACCAGCGGTTCATCGAGATCCGCAAACGGCGCCCCCTGCACCGGACTCTCACCAAGATCGAGGAGAGGACGGAAAAGGCCCGCGAGGCGACCGCCGGGACGCGCGACAAGCTCACCAAGGAATACGAGAAGGCTTCCGACGACGAGGAGAAGACGCTCAAGGACACCGTCGAGAAACTCGAGCAGCGGATGAAGAAGGAGAACGTCAACAGCCAGGAGGTGCTGATCCGCGTGGCGATGGCGCAGCAGGACGGGCAGCGGCGTCTGGACGCCAAGCTCGAGCAGCTCAAGCAGAAGCGAGACCGCGAGATCAATGCGATCGAGACGAAGCTAGCGCTGGAGATCCGGCGGGTCCAGGACCAGTACAAGTTGTGGGCCGTGTTGCTGCCGCCGATCCCGCCGCTGCTGGTGGCCTTTGGCGTGTTCCTTACCCGGCGAGCGCGAGAGCACGAAGGCGTCTCCCGCAGCCGGCTGCGTTCCTAGGTTTTTCCCACCCTCCGTGAACACAAGTCGATGCGTCTCGGCTGCCGCCCTGAGGCCGCCGAGCGAGGAGACAGGAAATGAACGAAAATACCAAGACTCTGACTTTCGTGATGGTCGCCGCGGCGGTCGCGTTGATCGCCTGGGTTTCCCGCCCCTCCACGCCGCAGATGGCCGCGGGGGACATGCGGGGCAAGCGTCTGTTCCCCGACTTCAACGATCCCCTGGCTGCCACCAGCCTGGAGATCACGAAATACGACGAAGGCACGGCCACGATCAGCCCCTTCAAGGTCGCCCAGGTCAACAACCGCTGGTCCATCCCGTCGCACGACAATTATCCGGCCGACGCCAAGGACCACCTGGCCGCCGCCGCGACCGCGCTGATGGGGCTCGAGGTGCTGTCCGTGGAGAGCTCCAGTCCCGGCGATCACGAACTCTACGGCGTGATCGACCCGTCGTCCAAATCGCTGAGCGCGGGAACGACCGGCGTCGGCACGCGCGTGACGATGAAGGACAAGGACAACAAGACCCTCATGGACCTGATCGTCGGCAAACAGGTTCCGGACAAGTCGGAACTGCACTACGTGCGGCGCGCGAACCAGGATCCGATCTACGTGGTGAAGGCCAAGACCGACAAGCTGTCGACCAAGTTCGAGGATTGGATCGAGAAGGACCTGCTGAAGCTCAACACGTGGGACATCAGCGGCGTGAAACTCCACGACTACTCGGTCGACCTGGTGGCCGGGCGGCTCAAGGAGCGGGCCCGCGTCGGCCTGGAGTACAACGACACCGGAGATCCCAAGTGGAAGATCGTCGACGATCGTGTCTTCGACGCCGGCAAGTTCAACCAAGGCAAGCTCGCCGAGGACGAAGAGCTCAACACCACCAAGCTCGACGACATGAAGAACGCGCTGGACGATCTGAAGATCGTGGACGTCACCCCCAAGCCCAAGGGCCTCAGTTCCGACCTGAAGGCCACCGGCAGCGTCTATGCCGACCGCGAGACGCAGCAGTCGCTGGCCAATCGGGGCTTCTATCTTGTGCCGGTTGACGACAAGTTCTATGAATTGCGATCGAACGAGGGTGAGACCCGCGTGGTGATGAAGGACGGCGTCGAGTACGTCCTCCGCTTCGGCCAGATCGCCGGCGGCGCCTCCGCGTCGGAGAAGAAAGAGGAGGGTAAAGAGGGCGAAAAGAAAGACGGTGCGGACAGCGGCGGCGTCAACCGCTACCTCTTCGTGATGGCCGAATTCAACCAGGACGCCCTGAAGAAGCCCGAACTCGAGGCTCTCCCCGAAGTGCCTGCCGAGGCGCCCAAGGAAGGCGAGAAGAAGGAAGGCGAAAAGACGGCCGAGAAAAAGGCCGAGGGCGACAAGACCGAGGCCAAGAAAGAGGAGGAAAAGAAGGACGACCCGGTGGCCAAGGCCAAGGCCGAGCGCGAGCGGATCGAGAAGGAGAATAAGCGGAAGCAGGACGAGTACGACGAGAAGGTCAAGAAGGGCCAGGAGCGGGTCAAGGAATTGAACGATCGATTCGCCGACTGGTACTACGTCATTTCCGACAGCGTCTACCAGAAGATCCACCTCGCGCGCACGGACGTCATCAAGAAGAAGGAGAAGAAGGAGGAGGAGAAGAAAGCCGATGGTGCGCCGGTGGACACCAGCACGACGCCTGCCGCGCTCGACGAGTTGAAGAAGGACGTCCCGGCCGCTCCGGCCGATGCGATGAAGGACAAACCCGCCGAGGTGAAGGAAGCCCCGAAGGCCGACGCCGAGCAGCCGAAGGCCGGCAAGGCTCCCGAGGAAAAGGCGGAAGCCAAGGCCGAGCCAGCCGAGAAGAAGGAGCCCGGCGAGGCAGCCAAGCCGGCAGAGACCAAGGCGGCGGAAAAGGCTCCAGCCGAAGGGGAAAAGCCCAAGCAGTAGGTTCGACGAAGGACAGCGATTCGAACCCCGAGGCTTCGGTTCTACCTGGGGCGGCAGGTTCCTCTGCCGCCCCTTTTCTGTTTACCCGGCGAGGCTTTCTTCGGCGTTTTCGCCGGTTCCTCGCAAGAGTCGCGGAGATTGGGACACGGGATTTCCCAGGTCTTCGATCCAGAAATTGGAGACCCACAAGGAGAAGCTGCGGTACGGGTAGGCGGTGCGAACAAGGCTCTGCCCCTCGCGAACGTCGACGACCTCGCATGGGACCGACTCAACGCTTCGCCGCGCGCCGCCCGTGAAGGCCGCGAAGTTTACCCGGACGCGCCGGCCAATCTCGATTTCCATGCGTGGTCTCCTGAAAGAGCGGAATTACACAGGGGCTGCCGAACCTGCGTGCCGGCGCGCGTCGCGGAGAAGCCGCGCGCGGAGCAGCGGAAGCGTGGTCTGGCGGCTGACGTTCAGACGACACAGGCGCAGCGGATCGGCACGGTCCAGATCATTGATTCCGGCGGCCGTGGTGAACGCAACCCGGAAGCCTTCCTCGCCGAGAATGCGGACGACTTCGTCGTCGACGCCTCCGGCCGGATAGGCGAATACGGGATCAACGGGCCCGACTTCTCGCTTGAGATCCTCCAGCGATCCGGCCGCCTCGGCGCGTGCCTCATCGGTCGAGACACGATGCATGATCGAATGGTTTCGAGTGTGGGCGCCCAACGCGAGCCCCTCGCGAGCCAGCCGCCGCAGCTCCTCCCAACCGAGCACATGGCCCTGCGACGGCGGTGCATCCAGCTCCCGGCAGAGCCTCTCGACGAGGTCCATTCCATCGCGATGCGGCAGCGTCTTGATGTAATCGTTGATCCGCCGGGCCGCACGCCGCCGGCGCCAGGGCGTTGTCAACGGCATTCGGCCCAGGGGGGTATTTACCGCGTCACGGCGATCCGTGGCCCAGAAGGCCTGATGGAGCCGGTCCCACCAGAAGCTTCGATCCGGCCGGTCGGGAAAGCCGGTCGGGACAAACAGGACCGCGGGAAGGCCGTACTTCCGCAGGATCGGCCAGGCGTGCTCCGCAAAATCGCGGTAGGCGTCGTCGAACGTAATCAGCACCGATCGCGGGGGCAGCGCGGTGGCCCCCCGACAGGCAGCCAGGACCTCGGACAGCGAGACAACGTGGCAGCGGCCTGCCAGGTGGCGCATTTGTTCCTCGAACGCTCGCGGAGTCGCACTGAGGACGTTCGGACGCAGCTCGGGCCGTGCGCCGGGCAGGTCGACGCGATGATAAGTCAGGACACGGAGCAGGTTCGGACGCCGCGAGTCCATTCGTTCCATCACGTCCAGCAGCCTTGAAGAGGCCACCAGCCCGGCCGCGACCGACGCAGCGCGTTTGACGACAGGCAACATGGTTTCTCCTACGATCGCAGAGCCCCGAATTTCCCGGCAAACTTGCCCACAATTGCCAAGAGCTCGCCCAGGCCGGGAGCCGGATCTTCCAGGGACAGGACATCGAACTTGCGGGCCGGATGGAACAGTTCCATGAAGGCCGAAATCGCCTCTCTTCGCGGCGGCGGGGGCAGGAAGGAGACGCGGCGGCGGCCGAGCAGGACCGAGGCGATCCATGCCAGTTCAAGTTCCAGGCTGCGGGCCCGCACGCCGACCTTGTACGACAAAGCCGGCTCGCACTCGGCAGGCGGAGGCCCGAACAGCCACAACTCAGCCAGCCGGGCCGGGAAATCCATGCCGCTGTGGACGGCCAGCGGCATGGAACCCCACACGCGCCCGTTGATTTCCATCAGACTGGCTTGCCGCGAGTCACCCTTGAACTCCACCATCGCCAGCCCCGTCCAGGAAATCTCTCCCAAGAGCCGGATGGAGTGGTCGTAGAGGACGGGATCCAAGGGAACGCTTTCCCGCATAGCGCTCGGTCCGCCAGTCAACGGCACTTCGCGGATTCGGCGGTGCTGGAATGCGGCCAGGGGCCGCCCCCGGTACATCAACAACTCAACTCCCTGCGCCGCGCCTTGCCGGTATTCCTGCAACAGCACCTGGCAGCGCCCTTCCAACCGGCCCATCTGTTCCGCCAGGTGCCGGGAATCCTGGGCATAACAAACGTAGAAGGCTTCGATCGCCCGATCGCTCCGCATTTGCTTGGACACTTGCGGTTTCAAGACGACCGGCCAACCCAGCTCGGGACCGTGCCGGAGGGCCTCTTCGACGGTTGCGACCAGACGGGTCCGCGGCACCGGCACACCCAGCCGGCGGGCCAACTTGACCGTCTGCGCCTTGTCTGAGACCGCCGCCAGGGCCGATGCCTCCGGAACGGCCAGCCGGCACACGCTTTCCAGCCGTGATCGGGCTTGCGACAAGGGCAGGATTGTCGTATCGGTAATCGGGACCACCAGATCGACGCCCCGCTTGCAGGCCGTTGCATGGACCGTTTGAACAAATGCCGCGGGCGAGTCGGCGGGCGACGGGTAGAGCAAAGTCTCGGTGGCGTACTGGGACAGAAAGCCCAGGCTTTCCCGCCGGCAATCAGCGGCGATCACTCTCCAGCCCTTGCGCCCCAGCGATCGGATGAAGGCCAAGGCCGAACCGCGGCCGGCGTCGGTTACCAGGACGGTCGGTACGGTACGGGCCTTACGCAACATCGGCGGCCTCCTTCACTCCGTCCGTATTTGCCCGGCAAAACCGGCAAATACGATCGGCCACGTCGCGAGCGACTTCCTCCTGAGGGCGGCTGGCGTCGACGACGACGAACTGCCGGACCAGCTCGCGCATCTGGAGGTAATCCTGGCGCCGGCGCTCGAGCACGGCGATCGAGCCCTCCCCCTTGCGGGCAAAGAGGACTTCCGCCGGCGCATCGAGGTAGACCACCAGGTCGGGCTTCGGGTAGACGTGCTGCAGAAACAATCCGTGGAGGCGGCGGCCGAGCGGAAGATAGCGGCCGTGGGACGCGATGTCGTAGTTGTAATAGTCGGAAAAATAATGCCGGTCGAACAGCACGACATGTCCGCGCCACCGGTAGTATTCGGCCAAGGTTTGCCGGAAGATCTCCTCGCTGGCCCGGGCGAGGAAACCGAGCATCGACTTCGCCTCGGCGGCGGCTCGTCGCAGGAGACCTTTAGGACGCATCCTGACCTGGTTCGGATCCCTGGGGCCGGCAGTATCGGGCTTGGCGCCGCAGAACCGTTTGAGGGCCCGTACCAGCCGCGTCGTCGGCAGCATGTGGTTGCTCGAATCCGCGTTCACTCCCATGTAGACGTATTTGACCGGCAGCGGAAGCAACTCCCGCAACCGGTGGCTGATCGTCGTCTTGCCGGCTCCGTCGGGGCCAATCAGAGCAACCGTGAACATTGGACCTATTAACCTTTCCTGGACTGGCTCATTCGCCGGCGCCATGCAACAGCGGCTGAACCGC
>JABWBD010000432.1 GCA_013360685.1 Pirellulales bacterium
CGGGCGTCACGGCCTTGGCGACCACCAGCGCGTCGCCTTCGACATCGGTATGCTCGACCATCACCACGGCGTCGGCCCCGCGCGGCAGCATGCCGCCGGTGGCGATCGCCATCGCCGCTGCCGCGGCAACCTCGCCCCGGGGAACCACGCCGGTCGGAATCGTCTCCGGCAGCAGCGTCAATCGCCGGGGGCTTTCCTCCTGGGCCCCGAAGGTATCGGCGGCGCGGACGGCATAGCCATCGTAGTTCGACCGATCGAATGAAGGCACGTCGACTTTGGAGACGACGTCCTCCGCCAGCACACGGCCCAAGGCCGACTCGAGCGCGACCTCCTCCGCGCCCAACGGCCGCAGCGGGATCGCCCCGCGGAACCGCCGCTCCGCCTCATCGCGGTCGATCACTTCGAGGAACTGGTCCTGGGACATTCTTAAGGGCCTCTTTTGGCAGAGCCGTTGTGGGAACAAGTATGGATTCTAGGGCGGAAGCGGGGAGACGTGCAAGTTCGAGGCGTGCGGCAAACCCTTGTGGTGTGGATCGCTCACGCGGTCGGGAGAGGGGAGGTGAAAACACGCGAGTTTCTGGGCACGAGCTGTTGGCTCCGTTGTTCCACCGCTGCGCGCCGGAAGGCACTTTGGAGGGCCCGTAAATGGGCCCAGTGGAAGGAAAGACGGTCTGAATTGCCTCGCGCACCCGGCGTAAACGCCGGGCCGATACCGCCTTCGGCGGAAAAGAGCCGTAAACGGCTCTCATACTCCTGGAAAGACCGGCAATCCTTGACTGGCGGTTCCGGGGCAATTATGTTCTCAATGAATTGCCTCACCTACCCGAAGAAAAGGAGCCCGCTATGAAACGTGCTGAAATCCTGACTCTCGCTTGCGCAATGCTTGTACTCGCTGTGGCCACACGGCTGTCCGCCGAGGAAAAGAAATCCGACTGGAAGCCGCTCATGGACGGAAAGACACTCGCCGGCTGGCACAAGGTCGGCGATGGATCGTGGACCGTCGAAGACGGCGCGTTCGTCGGCCGAGCGAACAACGAGAAGCTCTACGGGCTGCTGTTCAGCGACAAGACGTTCAAGGATTTCACCGTCCGGTTCAAGTTCAAATGCCTCTCGGGCGACAGCGGATTCTACATCCGCACGCTCTTCAAGGAACCCGACCAGGCCCATGGCCTGCAAGTCCAGGTCGGCCGGCTGAAGAGCGGCGTGGGCGGGATCTACGAGAGCTACGGCCGCGCCTGGATCGACAAGCCGACCGACGAGGAGGAGAAGTCCTACACGCGGGACGACGAGTGGAACGAGATGGTGATCGACGCGCACGGCGGCAACGTGACCGTGACGGTCAACGGCATCAAGAGCGCCGAGCTGAAAGACGACAAGGGCCGCCCGGAAGGGCATCTGGCCTTGCAGATGCACGCCAATTGCGTGATGCACGTGATGTTCAAGGACATCGAGATCAAGGAAGACTAGCTTACTGGCTCCCCGCGCCTTTCACGCGCGTGCGGACTGCGTAGAGCCCGGTGCTGGCGGTGATGAAGAGCGTCTGGCGGTCGCTGCCGCCGAAGCAGACGTTGGCCGTCCATCGCTCCGGCACCGGGATTTCGGCGATCTTGCGCCCGGCGGGGTCGAAGGCCGTAACGCCTTTGCCCGTCAGGTAGACGTTGCCCTGGTTGTCGATCGTCATGCCGTCGGAGCCCATCTCGCAGAAAAGCCTCTTGCCTTGGAGGCTTCCGTCGGGCTGGACGTCGTAGGCATACGTCTTCTTCGCGCCGATGTCGGCGACGTAGAGGAGCTTGCCGTCGGGAGTGCCGATCACGCCGTTGGGCTGCTGGAGGTCATCGGCCACGCGGAGCAGCGTCCGGCGGTCGGCAGCCAGAAAATAAACGCACTGGCCGTCCTGCTGGATCGGACCCCGGTTCCAGTAGGGCCGCTTGTAGAATGGGTCGGTGAAAAAGACGCCGCCGTCGGGCCGGATCCAGAGATCGTTGGGGCCGTTGAGGAGCTTCCCCTGGTAGTCCTTCACGACCACGTTGTTCTTCTTCTCCGGACCGATGCACCACAATTCGTTCTTCTCGTCGGCGCAGGCCCAGAGATTGCCTTGGCGATCGAAGCACAGCCCATTGGACCTTCCGGCAGGCTCCAGCCAGGTCGACAGCTTCCCATCGACGCTCCACTTCAGGATCCGATCGTTGGGCTGGTCCGTGAAAAAGACATTCCCTTCGGCGTCCGAGGCCGGGCCTTCGGTAAACTTGAACCCATCGACTAACCGCTCGACCTGCGCTCCCGGGACCAGGATATCCGACTCGGCCGCTGCCAAGAGACCTGCGAATGGGAGGAGTACGATCGCCGGCAACAAGAGAGCAAGTTGTTTTCCCATGGTTTTCTTTCTGGCGTGCGGTGGATGCAAAGCTACACGCTGAGAACGGTTCTCATGCCTCATCTTGCGTCCCGGCAAAGGCAGCGTCAAGCACCTCTAAAATCCAAAATTCCCCCACAGGTCCTCCCGCAGCCACTCGACCGACATCCCGAGCCGGGCCACGGTCGTGTCGATCTCAGCTCCCCTATTCCGATAGTAGTCGTCCATGAGGGCCTTGAACGGCTCGTCGCGTCGCCAGTTCTCATCGACGAAGATCGCATGGCGGCGGTGGCGGTACTTGTTCCTTCGGCCGGAGTTCTCCTGACGCTCGGCCTCGAACGTCCTCGATTCCGCTTCCACCCGGCGGTTCTTCTGGCTCATCACGGCCGTGTTGCCGCCGATCACGTGGGTGTCGGTGTCCCACCAACGCTCTCGGCGGAACCGCGGCGCATGGCCGAGAATCCGCTGGAGTTCACGCTCCGGATCCCTGGCGAGGTTCCGGTACCAGACGACCACGTCGGCCTTGCCGATCTGGGCGGCGTGGAAATCCGCCCAAAGCTTCCAGACCTCGTCCGGGTGCTTGTCCTTCGGCATGTGGCCGGTCCAGGAATAGAGGTACGCGTGGGGAGTCTTGAAGAGCAGGATCGACCGGTAGTGCAACCGCGGCTCTCCGCTCTGCCGGGCTTCATAGAACTCCGGCCGCTTCGACGAGTCGACCAGGAATCTCGTGCCGGGATAGACCCTTGCGCAGCCCAAGTAGAAGCGGTCCGGGCGTATGCGTCCGTATGCCTTGCACTCGTTCGGCCAGCAGAGAATGCAAGGCCGCGTCGGATCCCGGTTGAAAAGGCGGTCGATCTCGCCCAATCCGCGAAAGTCCTCGATCGAGTCGAGCAGCAGGTTCAGAACGCTCGACCCGCTGTAGCCCAGGCAGCGGAGCTGATGGACGACGGGTGTGGACATGGGAAGCTCCTGTTTTAGATTTTGGATTTTGGATTTTAGATTTTGGATTCTTCCTCAATCCAAAATCCAAAATCTAAAATCCAAAATTGTCATGCCAGGCCGCGGCGGCACCAAGTCTCGCCCCTCGCCTTTTTCCGGTAGTAGAGCCGGCAGTTCCGCTTCCAGCCGGGAGTGATGCCGGAGGTGCGAGGGTGCCATTGGTGCTCGGCGACGATCTTTTCGCGGAGTTGGACCGGCAGGCCGGCGGCGTGCCAGCGGCGGCCGAAGTCGTTGTCCTCGAAACAATAGCCGCCCATGAAGTCCTCGTCCCAGCCGTTGATCGCCGCCAGATCGGCCCGGCGAAACTGGGCGAGGAAATAGGCGCCGGCCGTGTACTCGATGAAATCGGGCACGGCCAGCCTCCGCTCGCGCCGGCCCGCGGGACCGAGATCCCAGACCTGCGCCACGTAGTTCCCCTCCGGCAGCGCCGCGAATTGGCCGAGCACATCGCTCACCGCAATCACTTCCGGCGACTGCACGACAATCGTCTCATGCTGTGAATGCCGCACGCCCAGGTTCAATGCCATCGACGGGTTGATGGTCTCGCCGCGGTGCGAGTACGGCACGAGCCTGTGCCGGACCTGTAAGTCGTCCAGCAGACCGGGCGAACGCAGCGTTCGCGTGGGGACGACGAACTCGTACCGGTATCGCTCCAGGCCCAGTTCCCGGTACCGCCGCAGCGTGTTGGCGAAAAGGGCTAACCGGTCCTCTTCGCAAGGGACGACCACACTGAAAGCTCGCATTGCTCTTGCACCTTTCGATAAACGAGGTTGTCTTCTGTCGCGCAGTCGTGAGTCAGGCCCTGCTCGAGCCGGCCGCCGACCGCGCTGCCGCCGAACCAGTGGATCCCAAAGCAGTCCGGGGGCAGTTCGGTTTGCGTGTAGAAACGCCCCAGCTCGACCCACTTCACCGGATAGACCGCGCTGGTCGGCAGGTTATGCATGGAAAGCTGGGGAAACATCGCGCGGTAGCGTTCCGGCGCGCACCGGTAGAGCCGGGTGCCGTAGCACTGGTAATCCTCATCGTGCCTGGCTTCCAGGGCTCGCCGGAGGATGTGGCGGTAGAAGGCGTTTTTCCGGCAGCCGCCGATCAGGCCGATGTAGTAGAATGTGCCGTCGTGGCAGTAAACGGTGTCGGCGTCGAGCGGGATGTTCATCCGGCCGACATAAAGCACGTCCATGTCCGACCAGTAACCTCCCTGATTCACCAGGAGCCAATTTCGCAGGATGTCGGATTTGCAGACCTCGGGCAGGCCGTTCGACAGCCCGAGCGATCGCATGTCGAAAGGGGCGATCTCGATCGGCAGCCTGGTCAGCCACTGGCTGTAGTCGGGTCCGCGGTAGGGGCTTGCGTGTTCGCCCGTCGTCCAGGTCTGCTCCGTGCAGAGTTCCGCCGGCACCACCACGCGGATCTCGAAGTCCGGATGGTGCCGCTGGAAGCTATACACGCTCATGAACCGCAGAAACGACAGCGAGGGGAAGCCGTGGTAGAAGAAGATGCGTTTCGGGATGGGGGAGGTAGGGGGTTGAGGCATGGCGGTGGTCCTTAGTGCTTAGGGCTTAGGGCTTAGTGCTTAGGGCTTAGTGCTTAGGGCTTAGGGCTTGGTGCTTAGGGCTTGGTGCTTAGGGCTTAGGGCTTAGGGCTTGGTGCTTCCCTCGTTCCCTGGCTCTGCCTGGGAACGAACTGATTTGCAGGCTCTGCCTGCTTTCGATCCATCGTTGATTCAGGGACTCGGAGACGAGGCGGAGCCTCGGGGATAATGCGTTCCCAGGCAGAGCCTGGGAACGAGACACTCTCAGAGCCTGGGAACGAGACACTCTCAGAGCCTGGGAACGAGACACTCTCAAAGCCTGGGAACGAGACGCACGAGACTCTCCACGGTCCTCCGGACGCGCGGTAGAGGATCGCTCCGCGCCGTGCCGCGTCGCACTTCTGTTGGTACAGGAGCCGTGAGGGCTCGATCACCTTGCCGAGGTCGTAGGGACGGGGATGCGGCTGGTGCCAGGCAATTACGTCGGGAAGATAGCGGGGCTCGAGTCCCAGACCGTGCATGAGGCAATCGGCGAACCAGTTGTCTTCGTAGCCCGGCTCGGCGAAGTCCTCGTCATTTCCGCCTATGGCGTACAGGTCGCGCCGCCAGAGCGAGCCCAAGAAGAACAGCGGCCGCCGGTTCTCGGGCCCGGTGTACTGCCGTGGCTCTGGATGGGTGCCGCTGCGGCCGGGGTCCCGATCGTGGACGGTCGCGATCAGGAATTCACCCGAGGCGGCGAGCTCCAGCACGAGCCGCTCGACGGCCCGCGGCGAACGGTGGACCACGTCGTCCGACTGGGCGATCACCACTTCCCCTCGCGCCCGCCGATAGCCGAAATTGCGCGCTACCGACGGATTGCGGTAACGATCGTTCTCCAATCGGCAGTAATCCACACCGTAGCGCCGGCAGACCTGCCCCGTGTCGTCCGTCGAGCCGTCGTCGACGACGATCAACTCGTATCGGAACGGCACCCGCTGCGCCCGGATGCTCGCCAGCGTCCGGTGCAGCAGTTGGGCATGGTTCCGCGAAGCAATGACGATCGAACCATGTCGATTTTGGATTTTCGATTTTGGATTCTGGATTGATCTCTTCATACTCCTCGCTCCGTGCTCCTCGCTCCATGCTCCTACACAAACGCCACGTCCGCCGGTTCCCGGGCTATCGCATAGAGCACCATCCGGTTTTTGCGATTGAACTGGCAGCGCCGGCAGGCGCGTGCGTCGAACGAGGTGAAATCCGCCTCTTTCGCGGCACTTCGCCACAGGTCGCGGAAGCGGCACTGGCGGATCGAGCCGATCCGCCCGCGGGTGTTGTAAGCCGTGTTGCAGCAGCGGTAGACGTTCAGGTCGGCGCCGATGTAGGTGGTGAAGTGCTGGTAGCCGCAGAACGCGTAGTCGGGCTGCTGCCGGCGGAGATCCTCCAGCCGCTCGCCGAAGAGGTTGAACACCCGGAAGTCCTCGGTTGCCTGCTCTTCGGCCTTTCGGCACAGGGCCTGCGCTTGCTCGTACCATCCGGCGAAGTAACGTTCGTTGTCCGGCTGGAAAATGGCGCTGATCCGGAAGTTGTCTACTCCCAATTCCCGAGCCACCCTCGCCGCCTCCACGACTTCCGGCCAATTGTCCCGCATGACCACGAAACCAATGCCGATGGAAGGAGCATGGAGCATGGAGCGTGGAGCGTGGAGTTCGGAGCTGGAGCGTGGAGCGTGGAGTTCGGAGCTGGAGCGTGGAGCGTGGAGTTCGGAGCTGGAGCGTGGAGCGTGGA
>JABWBD010000433.1 GCA_013360685.1 Pirellulales bacterium
ATTCACGACCGCCTGCTCGAGCAAGGCAGCATTGCACTCGGCGGTCAGCAGCGGCTCGCATTCGATTTCAACGCAAATGGCTTTTTCCGCCGCTTTGAGCTGGCAGATATCGACGGCGGCCTGGAGCACCTTGTGGATCGGCGCCGGTTCCAGTGCGATCTCTGCCTTGTCCGTACCCTGCTCGATCCGAGAGAGCATCAGGAGGTCTTCGATGATGGCCGTGAGCCGATCGGCTTGCGCGGCAACGATCTTCAGGAACCGTTCCGCGTCGGCGGGATCGCTGAGCGCGCCGTCGAGCAGCGTCTCAACGAACCCCTTGATCGAGGTTACCGGAGTCTTCAATTCGTGCGACACGTTGGCCACGAAATCGCGGCGGACGATTTCGAGCTTGCGAACGCGAGTGATGTCGTGCAGCACGACCAGGGCCCCGATTGCCCGTTGCCGGACGTCGAGCAACACCGTCCCCTGCGCGTCGAGGATCCTCTCTTCGCCGCCGGCAACACGGATCACGATCTCTTCGGAAGCCGACTGCTGCGTCGACAGAACGTTGGAGACAAGCCTCTCCAGCGCCGGATTGCGGACGACTTCCTGGAGCCGGCGCCCCTCGACGTCTTCTACTCGCGCCCGGAGCAACCGCGAGCCTGCGCGATTGAGGCTGAGCAACCGTTCGTCCGAATCGACGGCGAATACGCTTTCGACCATGCTGAAAAGGATCGCCTCGTGCTGCTGTTGCTGCTGGACGAGAGCCTCAAGACGCTTCTCCAGTTCGCCGGCCATGAGATTCACGGCCTCGGCCAGAGCGGCGATCTCGCGCGGGCCGGGCGCAGGCAGTCTGTGCGTCAGATCGCCATGAGCCAGGCAGATAACCCCGTGCTTGACCTCTTCCAGCGAGCGGCTGATGCGCCGCACGATCAGCCAGCATACGCCTCCGGCGGCCAGCGCCGCCGGAACGGCGACGAAAAGAAACGGTAGACTCATGGCGCGCTGCGCCTCGAGCGCGGCGACCGTCATGACCGCGACCAGCAGATACGAGGGCGCAAGTTGCCCGAGGAGCCGCTTTCCGTTCATCGCGATTCCTTAAACCGGTAGCCCACGCCGCGGACCGTCTCGATGTACCGGCCGGCCTCGCCCAGCTTTTTCCGCAGCCCGACGATCTGCACGTCGATCGACCGGTCGGTGACCATTGCGTCGCCGTCGTGGATCGCGTCGGCGATCTGGTAACGGGTGAAGACCCAACCGGGCCGCGAAGCCAGATACTGCAGGACGCGGAATTCGGTGCGCGTCAAGCACACCGGCACATCACTCACAAGCACCTCATGGCGGCCCGGATGGATCGCCAGGTCGTGGACCTTGACCGGCGACTGCTCATCGAAGGGCTCGGTCGCCGCGCGGCGCAGCACGGTCCGGATGCGGGCGGTGAGCACCCGCGGGCTGAACGGCTTGGTCATGTAGTCGTCGGCGCCCAGTTCCAGGCCGGTCACGATGTCGGTCTCCTCGCCTTTCGCGGTGAGCATGAGGATGGGAATGTGCTGGGTCCGGGAGTCGCTCTTCAATTTCCGGCAGACCTCCAGTCCGTCCATGCCGGGCAGCATCAGGTCCAGAAGGACGAGATCCGGCGGGCTGCTCCGCGCCAATCGTAACGCCTCTTCACCGCTGTCGGTGCACTGGACGCGATAGCCATCCTTGGCCAGGTTGAATCGCAGTAATTCCTGGATATCCGATTCGTCCTCAACGACAAGGATGCTTTCGTGAGCCATAGCCTGCCTCCCGGAATAGGACCAATGCGGATCACTCCCTTCTACTTTAGCAGCCCGGCCGTCGTTTTCCATCCCGCCGTAGCCTTGTCTGCCGGGTTTGTTAGGAATCAGTTAGGGACCGGGCCTAGTCCACGACGGCCAGTTCGGTGATGGCGGGCTCCCAGCCGTCCCGGGCGGCCTGTTGGAGCCAGCGAAGCCGCTCGTGGGCGTTGCGACACATCGAGCCGAGCTGCCGGATGGCAGGGACATACCCCATGCCAGCCGCCGTTTCCAGCCAATACTGCCGCTCGTCGCCGTCTCCGCAGGCAAGGGCCAGTTCGTACATGGCGGCCGGGCAACCCGCTTCCGCCGCGTCACACGTTGTGGGGTGCTCGTACATTCAGGGTCTCCTTATCGGAACTGCCGTGACAGGAGGACGGTGCTTCCCTGCAACTTGCCTCACGAGCCGGTTGTGGTAAATCGTCTTCGTTGGACTCTGGGATCTCGACATCCCGCCTCGTCCTTCGCGCGTCATTCTAGAGAAATCGAGTAAGCAAACGGTTCAGGGAGTGTTCAGAATCTGCTGGCTGAGCACCGCAAATTCCAGCTTGAGATCGATCTCGGGGACCGTCGGATGGTCCAGCACGATCTTGAGCTTGCCCGCCCGGGTTCCCATGTAATTGCACGCGGGCGCATCGGGAGGCACTCGGACATCGACCCTGTAGATTCCAGCCTTGTCGGTGCCCGGCCGGTACGGCGCGACGGCTACCACGAGAAAACCGGGCTCCTTCTCGACGCGCAAGACCCTCACACAGCGAGGCTCGTCGCGGATATTCATCGTCAATTGGGTCTCGGCGCCCTCTCCGGCCCGCAAAGGCCCGAGGCCCACAACACCCTGGCTATTGATCTTCTGGCCGTACACGGTTCGCCGGCCGAGGACGCTTCCCGACACAGGCAGTTCAAGGACTCGCGTCTCGGCGCCGGACTGCTCCGAGCGGACCGTCATCGTCAACCGCTCGCGGAATGGTCCAAAGGGGAGATTCCCAGGCAGCGTCATGCGGCATTGATAGCCGCTCTTGGCCTTGAGCTGCTGGAGGGAGTCGGCCGGCGCGGGCCTGAGTTCCCATTGCAGGCCTTCGAGCGAGCTCTTGACGTTTTCGATGATGAAATTGGGCCACGCCTGGGAATAGATCGTCGACTCGACCGACGCAGAGTCCCCTGGGCGAAGGTTGCTGAGCACGATCGCCGCCGGACTGGCCCCGATGCGTCTCTTGACGGCGCCCGCGATGGTCAAGGTGATCGTGGGCTTGCGCGGATCGTTGGTGAGAACCGTCGCCGTATGGACGAAATCGCCGTCGACCTGCAGGACGTTGGAGGCGATCTTGACTGGTCCTCGCCTGCCAGGCGGTATGTCTTGTGCCGGCAGCACGCTGACGGTGCATCGACACGAGGTTCCGCCTTTGGTGATCTCGAGTGGAGCATCACCCGCGTTGCGAATAAAGAACGTGTGCTCGCAGGGCTGGGAGGGATCCACGACGCCGAGTGAATGATACTCCTGGTCCACCAGCGCCCGAGGCCCTGTTTGGACATCGTGTCCGCCGACGGCCGTGTTCTCTTCCTGCGGCGGCCGGCTGCCGCTCTTGCTCCAACCGAGACTCAGAGATCCCAGTGCCACGGCAAAGCAGGCAAACACCACAATGATCCACAGACGTACCATGCGTGGTCTCCTGACGGTTTTCGATGACTGAAGTCTTATGGTGTTTCTGTGTTCGGCGCGTTCGATAGTCTGTTGCGGCAAGAATCGCGCAAACCGCGACGATCCACCATGGAGTGAACCCGCCTCGAAGCGGGGCGCCTCGAAGCGGGTTCTGCGGGGGGCTGGGAATGGGGTCGCGTCGGGTGCCGAGCTTACTCGAACTTGCCCTTCGTGGTGGCGTCGTCGATCCAGGGACCGCAGTACATCTCGGCGGGCAGCACTTCGCAGCGGCTGTCGGTGTAGCCGGAATTCGGCCCGCCCGAAGTGACCGGGAATCCGGGATTGAGATACTTGTCCCCGTTGACGTCGAAGAACTGCCTCACGGAGCCGTCCGCCATGAGGATGTTGCAGTAGAGTTTGTTGCCGCCGCCGTGCATCGTCTGCCAGTCGCGCAGGTCCTGCAGGACGAGCTTGTCGACCAGCGAGCCGGCCCCGGCCCCGGCAAAATCCGCTTCGGTCGCCCCGTTCAGGCCGACGTAATCGCTCGGGGTGGGCAAGCGGTCGGGAAGGATGGGCAGGATTTCGCTGGCCGTCGGAATGATCTTGATGCCGGTGCCCGTCGAGTAGGAAGGGCCGTCGTTGAACGACTCGCCCAGCCGGACGCCGGCGGTGAGTCCCAGGTCTGTGTCGACATCCTGCAACAGAACGGCCTCGTTGACATCGCCGGGGCCCGCGTCGCCCAGGAGCGGAATTGCGGTGGACGCCACCGTGGCCGATTCCACCATTTGCACGGTGAGCGGCCCGAGCGAACCGCCCAGGCCTTTCAGGTTATAGGTGGTGTCGGTGGTCATCGCCGTGCCGCTCCACTCCATTTTGGGAGCGCTGCGCGCGAAGAACCAACTGCTGGCGTAGTTGGTGTTATAGCCCGACTCGACGACGAGTCGGCGCGCGTGCTGGAACCAATCGGGATCTGCGGCGGAGCCGTTCCATGCGGGGTGCGTCGCGCCGCCGGAATTCGCCGCGCACAGACCTGCGGTCAGCCGTGCCGGGTCCGGAAGTCCGTCGGCGGGGACCGTCGACGTGCCGATGCCCAGCAAGTCGTTGAGCTTTTCGAGCGAGCGAAGCTGATTGGTCGGGCAGAGCATGTCGCCGGGGACTGCGGCGCCGGTCTTGACCAGATCGGCCACCCAGCCGTACTCGAACAGGCAGCCGTCGCGCCGCTGGTCCCAGGCGCCGGTGCACAACCGCCCTGCCGGGTCGCGATTGGCGAATTCGTAGAAGCCGATGCCGAACTGCCGCAAGTTGTTCGCGCACTGTGAGCCGCGCGCCGCCTCGCGGGCCCGCGACAGGGCCGGCAAGAGCAAGGCGATCAGGATGCCGATGATGGCGACAACCACCAGCATCTCAATCAGTGTGAAACCTCGACGCTTCATCGGAAACTCCTTCAAAAAACCGTGAAACAACACCTACGTTCTCTTTCGTTGGGGACCACTGCGGTTCCCCTGTCCTTTTCGACTACTATTTTCAACTCCGATGTCAGAGTTTGGTGTGCCGCCCGTATGGGTTTGGTGATTTCGATCGCCGGCGCCAGACGCGGATCACCGAGAAGCCGGGCGGTAAGGAAATCGGCTTCCCTCCACTCGGAAAAAGCTTCCGGAAGAACGGGGGCTTCCGACATCGGCTGCTTGGGCGTCGCTGTCGCGTCCTGGGTTTCCGGCTGCGGCTTTGCCCGCCCGGCCGCCAGCGAGCTAGCCTGTTCTTCTGCCTCTTGTCTCGCCTTCTCCTCTCGTCGCTTTCGGTCCTCTTCCTTTGCCTGTTTTTCCTTGTTTCGGGCCTCCTCGGCTTCCCGCTCTTCTTGCCTGGCTTTTTCCTGGCGCTGTTTCATCCATTGCTCTTTGGTCACGCCGCCCCACTTGGCATGGCGGTCGTTTGCGTCACTGCCGCCGCTTCCACATCCGCCACATCCGCCGGCGGTGATGGCGAGAATGGAAATCGCCGTCCAGAGAACCCGCTGGGCACAGGTAGTCTTCGTGGATCGCCCCAATACGTTGACCATGACAGCCGCGCTTTCATCAATTCGGGAAGTGCTCACGGGTGTTGCCTCAACAAGCGGGCGAAGATTCACCGTTAAGGAGGCGGAACGACCACGCCGCGGCGGCGCTCTCGCAGCGACCAGCCGCTCATGAGGTCTTCCTTGGGCAGTTCGATCTGGGCGCTCTTGAAGCCGCCCGCGCCGGAGGAAAAGCCGTTGTTCAAGAGCCCGTCCCCGTCGCCGTCGATGAAGCTCCGAACGCTCCCGTCTGCGAAGAGGATATTGCAGGCCTCGCGGTGGACGGGGGCGAATTGGCGGTAATCCTGCAGATACGCATCACCGCCGACGATGAAGGAGGCAGGCGCGTTTGCGGTCGTTTTCTCGACAGGTCCGCCGGTGAGCGAAACCACCACCGGGGAACCGGACGGCTGGCCGCCGATCTCCGCGGCGAGCCTGTCGGTGCCGCTGGTTCCGCCGCAGCCGAGCAGCGGGATGATCGAGGATGACGCGGCCGCCGCGTCGAGAATATCCAGGTTGAGTGGCCCCGTTGTCGAACCCCGCGAAACGGTCGAGCCGGTGCAGCCCGAGGGTGCCTGCAGGGTGCCGTTGTTCTTGAGCAAGAGCGAGCCGCGCACGAGATACCAACTGGCCGTATAATTGGTGTTGTAGTCTTCCTCGAGCACTTGCGTCTGGACCACTTTGGCCCGATCGGCCGGCGAGGTTTCGATGATGTACCGGCAAGGATTGTAGACCAGGCTTCCGTCCGGCTTCGTCTCCGGCGCGCTGCCCTTGAGTCTGTCCTCGGTCGTCGCATGGCAGGGGTCGCTCCAGTAGGCGGCCCAGTTCGGCGTCCACTCGAGCAAGTCGTTGTAGGTCTGGGCGATTCTTGGCGGGTTCGACGGACAGAGCATCGCACCCACAAGAGTCTCGCTGTTGACCAGGTCGGCCACCCAGCCGATCTCGGTGGGGCAGCCGTCCAGCTTCCAGTCAAATGCCCCGGTGCAGAATGTTTTGTGCCGTTCCGCATGCGCAGCCAGGCCCAGGCCCAATTGCCTAAGGTTGCCTTGGCAGGCCGAGCCTCGGGCCGATTCGCGCGCCGCGTTGAGCGCAGGCATGAGTACGGCCATCAGGAGCATGATGATGCTGATTACGGTCAATAGTTCGAGA
>JABWBD010000038.1 GCA_013360685.1 Pirellulales bacterium
TCGGGCACCTCCACGCCGGTCTGCCGGCCGGCGCGGTCGCAGCGGGCCAGCAGACGCAGTTCGTCGAAGTCTTCCGAGGCTTCCAGCCGGTGGCGGCTTCGCGCTCCCAGGGTGCCGTCCAGAAGCGCGTGCGCGTCGGCGTGGTGTTCGATCAGCCATGCGGTCCGGTTCGTGATGAAGCCGTCCAGCGCCTCCAGCCCTGCCGCAATGTGGTCTTGAGGGTCGATGGCCTTGCCCACGTCGTGCAACAAGGCCGCCAGCAGGAACTCCTCGTCGTAGGGCAGTTCCTCGCGCGCGATGTCGAATACCTGGAGACTGTGGTACAGCGCATCGCCTTCCGGATGGTACGTGCGGCTCTGTTTGACCTGCTCCAAGGGTAAGAGCAGCATCTGGTAGATTTGGAAACGGTCGAGTTTGCTCTCGGCCTCCAGCACCGTCTGTTCCAGCGGCACGTCCGGATATTCTTCGGCGAGCAGTTGCTCCAATTCGGCAATGCTGGCCCGCTCGATCGCTTTGCCCGTGATCGAACTCTTGAAGACGTAGTGGGCCTTGTCGGCCGGGTAGAGCGTCAGCTCGAAAGGGAAGCGGTCCTGGACATGCACGTGGGTGTAGACTCGCTCTTCACCCTGCTTGCGGACCCGTTTGTGCTCGACCTCGTAGACGACCCCCTCGGAGTCGAGAACTCCCCTGACCGACTCCACGCTGTCCGAGAACACGTGCAGGTCGATGTCCGAGCCCCGGCGGACGTGGCCGGTCAACGTGCTGCCGATCAGCCGAGGGCGAAACAGCCTCAGGATCCGCATCATCCGCAGGGCCTCCAGCCGCATTTCCCGCAGGTTTTCGGTGCGGCGATGGCCCTCGTGGATGCGGGCCATTTCCTGGATTTGGTCCCGGATCTCCCGATTGCTCGGCAGATCGCTCGGTTTGAACTGGCCGGAGTAGATGCGGCGTGCCGCCTTCATCTTCGCCCGGAAATATTCGGCCTCTTCCCGGGCGTACATCAGCCGGGCCGCCTCCCAGGCAACCCGACGACGCATTTTGTCGTTGGACATGATCGATTGCGCCGAAACAATGCCCATCAATGCGGCGCAGGGCGATAGGAGAATTGTCCCTGCCTCTACTATACGCAGGCGAACGGAAGAGGTTCAAGGGCCGTCGCCCAACCGCGGGGGGATGCGACCCGCCCACTTCGCAGCAGGTTTCGCACATCGTACGGCGCCGCCCGCAACAACCAATGACCAATGACCAATGACGAACGACGAATGACGAATGACGAATGACGAATGACGAACGACATTCTCGGTTCGTCCGTCGTCCGCTGAAATCCATTCAGCCATCGGGGATTTCCTTGCGATTCTTCCCGAAATCTCCCTATGGCGCCCCTCGGTCTGACCTGCCGATAATTGGAAAGCGTGTGCCAAAAGCACTTCCCCAAGCGCCGCCGTGGACTGCCGCCCCGGCGGCGTTGCGGTTTCTTGGCAACATCGCGGAATAAGCAACCCGCACCGACACCCCGCGGGCGGACCGCTTCACTTTGCCGAACTGGCAGGATTGACCGGCTGCGGAAGGCTTTCCAGTGGCGGGAGCGCGCCGCTTTCCCCCGCGGGCACTTCTCCGGTCGCGGGCGGGGCCGGCGCGACCACCTGGCCGTTGACGCCTACTTCCAACGCAAGCTGGTCCGCCAGATCGGTCTGGAGCCGGATCGATCCGGCGATCTTTCCCGTCGTTTGGTCAGCGGTGAAAATCACAGGGATAAGCTGCACGGGGCGAGAGCTCTCGGGCACCGTGAACTGGAACCGGCTGTCCGGCCCAACCGCGCTGAGCACGCGAAACGGTTTCTTGGCCTGTACGACGAGTTGACGCGTAACGCTTTGGCCCGGACTCAACACTCCCAGCGTCAGCGGATTCGGGCGGACCTGGACTCCCGGCACGACAATCGCCTCGACGGGCACGGGCACTTGCGCAGCTTTTGGGTCACGGTCGTCGGTTACCAGCACCAACTGGTCGCGGAGATAGCCGACCGGAGTGTCGGGTTTGAGTGTGACTTCGAGTTCGTACGTGACCTGCCCCTGGTTCCGCCCGCGCTCGACCACCGTGGCTTCAAGACACGGGCGGTTCGTCTTGACAGCGAGAATCCGCCAATCGTTGCGGCCTGCGTAGCTGACCATGAGCCTCTGCTTTGCCGTGGCGCCCTGCTCCACGGATTCAAACCGCGCTTCGCCCGGCTGCACCACCACGTCGCCGCGAATAAACGCATAGACGTGGAGCTGGACCTCGGCGGGAAATGGCTTGTCAAAAACCACCGTGAGCGTGGCATCCCTGCGGCCGGTGAATCGCTTGGTGTCGAGCTTCGCGATCAGTTCCGACTGCTCGTAGGTCTTCAGAAAAGGCTTGGTGACTTCCGGCACGGTGCAGCCACAACTCGAACGGACGGAAACGACGTGGGCGTCTTCGAGATAGATGTTCTCAAACCCGAAACGATGTTCCACCTTGGCGCCGCGCGCCACCGTGCCGAAATCGTGGTCGGTGTGGTTGAACATCGCCTTGGCCCACTCCTGGGCCAAGACGTTGCCGGTGAACGACAAGACGAGGCCGGATGCGAAAAGCAACGGAAAAGACGTTCGCATTACCGCACCAGTTCCTCCATGAAAGTTGCAATGTGCCGTAGTATGCCAGCGCAAAGGACTTATGTCAATTCGACACCATCCGCGCACCGTAAGCGGGACACTCCGCGGTCCGGCGAAACGGGGCAAAGCGGCCCACGGGGTGTCCCGCCTGCGACGGCATCCATCCGTGGCAACGGCATGGTTCCAACACGCTGCTACGCTTTTCCCAAGCGTTAGAGTTTATCGCCCACCTCGGCTCAATTCCCCGTGAGAACCAAGAGCATCCAGCGGGTCTGATTGGCCGGATACGCTTGCCGGTTTACTTTCCTTCGGATGCCCGCTATCCTGGAATGGAAACGACAGCCACTCTTGAGGGGGAACAGGATGAGGATCGACAAGTTCGGACCGTGGGCAGCGCTCTTGGCGGCGGTCCTCGCCACAGGCTGTCCGCGCGAACCTCAGCAGCCGCCGTCGGTGGACGTCGGTGAGCAGGCGCCTGGGCCGGACGTGCCGGCTGCCATAGAAACGCCCCCGCCCGACGCCGGGCCTGCCGCCGATCCTGGAAATCCGTTCGTCGAAGAGAAGCCCGTCACTCCTTAGGCTCGTACTCGATGATCAGGACCGGCGGCTTGCCGCTTTCCCGCGACAGGTAGTCGGTGCCGTCGCACGTCGTCGGATCGAGCAGGAGGCTGAGCTCCTTTCGGTCGCTCAAGTCGATGTCCAGCGGGAGATCGACGAGTTGATTCTCCGCAACGGCGCCCAATTGCGCCAGTGTCTTGCCGGCCTTCGGCCGGTTGGCATAATTGACCCCCGCCTCCTGCCAAGGCTCCTCGACGAGTCGCACCTGCCCGGAGTTGCCGGTCGGATTGCCCGCGTTGTGCACTTGCAGCCGCGCGCTGAGCGGCCGGCCCGGCACGTCGAGCCGGAATTTCAAGAGCGTCAGGTTGTGGTCGCTGTCGCCTACCTTCTGGTCGCCGCCATCGACCGGCATCACCGGCGCCGAGCCCTTGTTCATATCCGGGTAGCGATGGCTGACATAGGCGTCTTCGGCCGCCGGCACAACGGCACGTCCGCGCGGCCCGAGGTGCTCGACATCCAGGGATCGCTCCAATTCGACGCTCCCGTCGTCGCGCAGCAGCCGGACCGGTATCTCGTACCTCCCGGCGCGCATGCTTCCGGCGACCGCCACTTCCACCGGCACTTCCAGCCGCTTTCCGCAGGGCAGTTCGATGCGATTGCGGCCCGCCGTAACCTCGAAGCCACTCGGCGCCGCGATCTCGATCGTCCCGGCAAATGGCGTCTCGCGGAGGTTTGCCAGCTTGAGCGTGCCGGACTGCTTGGAGTCGCGGTCGTTCAGAAGGAACTTCGGAGCGTCGCAGCCGAGCCGGGTGATCTCCTGGCGGATCACTTCCAGTCCGTTGAGAATCGGCAATTCGGCCGCGGCCCGGCCGGGCGTCTTGGGCAGCAACTCCACCGTCAGATCGCTTTCCACCTCAATATCGTCGAATTCCGAGATCGCCGCGCGGTTCTTGCCGCCGGCGGCCTTGGCAATGTCGAAATCCTTCTCGACGACGTTGCCCTGGAGCTTGATGTCGAACACCCGGCGCCCCGCCTCCTCGTTCTCCGAATCGGCGAACAAGAGCCGCACGCGGTACTTCGCCCCGCCGTCGCCCGGTTCCAGCAAGCGGACCGCGCACCTGCGCAGGCCCGCCGCGGCCGACGTGAAGATCCACGGGTCGTCGCTGCCGGACACCGGGGTATACGCCGAATTGCGGCTGACGAACGATCCGCCCGGATGGAAGGCAACGTCGAGCTTGAACTGGAGCACGAGGGAGCCGGACGGGCGTGGATACCCCAGCCAGAGATCCCCCGCGGCGTCGTTGCGGTCGCCCGCCGCGCCAAAGTTGACGGCCAGCCGCTTGACCGGCGTCATGGCGCCCGGCGCGCTGTAGTAGCCGTAGCCCTTCTGCCGGGAGGCCGGGTGGAAAACGACCGTGCACATGTTCGGGAAGGGGCACATGCAGCCGGCGCTCGCCTCCGGAACAACCAGCAGCCCTCCCGCCGGAATGAAGTTGATCCAGCAACCCGGCCGTTGGGCGCCGAAGTGCATCGTGCCGTAGTCCCCTTCCAGGTCGTAGTAGCCGAGGCAGAGGGAACGGAAGAAGAGGCTGTGCGGTGAGGCCGATGGGCACCCGCAGTGGTGGCCGGGCCGGGCGAACTGCCAGCGGTCCTCGCTGCCGGTGATCGGATGGATCCGCGTCTTGGGTTTGCCCGTCTTGAGGTCGAACGCCCACGGCTCGGCGTGCAGCGTGTCGCCGATGATCAGGGGACGCACGCGGTAACCGATCGACTGCGACCAAAGTTCCCTGCCGTCTTCGGCCGCCAGGGCGGTGATCTTTCGCGAATCAAACTCCCCGGCAAAAAACTGCTGCCAATAGTGGCCGTCCAGATAGATCCCGAAAATCACCAGCACGCCGTTGTGGACCATCGCGGCGAGATTGCCGCCGCCGCAGTGCGTCAGGTCGAGCGGCTTCCGCCAGCAAACCTTGCCGCTCTTCGCGTCCAGACAAACGACGATGCGGACGTCGGCCTTTTCTTCTTTCTTGTCCGCCGTCGTGCGCTCGGCACCGGCCGCTGTTGTGGCCTTCGCCGCTTGGCGTTCGATTGCCTCGCGTCGCTCGGCGGGCGTGACATTTGCGTCGACGAAGTACATCTTGCCGCCGTCGACCGCGATCGAGTTGTGGGAAATCTGCTTGCCCTCGTAGACCCAGGCGTGCTTGCCGCTCACGGGATCGACGGCAAAGACGGCGTCGCTCGACGTGCCTCCGGCCCCGCGGCTTCCGAAAAGCTGGTCGGCGGTGCAGGCGATCCAGCCCCAGCGGGGATTGCGGTTTTCGCCTGCCGGAAGAGCGTACTCGGCTTGGGTCGCTCCGGTGGCGGGTTCCAGGCGCAGGCACTTGCCGCCGACGGCCGCAAACAGCGCCCCGGCATTGGCGGCCAGGTTTCCTCCGTCGTGCGATGCGTTGGGCCGGTATGCCCCGGCGATCTCCCGCTGCCAGAGCCGCCGACCGTTGTAGATATCGTAAGCCATGAGCACGTTCTGCCCCTGCACGAAAACGCGATTGCCCACCGCCAGCGGCCCCGCCGCGCGCTGATGGCGGTTGACCATGTTCCCCGGCCCTGGATAGCCGAACCAAAGAACTCCCATCGGCCCTTGCACGAGCTGGTCGTCACCGCAGGCCGTGTTGGCCGCATTGGCGTACAGGTGGGTCCAGCTTCCGGCGCCCGGCAGAGGTCCCCGGCGAAGCGCGGCCCACGTTCCGTTGGCGGTTTCCACTTTGCCGCCTTCCAGCGGCACCGACTCGATCCACTGCCCGAGGACTTTGGCTTCCAGGCGTTTCGCGCCGTGAGGCGGTCCCGCGGGCTGGCCGACCATCAGCAGGCCTCCTTCGGGCTTCAACAGCCTTGCCGCCTCGGCGGCCGAGGGCAGCCCGCCGCCTACCACGGCGCTCTCGGAAGTCACCACATCGGCGAAGTAATCGGAATACGGCACCGCGTCCAATGGCCACGACTCCACCGAGACGCGGCTTCCGAGCAGCCCCGCCGCCTCCAGCGCCTTGCGGGCAATGTCGGCTTTCTTGGTATCCGGCTCGACCACGTAGACCATCCATTCGCTCCGCCTGGCGAGTTCCCAGGCCAGCGCGCCGTTCTCGCAGCCGAGCACGAGGCAATAGCCCTGCTTGCCCTCGGCCCGGTTGAGAATGGCTTCTGCCGCCTGTGCAAACAACGCTGCCAGCGGTTCGCCGGCATAGGGTTGGTCGACGGCAGATTCCTCGAGCAGGCCGTGCTGCGGCGACCCCTTCGGCCCGAAGGCATGGATCGCTCCCGTATCCGTGCTGGCGAGCAACTGGCCATTGGCCACGGCCAGCCCTTGGACCGTGCCGTCCACGGAACCGGTCCATAAGATCTTCCCCGTGGCTGCGTCGACTGCCACAACCTCTCCCTCATCGCCGGCCAGCAGGGCGCCGCCGGCCAGGATGAGCGTTTCATCGCAGGCGCAGGCCGTCTTCCACGGTATTGTCGCCGACAGTTCCCGGCTGGACTCCTCCAACTGGGTCCTGAGATCGGCCAATTGCTTCTCCATCGCGGCGACGGTCTCGGCCGGCCCCTTGCGCCGCGCCGTGGCCAGCGAGCTCGCCAGATCGTCGGTCCGCGATTTCAGTCCAAAATACTTGCGGCTGGCCGCCGGGTAGCCCGTGCGGTCCAGCGCAGCCAGCTCCTTCCCGTCGGCCATGTAGATCCGCTCGGGTGTGACCACGATCTTCCGGCCCGCGAACATCGCAAAACGGTCGTTCGATTCGCCATGATAGGCCACCATTTCCTCGGTGCCGGTGTAGACGTGCTCGTCGGCCAGCAAGGCATAGGTCCCGCCCACCGTTTTACCGAAGTAGGTGAGCTTCTTGAGTTGGCCGTCGCGGCGATCGAACGACGCGGGCGAGACACGGCCCATGGGTGCGTAGAGGGTCGTCGGAGAAGCCAGCAGGTAACCCTGCGGCGAGATCCGGCTCTGCGGAGACTCGCCGCAGGTGTCGTTCCGCCAGATCTCCTTGCCGTCTTCCGTGCGGCAGGCGTAGAGGAAAACGCCCTCCGCCGGAAAGATGCCCGCGCCGAAGTAGGCCGTGTCGCCGTCGACGAGCACTCCGGTACGGATCGGCCAGAGCGAGATCATCTTGCCGTGGCCCAGCACGCGGCGATCCTCCGGGGCCGCCCGGAACCGCCAGCGGACCGAACCGTCGGCGGCGTCCAGGCAGTAGGCGTAGCCGTCGTCGGAGCCGACAAACACCCCGCCGCGCGCGACGGTCGGCGCCAGTCGCACCGGTCCGCCGGTCTGTGCGGTCCACACGACCTGTCCAGTGGCCCCATCGAGAGCGTAGACCTTCCCATTCGCCGACGACCCGAAGTACACCCGTCCGCCGGCCGCTACCGCGTGGAACACATCGTCGAAATGGAACCGCCGCAGTTCGAGGATCCCTTCCACCGGCTCCGCCTGCGGATCGCCCCAGGCCGGCTGCGGCGGGTCGTGGGGCTGGAACGTCCACTGCGGAACTAGCGGCGTCTGGATCTCTTCCGCCGTCACGCCGCTCCGTGCATTATCGTGCCGATACGTCGGCCAATCCTCGCCGCATGCCCGCGCTCCGGTCCAAACCGAGACAATCATCAGGCAAGCGATCCAGCCGAATCGCCCGCCCGTGGTCTTCCGTATCCTTCTGACAGCCGTCGCCATATCAAAATCCCCTCGACAGGTTCCCTGGGTGAAATGCACAGCCGAACCGTCTGCTTAACCCAAAGCGGCAGTGGTGTCAATCGCGGATCGGTTGGGCGTTCGGCGTGCAACAGAAATCGCCTGCCTCGGCTCTCCCGACTTCCGTGGTTTCGAACGACTCCCAATCGTGAAGGATCTCCGCCCACTCCTCCTATAAGAAGCAAGTGCGGGCCGACGGCATTGCGCCCGGTGCTCCGTCAATCTTCGATTAACAGGTGGCAGAAGTGATGACACTTCTGGCCACGAACTCTCACGAGTCCGGCGACATCCGTCAATCGAAGTGCGGCTTTCAACCAGAGGGGCCCCTTGCACTGCAACGACAAACGCGCCAGGTCTTTCGTGCGCTGCGAGAATCTCTTGCGGTTGTTTGAGGTCCTTTTTGGCGTGGTTCAAGAATGGAACTGGCTCCGAGCCCTGCGCTGGAAAGCACCCGGAAAAACACACGGTGCCGTGGTGCCTATCTCCGTTCTTGAACCACACCTTACTTTTCGCCTCTCGGGCTGTTTTTCGGGGCCGAACTGCCAGAGGGTTATGTGGGAATATGCCGAGATTTCTCAATTTGAGGAATTGACGGGCTGCGCCCATCGCGGTATGTTAGGTGCTCTAGGTCATCTGGAGTAGATAAACAGTTGTCTGCGGAGACAGAAATCAGCACAAAAGCGGTAGGGTTCCGTGCTTCTCAGTATCTCGCATCGGGAGATTGCTGACAGCAATGTGGTGATTTGCCTGATCGACAAGATCACTCTATCGCACATAATGACTTGGCCTTGAGGACAGGTACGGGTTCTATGGAAGAGAGAGTGGCACACGGGTTGTGCCTGGGAGGTGACCGCTGGATGCTCCTTAACACGGAAGGGTGGAATTCAGCCCAGCCGGAGAGTGTAACATGAGCGCCGAGGAGCACTTAGCAGTCGAGGCGAAGCGAACGACCAGGGCCGGAATCGTCCACCAGCAACCAACGGTCCATCGGCATAACGGCGCCGGGCCGCTCGGGGCTGTGCGCAAGTACGAAGCCCTGCACGTACTCTTGGAGGCGCACCAATTCTCCGAGGAGTTGGGACGTTCTCCCTGGGATTTTGCCGTGGAAATCGAGTGCCTTCGGAAGGCGGGACTCACCAACAATGATTTCCGCTGGCTGGTCTGCAAGAGCTACGTGGAACATGCTCGCGAGACGACGCTCGGGCATGAGGACTCCCGGACGTTTCGACGCCGCAGGGGCCTGATTTTCAGTCGCCGCACTTGTTTCGTGCTCACCGGCCCGGGCGTCGACTTCATCCGGTCATTGTTGAAAGACCAGCCCCTGCCCCGCGAACCGTTCGCCCCGGTCAACGGCGATCGCCCATCCACTGCGACGGAACTCGCCACAGGCAACGGGAGTCACGCGAAGCCCGCACCCCGCTGTATTCCCATTTGGGACCGCGACCGACAAGAGCTTCGCGTTGGGGGGTACTTGGTGAAACAGTTCAAGGTGCCCGCACTCAATCAAGAACGCATCCTCGCGGCGTTCGAGGAGGAGGGGTGGCCGGTCCATATCGACGATCCGCTTCCACCGCAGCAGGAACAGGATCCGAAACGCCGATTGCACGATACGATCAACTCCCTCAACCGGAAGCAGAAGCATCGCTTGATCCGTTTCATGGGAGATGGCACCGGACAAGGCGTCCGCTGGTGCCTGATTACGCCGGGTGAGAACGGGGATGGCGGGCCCGAGGCCTCGGACTAACCCGCGTCGATCGCATTTGGGGGGGCCATTTCTCCTAGTAGGCGAGTCTCTCCGAGGCTCGCTCCCAGTCTCGGAGAGACTGGTCTACATGGCAATCCCCTTTCTGCCGATCGCCCGGCCATCGGCTCTCACGCAACCAGACTGTCCAGGACTGCTCTTCCAAGGTCCTGGCGGATTCACTTTCCCGACCTCCTACGTCTTGGCGCCGCGAGGTGGGGACTCGCGGGAGTCCCCGACCGTCACCGGTCTTCACCAGGCTTCCACCTGATCTCTTGTAGTATCCCCGTTCGGGCGCGGGAAGATGTTGGGCAGACTACGGGGTTTCGGCAGTTTACACGGGCTCGATTAGCGCGCCGACATTGCAGATCAGCCGCTCGCTCTTCTCTGGAGATGCAACTATGTGGATGACCAATCTTCTCAACAAGCGAAACAAGACACGCCGTTCGTCGGCCCGCAACGCACAGACCAAGCCCTCTCGGCTTGGCCGTCATCTCAAGCAACGGCATCTGCAGGTGGAACCGCTGGAAGAGCGGCGGTTGCTGACGGTGAGCGCCGCGCTCGTCGGCAACGTGGTGACCTTTCTCGACACCGTCGGCAACCACGCGCAACTGGAACTGCAGCTTAACGGCGCCGGCGAGCTGGAGTGGAGCGACGGCGGGGCCTTCACCAACGATCTGGATACCGCCACCTTCGGCACGCAGTCCGCAGTCGCGTCCACTCTCCAAAGCATCCTCGTGCTGCTCGGCGACGGCGACGACTCCCTCGCGATTCGGGTCGCCGGAACCGATCTCATCCATTCCGGCTTGATCACGTACGACGGCGGAGCAGGGTTCAACACCCTCGCGGTCGATGGCGACCCGGTCTATCCGGTGGCAAGCACCACGTACACCCCGGGACCGGAGCCGGGCAGCGGGCGATTGGTGTATGACGACGGCTTCCTGATGCAGATCGACTTCCAGCAACTTGCGCCCGTGCTGGACCTGGTCCCCTCGGCCCTGTTGATCGTCAATGGCACGAACGCCGACAATGCGATCAACTACAGTGGGCCCGGCCCGAATAGCGACGGCATTACCACCGGCGTCGTGTCGGTGGATGGATTCGAGACCATCGAATTTGCCAACAAGTCCGACCTCGTGATCAACGGCCTGGCCGGCAGCGACACGATCAACCTCAACAACCCGACGAGGCCCGACGGTCTGAACGGCATCACCGTCGATGGGGGCGATCCGACTGCGGGCAGCGACGTCGTGATCGTCAACGGGACGGCCGGCAAGAACTCGATCGTCGTCGACAATTTTGCCATCGGCGAGGCCCGGGTCGCCGGCGCCCAACGCGTACCGGTCGACATCACCGGCGCCGAGCGACTCATGGTCGACGGCCGGGGCGGCAACGACGACATGGCTGTTCAGGCCACTTCCGATGATGACACCATCGTCTATACGCCGGCCGGTCTCGATTCCGGCCTGGTCCGGATGGTCGACGAAGACGACGAGGAACTCGTCCTGCCGCTCTTCTTCCAGAACCTCGGCCTCGACGCCGACCTGTCGATCGACGGCCGCGGGGACTCCGACCGGCTGGTCTACAACGGCAGCGACCTGAACGACCATTTCCGGGTCGACGACGACAACATCGACCTCGCCACGCCCGTGGGCGCCCACATCGGCGTCGATACCGATTCGATCGAGCAACTCGTGCTTAACGGCCTCGACGGCGACGACACATTCGAACTGAACGGAAATGTCGTTTTCTCCCAGGTCGACGTCAACGGCGGCAATCCCGATGCCGGCTCGGACAGCCTCGTGCTGCTGGGCAATAACGGCGTCGATGAAGATCTGAAGATCGAGCCGTACGAACCGTTCGTCGAACCAGGCAAGACCATCATCACCGGCTTTGCCCCCGATATCCTGACCACCGGAATCGAGCTGATCCGATGGGACGGCGACGAGGCCGACAGCGATCGGCTGCGAGTCACCCTGGGCGACGGCGACCACACGGCCCGCCTGCAGAACGCTGTGGTCTCGCGGACCGATCGGTTGACCTCCGATACGCTGCCGGATATCGAGTTCCGCGATCTGGCAAGTTTTGAGATCGATGAGGACTCGGGCGACGACGGCGCCCTGGACATCACCGTGGTCACCGCCAACCTGGAAGGCGCCGCGGGGTACCATTTCGACCTGAACGAGTACGACGCGCTCAACGTGGAAGGGTCGAGCGAGAACGACCGGTATACCCTCACCCGCAGCGGCGGCAATGTCCGGATCGTGCACGAGAACAGCCTCACGCAAGCGCCCATCACGGTCGACCAGGGCGCGCTGAACGTCCGGACCGGTCTGGGCAACGATCTGGTCTCTGTCGACGTCGACGGCACGGCCCTGCTCCACCTGCCCTTGACCGTCGACGGCGGGCTCGGCTTCGACGACCTGGTCATCACCGGCGCCCCGGCCCCCGACAACGTGGACGAAGTCATTTACACCGTCGGCCCGCTCTTGGACCGCGGACGGCTCGTCTACGAGGACGCCGCCGATCAGCCGCTCATGCAGATCGAGTTTGCCGGACTGGAGCCGGTGCACGACTACGTGCCGGCCAACCTGACCCTCTACGGCAACAACGCCACGAATGCCATCGACTATTCCCGGGGGCCCAACAGCGGCACTCCCGGCCTCCTGAATCCAAACGGCCTCGTGACCGGCCTGGTCTCCGTCGACGCCTACGAGACGATCGAATTCGGCAACAAGGCCGGTGTGACGATCGACGGTCGGGCGGGCGACGACCAGATCCATGTCGCCGACAGTTCGACTCCCGGCGCGTCGGGCGAGCTGGTCCTGGCCGGCAGCCAGCCGACGGCGAGCGACTCGACCATCCTCAACGGCACTGCGGCGCAGGACACGGTCCGCATCGAGATCGAGAGCCCGCATTCGGCCAAGGTGACGATCAACGGCACGGTGACCAAGGTCACTTCGACCGAGAAATTGGTCTACAACGGCCTGGGGGGCGACGACCTTGTGACCATCCTGGGCTACCTCGGCAACAACCGCTTCGTCTACACGCCGGGCGCTGCGCCCGACGCCGCCTCGCTTTCCGGGTTCGACGATGTCAACAACGTTCCGTTCCTGCCGGTCGACCTGCTGGAACTGGGTGTCGGCGGCGCGATCAAGTTCGCCGGCAACACCTTCTTCGGCAACGACAACACTCTCGTCGTGCTGGGCACCGCCGCTCGCGACGTCGTCGACGTCGAGGCGGCTACCGGTAACGTGCGCGTCACGACCCCGGCGGGCTTGTCCGTCGAATTGCAGAACGAGGACATCAAGAACCTCGTGCTGGAGACTCTGGAGGGGGACGATGAGATCAACCTCTCGTCGCCCTTGGACGTCTTTGAGTCGGTGGCGGTCCACGGCGGCGATCCGGGCGCGTCGGATACGCTGAACTACGCCGGCAGCGGCGGAAAAATCACCATCGACCTGGACGCCCGGACTCTGACCGAGACAGGGTCCGCTCCCGTCAGCTTTGTCGGCATCGAACACCTCAACGTCGACGCGGCGGGTGAGGACGTTTCGGTATTGGGCGGTCCGGATGACGATCAGTTCACCGTTGCCCCGGACGTCAACTTTGTCGAGGTCTCGCTTGCCGGCCTGAATACCTTCCTGCGCGTCGGCGATGTCGACGAGTTCGAGATCAACGGCCAGGGCGGCAAGAATACACTGACCGTCCTCGCCACGGAAGCGCCCAACACTATCGACATCGACGCCTACGCCGTGGACGTCGCGGGGCGGGAGAATGTCCATTACCGGAACATCGAGAACCTCAACGTCCTCGGCCTTGCCGGCGACGACCTCTTCAACGTCACCACTTCCTCCGCCAGCCCGACGATCTTCCTCGACGGCGGCGACCCGATCGGGACCACGCCCGGCGACCGGATCCACGTCGCGGCCGGCGGCCAGGGAGTCGCCTTGGAGGCGGGACCCGAGACGGACGAGGGGGGCATCCGCGTGGGAAGCCACGAGCGCATCAGCTTTGACCACATCGAGGCTATCACCGTCGCCGACGCGGCCTGCGCGCTGGTGATCGGCAGCGGCGCCGACGACGATATCACCGTGATCGCGCGCGATGCGGTCTCGACACCGCAGTTTGCCGGGACCGATGGAGTCCGCGACTTTACCACTTCGGTCAACGGCGGCCCCACGGTTCTCTGGACCAATGTGGGGACGTTGTACATCGACGCCCTGGCCGGCGACGACGACATCGTGCTTCGCACTCCGGCGCCGAATGGGGCCGAATGGGACGTCGACGTATATCTCTCCGGCGGCGCCCCGTCCGCCGGCCCGGACCTGTCCGAGGGCGACCGTCTCGTCCTGGAAACCCCTTGGTCCGACAACATTGTCTTTACCCCGACCGGCTCGGACACCGCGACGATCCTGATCGACGAGGCCGTCAACGACTCGCTGATTACCATCGGCAAGTTCACGACGTTGGCCTGCCCGGCCCTCAACTACACCTCGGATCCCGGCGGGATCGAACTGGTCGTCTACGACGGCGAGGGCGCCAATGACACCCTCAAAGTCGTGGGCACCTCCGGCCAGGATACGATCGTCCACACCCCGGGAACTGCCTTCGATGAGGGCGCATTCCGGGTCAATAGCCTGCTGGGAATCACATACCAGAACATGGGGTCCACCGCGGTGCTCACGGCCGACGGCGGGCCAGGCAATGATACCCTGGTGGTCCTCGGCACTTTAGCCGACGACCGCTTCGACGTGGCAGCGACCACCGGCACGGTGACCCTTGACGATCGCCTTGGAATCCGGCAAGTGTCGATTCGCGACCTCGTGCTCGAAAGCCTGGAAGGGGACGACCGATTTGCCGTCTCCGCCCCGCAACCCTATGCAAGTGTGACGGCCCTGGGCGGCGGGCCGGGGGCCAGCGACGTCCTGGTCGTCACCGGCGCCGCCGGCACGAACGAGAGCTTCACCGTCGATCCGGGTTTTGCCGCCGGCGAAGGCAGAGTCCTCGTCAATTCCCTTTCCATTCCCTATGCCGGCGTCGAACAGATCGTTCTGGATGCCAATGGCGCCGACGCCGACAGCCTCACGATCGAGGACGATTGGGCCGACAACGCGTGGAGCGTCACGAACGGACCGACCGCCGGCGATCGGGTCCGGATCGACGCCCGCGAATCGGTCGACTATGAAGACTTCGACACCGTGGCGCTGGTCAATAGCTCCGGCACCGACGTTTTCAACGTCTGGCCGACCGAACTGACCGGCTTCAGTGTTTCGCTGACCGTCACCGGCGACGGCGACGACACCTTGGTTGCCCATGGCACCCCGGTAGCGGATACCCTGTCGTCGGCCCCCGGCGGCGGCACGCAGGGCACGGCGACGGTCAATGGCGTCGGCGTGCGTTTCGGGGGCCTTGGGAGCGTGGAACTCTCAGGGGACGAAGGCGACGACACCTTCACGGTCACCCCGATCGCCGCCGTGACCACGGTGGTCACCGCCAACGGTCCGACGGCGTCCGACGTGCTCAACGTGACGGTACCCGGCAACGCACAGGTCACGCAGGGCGCCGAGTCCACCACCGGGACCGTCGACCAGACCGGTGCGGGCGACATCGACTTCTACGGCGTGGAACTGCTCAGCATCAATTCCAGCGCCGCCGGGAGCGACCTCACGGTGCGGGCCACGAACGACAACGACACCATCGCCGCGGGACTGGTCGTCTTCACGGGCGTGTGGATCAATGACGGCACGGTGGTCCGCTACAATAGCGCCAACACCAATTTCGACGACCTCGTCGTCCAGGGACGCTTCGGCTCGGACAGCTTCTCGATCACGCCCCACGCGGGCGTGGACATCACCGTCCAGGGCGGCGATCCGACGCTCTCCGACACCGTCGTCGTCAACGGCACCGGCGGAGACGACACGATCGACGTCCGGCTCACCGCATCGAACGCGGGTACGGTCGCGGTCAATGCCTTCGGCCTCGTTTCGCTCCAGACCGTGGAACACCTCGCGATCAACGGATCCGGCGGCGACGACGACCTGACCGTCCGGGGCGTTCCGGACGGCGACAACCGGTTCGTCTTCACGCCGGGCTCCATGCCCGACGCTGGTCTCGTGGAAACCTTCGACGAGTTCACCGGCACCGCCTTGCTGCCCGTGCTCTTCGAGGAACTGGGCGGCGACGGCACGGTGACCTTCGACGGCAACAGCAGCATCGCCGCCGCCGAGACCGCCCTGGTAATCAAGGGCACCAGCGGGTCCGATACCGTCAGGGTGGCGGGCGTGACCGGCACGGTCAGCCTGAGCACCGCGGCGGGCAACCATATCCCCATGGTCCCCGAGGACATCGACACGCTGGTGCTGGAAATGCTCGAAGGCGACGATACGGTCCTGATCGATGCTCCGCAACCGTACGAGAGCATCACCGTCTTGGCCGGTGACCCCGGTGCGAGCGACGTTCTTACCGTCAACGGTGCGGCCGGCGCCGACGAGAGTTTCGAGGTGCATCCGGCCTTCGCCCACGGCGACGGCACCGTGAGGGTGGACTCGCTGCCGATCCACTACGTCGGCGTGGAGCACCTCCTCCTGCAAGCCAACTCGGACGACGACGACAGCCTGCACGTGGACGACAATTCGGCCGACAATATCTGGACGGTGAAGGCCGGACCGATCTTCGGCGACCGCATCCGGATCGACAATCGCGAAACGATCGACTACGACGGCTTTGCCGACGTGGAACTCGCGAATGATTTCGGCACCGACGTATTCAATATCTGGCCCACCGAACTGACCGGATTCAGTGCTTCGCTGACCGTCACCGGCGACGGCGACGACACCCTGGTGGCCCACGGGACGCCGGTAGTCGATACCCTGGCGTCCGCCCCGGGCGGCGGCGCGCAGGGCACCGCCACGGTCAACGGCGTCAGCGTCCTCTTCGGCGGCCTCGCCAGCGTGGAACTCAGCAGCGCCGAGGGCGACGATGTCTTCACCGTCACTCCGATCGTCGGCGTCACGACCGTCGTCAACGCCAACGGCCCGACCGCTTCCGACGTGCTCAACGTAACGGTGCCCGCGGGCGCCCGCGTCACCCAGGGAGCCGAGTCCACCACGGGAACCGTGGACCAGACGGGCGCCGGCGACATCGACTTCTACGGCGTCGAGCTGCTTGGCATCAGTTCCAACACGCCCGCCAGCACGCTCACCGTTCGCGGCACCGACGACAACGACACGATCGCCGTCGGCCTGGCGGGCATCACCGCGGTCTGGATCAACGATGGCACCGTCGTGCGATACAATGCCGCTGGCGCCAATTTCAACGCGGTCACGGTCCAGGGGCGATTCGGCGCAGACAGCTTCTCCATCACGCCGCACGCGGGCGTGGCCATCACGGTCCAGGGCGGCGACCCGACCGACAAGGACGCGGCAGTGGTCAACGGCACCTCCGGTTCCGATACGATCACATATCGCCCGACGGCCATCGACGGCGCCCAAGTCCAAGTGAACGCTTTCGGGCTGGTCACCTTGGCGACCATCGAGGACGTGATGGTCAACGGCCTGACCGGCGCCGTCGGCGGTGGCGGCGATGCTCTGATCGTCGACACGTGGTTGATCGACGGCAGCGAGGTGCTCACGCCCGGCTCCGCGTTCGATTCCGGAACGGTCGACTTCCTCGACGGCGGCTTCACCATCATGACCTCGCCGTCATTGAAGTTCCGCGGCCTCGGCCAGACCGGATCGCTCACGTTCACCGGCATCGATCCGGGCGACGGATCCGTGCCGCGCGTCGATACCCTGCTCTACCGCGGCCGAGACACCGGTGATACGTTCAGCGTCAGCGCGGCCGGTGTGGTGGTCCTCAACACCCAGATCCCGGTCCACACTCCGTCGATCGATACCTTGGTTCTGGCCGGACTGGCCGGCGACGATACCTTCAACATCGCCGGCATTCACAATCTGCCGGTGGTCCGGGTCGAGGGCGGCGAGCCCACGGCGAGCGACGTGCTCAACCTGACGGGAACCGCCGGCAACGAGACCATCGTGATCGACCTCGAGGTCCTCCCTGACGGAACCGACGAGATCACCGGCTTCGGTGGAGTGGTCGAGGTCGTCGGTGTCGAGCAGGTCAATCTGAACGGTAACGGCGGCCAGGACACGCTCTCGGTCAACGGCACGCCCGAAGACGATATCCTCACCTATACCCCCACCGGCGCCGAGGCGGGCAACTTCAGCCTCAGCGGCGCGAACCGGCTCTACAAGTTTTCCAAGATCGCCGGTGCTTTCACGGTCCATGCCGGCGACGAACTCGGCGACGAGGTCGTGGTGCTCGGAACGAACAACCACGACGTGATCACCGTGGACGCGCGGAATGCCATCCGTACCGTCACCGTGGAAAACGCCGCCGGAATCGCTTTGAAGCCGGTCAAGCTCGGCGATTCGGTCGAGGCGGTCACCGCCCTGGGCCGGCTCGGGAACGACACGTTCCTGGTCGTGCCCGACGCCGGCATCGGTCCGGTTCCTCTGGGCAATCTCTTGATCACGGCCGACGGCGGCGACCCGGCTGCGAGCGATGCGCTGGTGATCGCGGCCGACGACAGCGGCGCCCCGCTGGACAACGCCGAACACTTCGTCGTGATCAACCACAGTCGCCGTTCGGACGAGGGCGTCGTGCGGGTGTTCCGCGACACGCCCGGTCCCGGCAACGATCCGACCCAGTTGCCCGATATCTCCTTCACGAACATCGAGGTTGTCTCGCCGCTGCTCGGCGGGGTCGATCCGGTCACCGGCGAACCGAATCTGCTCATTCTCGGCCCCGATGTCTACGAGCAGAACGAGTTCCGCGCGACGGCCTCCTACCTCGGCAGCGGAGCCGCTTTGAACATCACGGACCTCGCGATCTTCCCGAATGCCCAGGAGCATCCGTTCGTCCCGGCGGACAACGATTTCTTCCGGGTCGTCGCGCAGTACACGGGCACGCTCGACTTCCAGGTCTACTTCCGGGCGTTCAACCCGGAACTGCTGCCGGCGGGCGGCGACCTGAATATCGCGGTCTACGATGCCAGCGGAGACTTCATCGCCGACAGCACGTTCGGCAACGACGACGAGCGCGTCCGAATCCCGGTGGTGGCCGGCCAGACCTACTATCTCCGGGTGTTCGGCGAGACCACGAATCTCGGGCTGAATACGGCGGTCAATGGATACGACATGACCATCGTCAACACCCAGCCGCCGGTCCCGTACGACCTCGAGCTCCGCGACATTATCGCGATCAGCACGATCGACGCCGCTGCCTCGGCCACGCAGTTCAGCGGCGCCGCGGGCATCGCCCCGCGCGACCTGTCGTCCCAGGACGACTTCTACAACGAGAAGTACATCTATTTCCTCGACGGCCCCAACGTGGGCCTTCGTGCAAGGATCCTCGACTACGTCGGCGCGGGGGGCGACTTTGTCGTGACCGCCGGGACGCTGCGCCAAGCCCCGGAGGCCGGCGACAGCTTCTTGATCGAGTCGTTCGACACCGGGAGATCGCAAACCGACGACGTCACGCGCGACAACACGCCGATCGTCTACTTCCGTCTCGACGATGCGATCTTCCTCCACGACCTCCCCGGCAATCCCGCGGACAACAACCCGCCGGACCGCGTGATCCCGATACCCTTCAATCCGGCCCAGACGCGGGACACGTCCACCGCCGGCTACCGCGTGGCGATTTTCGACGAGGGTACGCCGCAGCAGCCCGGATTGCTGCCGCAGGCGCCGATCGGCTACGCCCGCCAGGTCGCCGAAGGAGTGTATGTTTTCGATTTCGGCAGCGATGCGATCAATCCGGGCGACCCGAATGGCCCGACCACCTCGTTCGTCTTGACCGACGGCAGCCACTTCCTGAGCGCTCGCGTCCAGATCATTGATCCCGCCACCCCCAATGAAACCGCTTTCGGGGCCCGCGGAGCATCGCTGGAGATCGTCGTCGACAAGGACAAGCCGCCGGTTTCGTTCGGCGATCCGGCTGTCGACAACGATGGCCTGCACCCCGACAGCGATACGGGCGTGGAAGGCCAGCCGGGGCTGTTCACCGACCTGATCACCAGCGATACCACGCCCACCTTCTGGGGCTACGCGGAGGCGAATGCCTACATCCGGGTCTGGGTGGACGTCAACGCCGACGGCCAGGTCGATCCCGACACCGATGTTCAAATCGCCCAGACGGTCGCGATCCCAGGGGACGGCACCAACCAATTCCCGTTCGGCTACTGGGAAGCGACGTCTTACGTCGACTTGAACGACCCGGACGCGTTCCCGTCCGCGTTGCCCTTGGACGGGGTTCGTCAGGTCCTGGTCGCCGCCGAGGACGTTGCCGGCAATCTCAACGACGAGGGGCCGCTCGACGCCACCCAGATCCTCCAGATCTTCATCGACACCCGCGGTCCCCAGGTCGATGGAGTGTTCGTGACCGGCAATCGCGACTACGACTTGTTCGATCCGAAGCCTTCCACCGACGGTCCGACCCCGCTGGTATGGAGCATCGACATCGACTTCATCGATCAGCCCGAGCGGATTGGTGGAGGAGTGATCGTCGGCGACGATGCCGTCTTCGTGATCGACGTGTCCGGCAGCACCAGTGAGATATTCTCGGGCACCGCGGTTGGCGACCTCAACAACGACGGTTCTCCGAACACGATCCTGGATGCCGAAATCGCCGGGTTCATTGCCTTGAACCAGGATCTGATCGATCGGGGGTTGGGCGACATCTCGAACGTCTCGATCGTCGCCTTCCACAGCGATGCGTTCCAACTCGACATGGATCCCGTTGCACCGGGCATCCAATTGGCGACGACGCCCAACGCGGATGCGGACAATAACGGAGTGCTGGATGTCATGCAGGCATTGCAGGCGCTCGATTCCGGCAACATGACCAATTTTGAGGCCGCCCTTGCCTTGGCTTCCGCCACCATCACCGCCGTCGGGACGATTCCTGGCAACGGCAACGTCGTGTTCCTTTCAGACGGATTCCCGACCGCCGGCGGTCCGCACGCCGACGAGGTAGCCGCGCTGCAGGGCATGGGCATCAATCTCCGCGCGTTCGGCGTCGGGCTGGGATCGTCGCTGCCCCAACTGCAGATCATCGACCCGACCGCGGTGCAATTCACCACCACGGACGAGTTGCTGGACGTGTTCCAGGGCGGCGGAGGTGGAGGCGGAGGCGCGGGAGCGCGGTTCATTTACCCGGCCGTCAACGGTCTGTTGGCCACCCGGCAGGGCAACTACCTGCTTGTCGGCGATAACGTCGGCCCGATTGCCATCGGGTCGATTGAGTTCATCGATCACACGGTGGCCGGCGATATCGGCCGCACGACCATCAGGCTCCATTTCGCCCAACCGCTCCCCGACGACCGGTACACGCTCACCGTCTCGGATCGCATCAAGGACGACGCGGGCAACGCCCTGGACGGCGAGACCAACACGTTTGAGCCGCAAGAAAGCCCCCTCTTCCCCAGCGGCGACGGCGATCCCGGCGAGGACTTTCTTGCCAGGTTCACGGTTGACTCGCGGCCGGAAATCGGCGTCTGGGCCGCCGGCAGCGTCTACGCCGACATCAACCAGAACTGGATCTTCGACCCCGACGTGATGCACCAGTTCCCCGACAACACCAACCGCGATCTCGTCTTCAAGCTGGGCTTCACCAGCGATGACGTCTTCGCGGGCAAGTTCACCGGTCCGGGCCCCGACGAGGTGTTCGGCACCGCCGACGATCGCGCCGCCGCAGCCGGCGATGCCCTTGCTGACGGCTTCGACCGCCTGGGCGCGTACGGCAGGGTCAGCGGGCAATTCCGATGGTTGATCGACACGGACAACGACGGCGTACCGGATCTCAATATCACGTCGATCGACCAACAGGGTGTCGTCGGACCCGGTATGGTCGATCCGGCCGGCATCAACGGCCGCCCGCTTGCCGGCAATTTCGACGGCTTCTTGGCCAACGGCGACGAAGTGGGAGTGTTCGACGGCACCCGGTGGTGGCTCGATACGAACCACGACTACACGGTTGACACGGCGTTCGTCAGCCCGCTGAACGGCGGTCACCCCATCGTCGGCGACTTCGACGGCGACGGAAAGGACGATCTGGCCACTTGGGCCGACGACCAGTTCTGGTTCGACCTGGCCTGGAACGGCTATGGGGTGTATTCCCAGGGCAATCGGGATTCGCTGATCCATTTCGGATTCATCGGCATCCGCGAGCGGCCGGCAGCCGCGGACATCGACCAGGACGGCATCGACGACCTGGCGCTGTTCGTACCCGACCGGCCGGGCGTCGCCCCGGCGGAGACGGCCGAATGGTATGTGCTCTTGTCGAACGACTACGATCCGACGGACGGGCTGAACGACCGGATACCGTCTACGGTCAACACGCTCAACCATCCGTTCTCGCCGGCGCCGCTCGGCCGGGATCTCTTCGCCCAGTTCGGCGACGATTTCGCCAAGCCGGTGCTCGGCAACTTCGATCCGCCGGTGGCCAAGGCCGAGGCCGTGTCCAATCTGAATCTTACGGGCACAACGGGTGACGATGATCTCAAGGTCGCCTGGGATGCCGCTGCAAGCGAGTGGACCGTCACACTTGCCACGTCCGGCCAGAAGAAGGAGTACCGGCTGGCCGGTGAAAACGTTACGCTCGAGTTTGACGGCTTGGGCGGCAACGACACGGTGCAGTTCATCGGCGCCGGCGGAGCCGACGTCGCAACGCTGCGACCGACCTCGGGCGCCTTCACGGGCGAAGGTTACTCGATGGGTGTTGTCAATGTCGAATCGATCGACTACGACGGCGCTGGCGGCCTCGACACCGTTTGGGTCTGGGGTTCGGCCGGCAACAACACGTACACGGCCCACCCAGGAACGGCTGCAATGACCGGCGACGGTGTCTCGATCACGGTCGACGCCGAATCAATCTACGCCAGGGGCGGCGGCGGCGCGGATACCGCAACCGTTTGGGACTCCAGCGGCAACGATCGGTTTGAGTTCTTCCCGGTCTGGGCCCGCATGTCCGGCGACGGTTACAACCATAACCTGCTCGGCTTCAAAACCATGTTTGGCAAGGCCACGCAGGGCGACGACGAGGTGATCTTCCGCGGCTCGCCCGAGGCCGACTGGGTGAAATCCACTTCCTCGACGACCCGTATGCTCTCGCTCGGCGCCTGGCGGCATGCCGACGGGTTCGACACGATTACCGCCTACGGGCGCGGGGGCAGCAACAAACTGGTCCTTCAGGACAGTTCCGGCGCGGATACGCTCAAGCTGACGCCCACCCAGGCGAACCTCACCGCGGACCGCGACTTCGCGGCCTACGGTTTCGGGACCGTCGAAGCCACCAGCCTCGGCGGCGACGATAAGGTCTCGCTGCAGGATTCCCCCGGGGACGACGTGCTCCGCGGCAATCCGGC
The DNA here is from genome assembly GCA_013360685.1 of Pirellulales bacterium. GTDB lineage: Bacteria > Planctomycetota > Planctomycetia > Pirellulales > Thermoguttaceae > JABWBD01. Next base: position 23,082 of record JABWBD010000038.1, read on the forward strand.
CGTCACAACCCTCGTGGGCCCCGGCTACTCGCACAGGGTCGCCGGATTTGCCTCAATCCAGGCATATAGCTCCGGACTGGGCAACGACGTTGCGTATCTCTCGGACTCGACCGGGCCGGCGGACGCCGCCGTTCGCGACGACAAGTTCGCAGCCGGCGCAGCAGTCGCCGAACTGTCCGGCCCGGGCTACCGGTTGTGGACCCGGTTCTTCGACGAGGTCCACGCCGAAGCGGGCACGGGCCACGACGTCGCGGAGATGGTCGGCACCACCGGCATCGATCAGCTCAGCGCCAGCGGCGCGGAGGTAAGTCTCTCGGGTGTCAACGCGAAGGGACCGTTCGCGAACTTCGCGAAGTACTTCGACGAGGTCCACGCCACGGCCGGCGGCGGGCAGGACAATGCGACGGTCATCGACGGGACCGTCGAAGACGCCACCCTCGGCGCGCCCGCGGGCGTTGCGCTCGACGAATTGGCCCAGGTGCTCTGGCTCAACCAGTTCGAGAAAGTCGAGGTCCGCAACAGCGCCACGGGCGACCAGTCCGAGATCGACGGCGTCGACAAAGTGTTCGCCTACTGGCAATGATTACTGTCGGACTTCAAGGTAGCAGGCACGCTCTGCCGTGCCGTCCGCCACAGCACGACGGAGCACGCCTGCTTCTTTTCTTGCGACAGTTACGGACTCGCCGATCCTGATCCGGCAATCCACGGCTCTACGGCAGCCTCGCCGCGCGACCACGCCCCCACGACCTCCAGCTCCTCTTCCCTCCTCGGTTCCGGCCCCGCCGTCGCGGGTCTCTGCACCCGGGCGAGCACCGCGTTGAACTCGTCCGCGAATTCCTGCCAGAAATCCCCGTCGCGAAAGTGGATCGGTTCCACGTGTTCGCCGCGCGCGAGTTCACGCATTGAGCGCCGCAGCCGCAGCAGCGGGCCCGTGAAGCGATTGCTCAACCGCACGATGTCGACGATCACCAGGGGCAGGAGCAGCAGCGAGGCCACGGCCGCCGGGCCGTAGTGGAACCACATGTCGTCGAAGTGGGTGTAGAACATGCGTGCCGGTCCAGTCAGGATCCGCCAGCACAAGAGCATCAATGTGATCGTGATCAGGCACACGCCCCAGTACAGCACAGCGCGCAACACCAGCGCGCCCTGGACCTTGGCATCCACGAACAACTGCTTCCGCATCTTCTTTTTATCCGACATGTCTGCACCTCCAAGGCGGCGCTAGTGCCGCGATTGCCCGACGCTCGTGCGCATGACCCTCGCACCCGCGATCGGCGACTATGAGAAACCTAGCTTACCCGCCGTGGAAAGGCAGCCGGCGAAAGCTGCGGACTAGGCGGAATCCCCCTCGCGCCGCATTTTTCCGGTTGGCGGTTTGCCGGGAATGAGGAACGAAACGATTCCGCAACCACCCCCCCTTCCGATATCACCGTGCCGAGACAAACGAGAGACAAAACGGGAGGATTGGATGTGTGGATTCGTGGACAATTGAATGAATGCAAGAACGGCGATGCTGCTTCCCTGCACCTCGGCGCCACGACACCCATTTATCCACCACTCCATCGCCCCATCACTTCATCACTCCGCCCTAGTCCTCCCTCGGATGGCCACGGGGCGGCGATGTCCGTCGGTGAGGTCGACGGCCACGTAGGTCACCTCGGCCCGGGTCAACTCGACCGGCTGGCCTTTGCGGTCGGCCTCCACGGCGACGTCGATGGTGATCGAGGTTTCGCCTACGCGGGTCACACGGGTCCAAAAGCTCACGATATCCCCGACGAATACCGGCCGGTGAAACTCGATACTGTTCATCGCCACGGTGACGATGGGTTGGTCGGGCCAGCCGGCCGAGCGGATCGCGTGCTCGGCTCCCACGGCCCCGGCCATGTCGATATGGCTGAGGACTACACCGCCGAAGATCGTGCCGTAGGGGTTGGTGTCGCGGGGCATCATCACCGTTTTCAGGGCGAGGTGGCGTTGGCCGGTCGGGTCGTCCATCGTTTCTCCTTTTGGTAGTCCAGCAGCGTGTATTATTCAGAGGGGGGTGAGGACCGACAAGACGGTCCCCGGCCCATGCGCCGGCATTCCGACTCCCGCGTGCCCGAAACGTGCGGCACGCTCGCGCAGTCTTGCCCTGCGGGCGAATTGGCGTCATGATGAAGTTGGTCGGATCGGCGGTGCGGCTTTTCCGAGTTCGGGTCGGTTTTCCTGTCGGGAGGCAGCCATGCAAGAGGCGATCGACACTTGCCGGCGCGGCACGGTTCACTGGGTCAAGGGAAACCTGGAGAAGGCGATCCACCTCTTCGATGAGGCGATCCGTCTCGATCCCGGCTACGCGCGTGCGTACTGCAATCGCGGCTCGGCCCAGATTACTCGTGGGGACTTTCAGGCGGCCGTCCTTGACCTCTCGCAGGCCATCCGCCTCGACGCCGCCTACACTCGGGCCTACAACAACCGCGGCTACGCCCACATGAAGTTGGGCGACCTCGACAAGGCGGTCGCGGATTTCACGGAAGCCGTCCGACTTGACCGCGAGTACGTCGAGGCCTACCAGAATCGGGCGGAGGCTTACGGGCTCTTGGGTGAGGCGGAAGAATCCGAACGGGACCACGCCACGTACAAGGAAATCCAGGAACAGAAAAGGCTTTCGCCCGTCGGCGGCAAGCGGTAGGCGGCCGCCCGCTGGGGCCTCCAGGGCGGTCCTGCACTCAGCGGCCCGGGGACGGCGAATCCGACCCCGCGCCGCGCACTACTTAGGCCGGTCCTCCGCTTGCCGTACGCAACGGAATCCGTAGGCCTCGTATCCAAAGCAGACGTCGGCAAATCCGGGCGATTCGCTCGAGCGAGCCGACGAGCGGCAACTCTCCTCGCCCGAGTTCCAGCTCCCGCCGCGCAAGACCCGCTCGGTGCCCGCGGTCGGTCCTCGCGGGTCTCTTGCCGCATCGGACTGGTAGCTTTCGCGATAGAAATCGTTGCACCACTCGGCCACGTTCCCGTGCATGTCGTAGAGGCCCCAGGGGTTGGGCAGCTTCCGGCCGACGGGATGCGTCGTCTTGCCGGAATTCGCCTTGTACCAGCAGCACTTGCCCAGTTCTTCCGACCGGTCGCCGAACGACCAGGGACCGGCCGTGCCGCCGCGGCAGGCGTATTCCCATTCCGCCTCGGTCGGCAGGCGGTACGTCGCCCGTTCCCTCTCCGAGAGCCACTGGCAGAAGGCAATCGCGTCGTTCCAGCTGATCGCCGCCGCGGGCGAATCGACGCTGACGGCATAGCCGGGGTCGAGCCAGGTCGGAATCTCGCCCGAGGGCGTTCGATACACTGAACTGCTCTGCGGCTGGGGCCGTTCGCCGACCGGCGTGGCCTTGAGCACTTCGGCCTCGGTCCGATAGCCTGCGGCGGCAGTGAACTGTTTGAACTGGCCAAGTGTGACTTCCATCGCACCAAGCCGAAAAGCACGGGCCAGGGTGACGCGATGCTGCGGCCGTTCGGTCAGCTCGATGCGCCGCTGGGTAAAGTGATCGTCGTTCTGCTCTGCCAACTTGCTGGCCTGGGCGACCTGTTCATCGGTGCTGCCCATCAGGAAATCGCCCGGCGGGATGAGGACCAGTTTCATGCCCAGGGAATCGGTCGTTTCGACGGTGGGGCCCAGATGTTTGGCCCAGGCTTCCTGATGTTTGGTAGCCTGAGCCGCGTCGAAGGGGGCGATTGCCCGTGGAGGCCCCGAAACTGCTCCCGGCGGGGAAGGCGCGCTGGGCGTGTGCTGCGTAGCGCTGGCGGCAACCTCGCAGACAACGCGAAAGCCGATGTCGTTGATAAGGTGCGGCGCGACGAAGGCGGCCCAGCGGTGGGCGCTGCGGCAATGAAAATCCTTTTGAAAATAGCTGCCGCCCCGAATCGAATGGATGGCGCCCTCGGCCGGACCCGTGAGCATGTCTGGAGTGGAGCGACGATACCACTGGGTCTCGTAGTAGTCGCGGCACAGCTCGTACACGTTGCCCGGCATGTCGTACAGGCCGAACGGGTTGGGCGCTAGCTGTGCGACTGGATGCGGCTGAATCCCTTCGTTGTCGCTATACCAGCCATAGTTCTTCAATTGCGAATCGTCGTCGCCGAAGAAGTATTGCGAGGTGGCGCCCGCACGACAGGCAAACTCCCACTCGGCTTCGCTCGGCAGGCGGTAAACGGCTTTCTCCTGTTCGGAGAGCCATTGGCAATACGCCATCGCGTCGCGGAAGCCGATGGCGGCGACGGGCGATTCGTCGGTATAGGCATAGCGCGGCTTGCGCCAGGTTTTTGCAAAGGGCGTTTCATGTTCCTTGGGAACCGGCCTGCCCGCGGTCACGTCGGCGACGTGCTGCTCCGCCTCGGTGACATAGCCGGTCGCGTCCGCAAATTTGCGAAACTGGGCAATCGTCACTTCGGTCGCGGCCATTCGCAGTGGAGCAGAAACCACCATCCGGTGCTGCGGCAGTTCCGACATCGGAATGCGCTGCTTCGGCCGTGGATCGACGTTGCCGTTGGGCTCGGCCCGTTCGACCACGGCGGCCACCTGCTCGTCGCTCGAGCCCATCAGGAATTCGCCCGGCGGGATGAGAATCATCTTCGCGCCGACGCTGTTGGTCGTTTCGACCGTCGTGGCGAGATGCTTGGCCCAGGCTTCCTGATGTTTCTTAGCCTGAGCCGCGTCGAAGGGGGCGACGGCGATGGCAGGCGCGGCAGAGGCGATTGGAGAGACTGGCGGATTTTCCGCAGGAGACTCGATCGCGCGTCCATCTAAAGTAATGCGGCACCTAGGAAGAGCCTTGGCCAATGGCTCCAAGGAGGCGGCAGTCAGCCCGGTTATATTGGCCAATTTGAGCGAGCGCAAGCTGGTAATCCGAGACAATCGTTCGATGGCGGCGCCGTTGATGGGCGTGCCGTCCAGCGAGAGAGAGCTGAAGTTTTTGTACTGTTGAATGCTTTCCAGCCCACGATCGGTCAGTTCCATCCGATAAAGTTCCAGATTCTGCAGTCTGGAGCATTGGCGAAAGTGCGCAAGACTTCGGTCGCTGAGCTTGGATCCGCCCAGGCCCAGTTCCATCAGCTTCGTCGCGTCTTTAAAGCTGGCGAGGCCTGCCTCAGTGACATCGGTACCCTGCACACGCAGCGTCACCAGCGACCTTGCGCAGTCGCGGAAGTGCGCAAGCCACGTATCGCTTATCTTGGTGCCAGCGAGAATGAGCCGCGTGAGATCCTTATTATTGCGGAAGTGATACACTCCTGCGTCACCCACTTTCGTGTTGTGAAGGCCCAGAATGGAAAGGCCGGTGCAGGGCTCGAACGTCGCGCAGTCGGCATCGGTGATCGTGCGGGTAATCTCAATTGCGCTCAAACGGAATGGCTCGTTCGGCAATTGCTCCGGCGTCCTGATGTATGAGGCAATCTTTCCATTCACCGCCACGGCGCCGCCGAGAGATAGCGCTTTTTCGGCCGCAACGCGGTCGGATCGAGCTACTTCGGTCGAGAGGGCAGACGATTCAGCGCTGGTGACCTTGGCCCCTACCTCGACTTTTCCACCCTCAGGCACTCGCATGCGGCCGACTTCGTTGCCATCCTTGTCGCGGACGATGACCCAGATACCCAATAGCAGAGCCAGCGCGCCGCCAGCAGCGACGGCGACGAGCCATCGGTTGCGTGGCGGCAACGATGGCCAGACACGAAACCTGGCTGCACGTCTTCCCGCGGTGACGATAGCCGGCCGGGGCAATTGCCGATTGGTATCGGCCTGTGGCCGGCCCAAATCGAT
>JABWBD010000434.1 GCA_013360685.1 Pirellulales bacterium
TGTTATGCCTCCACCGAATTTCGGATCGTCGCCACTCAGGGCGTTGCCCGTTGCAGGCGTACGGGGCCGAGCAGACCGCCGCCGCGAGATTCCGTCTCGAACTTCAACTCTCGCTCGTGATAGGGGCCGGGCCAACCGGGCCCCTTCCGCTTGCTCCAGGCGTCTCGGACCCGCTGCGAAGTCAGTTCGTTGGCCAGCGTGTTCGAGACTGCGATCTCGAGTTCGAACTCGCTGCGCCCCGTCAGCGACGGAAACTCCAGACGCCACGGGTTCCACAGAACGCAGCCTACATGCTGACCGTCAACACGCACGCGGGCGGCATACTCCACGTGGCCCAAGTCCAAGACCAAACGTCCGCCGCTCAGGGTTTCCGGGATCTTCACCGTCCGGTGATAGGTCACGTGTCCCGAAAAATCTTCCCCGAGGTTCAGGGTTGTGGCCCATGGGCCCAGGCTTACCGGTCTGAACTCGGCCTTGTCCCACGGTCGAACCTCGTAGTCGTGCTCGCCGACCGCGTACTGCCGATCCACGCGTGCCTTCCAGCCGTCGGCCAATTCGACCGACTGGACAACCGTGTGTGATGCGGGCGGTGCCTCGCCGGCCGGCGGCGTCTGTGAACTCGAAACCAGCAGCATCGACTCCCCAGCCGCCAGAGCCAGCGGGATTGTCACTCGACCGTCGGATGACCGAGCGATTCGCACCAGCCGAGTCACTCCGGTGGCCGGTTCCACCTCGTGCAGGTTACCGTCGAGCGTGAGCGACGCGGCGCCGCTGTAGGCATCTTGTCCTTCGTTGAACAGGAAGGCCGCGCCGCCGCCCGGCCAGCGACGTACCAGCACGCGGAGATCCGGCGAAGGTGGATCACATCCGATCGTCGGTGCGATCTTGGCCAGGGCAGCGTCGATCTGGCTGAGATCGTCGATGCGGATGACTTGCCCTCCGGCCGCTTCCAGCGCCTGGAGCCGATCTTGTACGACTGGCGGCATGCAATTCGCCGGTCCTACGACAATCGTCCGGTAACCCATGGCCCCGACCATCAAAGCACCATCTTCCACACGGGCGGACTGAGCGGAAAGCACATCGTCGTCGACGATGTCGAAATCGCACTGCCGGCGCAACAGCGCCCGGGCGAGGGCGTCGTGCAACGCCGCATCGGCTGGGTTGGCGGACGCCCAAAGGTCGCGAACCGGATAGTACAGGCCAATGTCAATCGCCGGCTTGCCGCACGACAGCAGGTAGCCCAGGCGGGCCACGCAGCGATGGAAGTCGGGCAGGAAGTCCCAGAGCGGATTGACGGGGCCGAAGTGCGGCCGCTCGCCGAGCATGAGGTGGTCGCGCGTCGAAAGCGGATAGACGCCACAGACCAGCAGCGTCAGCCCGCGGACGTACTGATAGTCGACGAGCCATTTCATCTGCGCCGGCGTCAATCCGTTGCCGTAGACGCCAAAGGATTCCGTCAGCGCCAGCGCCGTGCCGTTCTGATGAGCGGCCGAAGAGGCAAACTTGGGGAAGTGGTGGTTTTCCTTGCCCGGCCAAAGCTGCCGCCAGATCACGTCGACGCCGGGCACGTCCATCGCCCGCAGGGGCCGCATGACGCTGCCGAAGCCGCGGGAGACGGGCGCGAAGGTGTCGTCCTCGTTGTCAAGGTGCCCGCCCGATGCCAGGCCGTGCTGCCGCGCCCAATCACGCAACTCGAGGAAATAAGCATCGCGGAACCGCCGCGACCAAAAGTCGAACAGGTCCACGCGAGCCTTTTTCTGGGCGGTCGTGAGGTCCTGCATCTTGGTGACGCGAAACGCATCGAGCGCCTCCATTGCGTCGTAGCCAAACCAGCGGCGAAAGACGTCTTCCGCGCCGAGGGGCCAAGGCACAGCACTCCCCGGCACCGCGGCCTGGAACTTCGGCTCATCCGTGAACGTCATCTTGATGGCTTTGCCAAAGTGGGACCCCACCGCGGCCGCATAACGTTCGTGCGTCAGCGAGATGAAAGTCCGCGTGCTCTCTGCATTGAGCAGGTCGGCCACGCCGATCTCACCCGGAGCCCACTTGGCGACGATGTCCGGAGTCCACGTCCCGTCGGCATTGCACCGAAGCACGCGAACGGCCACGTCCGGCCGCGCCGCAACCACGCGGCCGGCGGCCTGCCCCGACGGCCAACCGCCCTCGTCGTAGATCCAATAGTGCATTCCCCGCCGCGCAGCCTCATCGACGGCGACCTTTACCCGTTGGAAGAACTCGGGCGAGAGATAGTCGACATCCATCGAGGTGTTCATCGTGACGGGACGGAACTCGTGCGGCATTGGGACGACGCAAACGCTCCGCGCTTCATGCCCGGCCATATCGGCAAGCTGCTCGAGCAGCACGTCGGGCGTGGGCGGTCCGTTCCAATACCAGAAGTAGGCCGGCCAGAACAGGTTTTCCGGCTCGATCAACGACTTCCAGGAAAAGTCTCTGGACGCGATGAAATCCGGACGGCCGGGAAAATCACCCTTCTCTGCCGCAACGGATGGCTCCAGGGTTACCATGACCAATACGATGAGAACGGTAAGCATCTTTTTGGCTTGCATGGCGAAAGAACAATGGTGACGAGCAGCAGGCGTGTGCTCGCGGGGCAGGGATAGAAAACCTCATTTCCCACAAGGCGGATTCTAAGCGGGAGAAGCTCGTGATTCAAGGGGAAGCGGAACGAGAGGACGGTCATGGCCGTCCATCTTGCCGAAGTCGGTCGATTTCGGCCGCTTGCCAGCGGCAAGAAGAATCGCGCATACTCTACGCGTTGCGGCCTTGACCGTAAGCTGGCGGATGATCGACAATAAATTGAGAGTAACCCAGCCCCAAAGCCCCGTGCCGGCCGCGATCAGTTCCCGCCACCGCACTCCGTCCGAAGCTCTGAGTATCCGTTCCACCGTTGCTGATAGGAGATATGTGATGAACCGTGTGCAACCAGACTCAATCACCCGGCGTGAACTGCTCATGGGCGCGGCCGTCATGTTGGCCGAAAAGGCCCGGCTGGGAATGTAGAGGACCGTTTTTCACGGCGATAGCCGATTTTTCATCAAGGACACAAAATCCATGACACATCGCACGATTCTGGCAACGTTGCTGCTTGCGTCTGGCGCGGCCACCTGCGCAGCCCAAGGAAACAACCCCGCCTTCGAAGCCCGGCAGGCTGCCCGGGCGGCCCAAAGCAAGCTCGAATGGCAAATCTCCGTAGCCGCCTACACCTTCCGCAAGTTCACGTTCTTCGAGACTGTCGACAACTGGATCCGTTCCGAACTCGACCCTGCCGAGGGCGTGTCGATACTGAAGGACCGGATCGTCGGCTTCGAAATACATGATCTGAACGCCTTCAACGCCTCGGGACGCGGGGTTCCGTTGGGCAGCGGGGTCGGCAATCTGCCGAAGATGCTGGAGACCGTGGCCAAGGTCAAGGCGGGGCCAGTTCTGTTGAGCATTGAATGCCATTCCGATCCTGACGATCCTTGCGACGGCGTGAAAAAATCCCTTGAATTCCTGGATGCCCAGGCGATGCGTCTGGCCAAGCTTGCTCTGTAACGGAGGCAATCTGATGAACCGATTGGCACTGTCGATAGTCATGGTAAGTTACTTGCTGGCCGTGTCTGTTGGCGCCCAGCCACCGGGCGAAGAACCCTTCCTGGCCGGCGCAGCGACCAGCAATATCACGCCTTGGTTGGGCGACGGGTTGGTGGGCAATTTCGGCACGCCTCCGCCGGCCAAACACATCCACGACGAGTTGCACGCCCGTTGTTTCGTGCTCGACGACGGCACGACGCGGATCGCGCTGGTCGTCTGCGACAACATCTACATCAGCCGCGAAGTGCTGGACGATGCCAAGCGGCAAATCACCGAGGCGACCGGCTTGCCGGCGGACCGGATGCTCATTTCGGGGACCCATACGCACTCGTCCGTGAGTGCCCGTTGGAAGAATCCCCTCCAGCCGGAAAAGGAGTTCACGGAGTATCAACGATTCGTGGCCCATCGCATCGCCGACGGAGTGCGGTGCGCGATCAACAATTTGCGGCCGGCGCGGGTCGCCTGGGGCACGGTGGACCTGCCGGGGCAGGTGTTCTGTCGCCGCTGGTTGATGAAGCCGGGCACGGAACTGTTGAATCCCTTCGGGGAATCGGACCATGTCAAGATGAATCCGGGCAACAGCCCGAACCTGCTCCAGCCGGCCGGGCCCGTCGATCCCCAAATCGCTTTCTTGGCCCTGGAGACGCTCGAGGGCCGGCCGCTGGGCCTGTTGGCCAATTACTCGCTGCATTACGTGGGCGGTACCGGCCCGAACCATGTCTCGGCCGATTATTTTGCCGTGTTTGCCGACCGCATCCAGGAGTTGCTCGCCGCCGATCGGCAGGATCCACCTTTCGTGGCCGCGATGAGTAACGGCACCAGCGGCAACATCAACAACGTCAACTATGCGGTTCCCCGTCCGAAACGGCAACCTTACGAACAAATCCGCCTGGTGGCCGACGAGTGCGCCCAGGCCGTGTGTGGGGAACACAAGAAGCTCGTGTGGCACGACCGCGCACGGCTCGGCATGCGGCAGCGGGAGCTGGAGCTGGCGGTTCGCAAGCCCACGTCGGCGCAATTGGCCCACGCCCAGAAGGTGCTCTCCGAGCCGGAGCGGCCCGACAAGTTTCCGCACGAGCGCAGCTACGCGCAAAACGCGATGCAGTTGCAGAATTCGCCCGATCAGGTCCGCGTCATCCTGCAAGCCATGCGGATCGGGGAACTGGGAATCGCCGCCATTCCGTTTGAGGTCTTTTCGGAAATCGGTTTGGAGTTGAAGGCCCAGAGCCCGCTGAAGCCCAGCTTTACCATCGAGCTGGCCAACGGCGGCTACGGCTACCTGCCGACGCCGGAGCAGCACAAACTCGGCGGCTACGAGACTTGGCTGGGCACCAACAAGGTCGAAGTGCAGGCGTCGACCAAGATCGTCAACGCCCTGCTGGAGATGTTCGCGGAACTGAAATGAAGTCCAACTCGACGACACAACCGATAAGGTACGGAAACAACCCATCCGACCTCCATTTCAGGAACTCGGCCATGAAAACAACACCCGCCTGTGTGTTTGCTCTCATCCTTACGGCTACCACCCTGCCAGCCGCCGAGTTTCGGATCGGGGGCGCCACGACGAGCATCACCCCGGATCAACCGGTTGCGCTCGACGGTCATCGGAATCTGAGGATCTCCAACAAGATCGAATCGCCGGTGACTGCCACGGCCCTGGCCTGGGAGTCTCGCGACGGAGACAAAGTGCTCGATCAGGCGATCATGGTGTCGTGCGACCTGGTGGGTACTGTGCAATCGGGGAGAATCAAGCGATGTCGACATCCTTCGAGTTAACACGCCGGCGTTTTTTGGAGGGCACGCTGGCCGCCGGCGTGGCGGCTTGCAAGTTGCCCAAGTTGGCCGCAGCGGCGGCGCCGAGCACGGGTTGGCAGATCGGCTGCCGGACACGGCCCTGGGCCGGCTACGAGTACCGCGTGGCGCTCGACGCGATTGCCCAGGCCGGCTTCAAGTACATCGGCTTCGGCGGCGCGAAGTCCAAGACCGGCTGGGTCGTGGGGGCGGACACCCCGATCGACGAGGCCCGCCGGATCGGTGAAGAGACCCGCAACCGCGGGCTTGAAATTCCCCTGCTCTACGGCGGCGATTTTCGCGGCCACGAAGGGCCGGCAAGGCTCCGCCGGATCATCGACAACTGCGCCGCGTGCGGCGCCTGGTCGGTGGTGATTGCCGAAGCCGGCAACGAGCAAACGTGGGAGAGCTACTGCCGGACGCTCGCCGAGTGCTGCGACTACGCGGCCGAAAAGCAGATCACGCTCCAGTTGAAGTCGCACGGCGGCCTGCTGGCCGACAGCCCCCTGTGCCGCAAAGTGATCGAGCGTGTGGGCCACAAGAACCTGACGATCCTCTACGACCCGGGCAACATCTGCTACTACTCGGACGGGAAGATCGACCCGGTCGACGATGCGGCCAGCGTGGCCGGGCTGGTGACCGGCATGTTGATCAAAGACTACCAGCATCCGAAGCAGGTGGACGTAACGCCAGGCACCGGCCAGGTGCGCTTTCCGCAACTGATGGCGCAACTGATCAAGGGCGGTTTCACCCACGGCCCGTTGATCGTCGAGACGCTCGCCCCGGGGAGCCTCGAACAGAAACTCGCCGAGGCAAACAAGGCGCGCAGCTTCGTCAGCGAATTGTTGGGCGCCGGCTAGATTTCGACGAATGGATGGGCCTGGCGGACGAGTTCGTCGCGTGCGTTCGCGACGGCCGCCAGCCGCAAATCAACCTCCGCTGGCACCGGCCGACGAGCGAGGCCATGAACGTCTGCTACGAGAGCATCGCCGGCGGCCGGCCGGTGCGGCTGGCGGCGGCGCAGGTCAGCGCGAAGTGACCAGCGGGAGAAGGGAGCAACGATGGCAGCACTGAACATCAGCATGATCGCAGCGATCCTATCGGCGGTTTCGGCCGGGCAAGGCCCGGATCAGACCTTGATCATCGACGATCCCCAGGGCGCGCTGGGGCGGGTGGCAGCGCCGGTCTGCGCGGAGGTCGATCTCGGCCGGCTGCCCGGCGGCCC
>JABWBD010000435.1 GCA_013360685.1 Pirellulales bacterium
CGGATGTCGGCGGCGTTGTCGCCGGCCCAACGGGTCTCCGCGGCCCGGCGCGCAAACCGCTTCAGCCTCGCGGCGGCGCCGGCGGCATCGCCGGCTTTCGCCCTTGCCAGGATCTCCCAGTAGGTCTGGCAAAGCAGGCTGCCGCCGTTCATGTACCGCCCGAACGTCTGCCAAGGATGGGGATTGAGATCCGGCGGGACAGGCCAGAGCGCCGACAGCCCCGCGTCGCCCGCATAGCCGTGCTCCTTTTCCAGCTCCGCAATCCGCGCGTCGGCGGTGGCGACGATCTTGCGGGCCTGCTGGGCGGAGGCAATGCCGACGGCGACAGGCGGCCACTGGCACAAATCGCAGAAATAGGAGACCTCCCGCCCCTTGCTGTCGATCCAGTCGAGATAGCGCGGCCCGCCCGGCGCGTCTTCCTTCCAGAGCACGCGATTGTAGGCATCCTTGACCGCACCGGCCAACTCGCGGTAACGCGCGGCCTGCTCGGCCTTTCCCGCCGCTTCCTCCATCTCCGCCAGGTCCATGGCGGCCTTGTAGAAGAAGGCGTTGTGATAGCCGTTCACGCCGCTGGTGGTGATGGCGTCGTAGTACCAGTGGGCGCCCACGTCGTCGAGCTCAAAAAGGCCCTGCGAACCTCGCCGTCGGATGAAGTACTGGAGCATCCGTTCCAGGGACTGCAGGTTCTGGCGGATGAAGGGCAAATCGCCGGTGTGGAGAAGATAGAAGCGGAAGCCGATGATGGTGTGCAGGTTGTCGTCCACCCACTGGCCGCCCTGGTTGTAGCCGAAACGGGCCCGCCCCTCGTCGTCCACCGTGCTCAGGACATGGGCCAGGTGCTCGCGGAACGCCTGGGCGGCGTCGTAGGGATGGAAGGAGGCCGGTGCGGGGGCGGGAACGCCCGCGGAAAGGGCGGCGCCGTACATCCAACACGAGCCGGCGTAGTACCAGCCGTCGGTCTCGTTGCCGAAGTCGAACCCCTTCTGGTCGTTCACCGCCCCGCCGTTGAGGACCGAGTCGTAGAACCGCTTGAGCGACGTTTCCGTCGGCTTGTCGGGAAGTGTGACGGCCAGTTGATACCCGGTAGACCTCTTTTCGACGCCGCCGATCGCAAGCGTGATCTTCTCCACTTCGCCGGCCCGGTGACTCTGCCGCCAGGACGGACCGCTCGCGGCGCCCGCCTCGCTCAACCACGAGAAACTTCCGCGACGATAGAGATGACCGCCTTCCACTTCCAGGCGCAGGTCGGCCGTAGAGTCCCAGTTGGTCCACAGCTTGTAGACGGCCCAGGTGTCGCGGTCGCGAAGCACTTGAAGGTGCTGCTGGGAGGTCCTTCCCGCTTCGCCGGCCAGGCGGTAGAGATCGCTGGTTCCGGCCACGATCCGCAGCGGATCGTACCAGATCGTGCTCGTGGTGGAATTGGGCCTGTGGCGCGCGTCGAACGAGAAGAAAAGCCCCGGACTTCCGTCCAGCACCGATGTGAAGTCCTTCTGCCACCGGCGGACGACCTTCCAAACGAGCTTCGATCCGTCGCCGGGCGACGAGAGGGTCCAGTCTTCGACCGCGACCGGCGGCCCATCGGCGCTGGGGGCCAGGCCGGCGCCGGTGATCTTGAGCACGGTGCGGCCGCTTTCTTCGGTCACGTTGACCCGCCCGGGCTTCGCCGTGCGGCTTTCGTAGCGAGTGCCGTCCTCCCCGACGACGTAAGTGCAACCGCCCCGCGCCCAGGACCGGCGTCCGTGCGTGGCCAGAAGGGATTGCCGGCCGGGTCCTTCACCGCTTTGCAGGAACAGACGCACGAGCGCGGGCCGGCTGGCGTTGACTTCGGCTTTCCCGAATGCCGCCTCGATGGTCACCATTTGCGGCGCGATGCCGGGCGCCTGGATCTCCACCTCTCCGATGCAAAGGTAGCCTTCGTACCGGGCCCCCGGCTGGTCCCCTTCGGGAAACAGCAGTCGCACGTAGCGGGCCTGCGCGGGGACTGGCAGCGGGTACTTCCAGATCCGATCGGGTTCGTAAGACGATTCGTCGCGGGGGATTCCGCCGGACCCGATCACCAATGCGTCTTTCCACGAATCGGCCGCACCCGTGGAGCTGACCTGCACGACCGCAGTGGCCGGCGGCGAGTGGTACTTGTTCTGGTAGCGGGCCCACGCGATCGAAAGGCCGTACACCGGCACGACCTCTCCCAGGTCTGCCTGCCACCAGGCCCCCTTGTCGGTCCCTTGCACCGTCTGCCAGTAATTGAGGTTCTCGCCGGCGATCCCATCGACGGCCGCATCGGCCCCAAAGCCGGGCCCCCATTGGCTGGATGCCGAAACGGCAACGCCCGCGGCCGGAGGCTGTTCCGCCAACCCGGGCGAAGCGATTCGCAGACAGCAATAGGCCGCGACGAAACAGACTCTCCACGAGCGTGCAGCCATCGAGGTCTTCATGGCCGATTCCTTGATGGGAGGACCGGGTACGAAAATCGTTGCTCTCTCGCCGCCGGCAGCCCAGGCTCGAGCGAAGACGGGAATCATCCGAAGGTCGTGCAGGTTCCGTGGACCCACGTTACTGGATCGGCGGCAGGCGGGTCAACGTCTCGACCAAAACCCGCTGTAGCGCCAGCCAACGGCGGCGGTCGCCGTCCGGCCAGCTCTGATTGACCTCCAGTTCGATCCCCGCGTAGTGCCCGGGGCCGAACTCGCGGCGGAAGTGCGTTGCCATGCCGTCCGCGGTACCCAAGTAAGGATAGTTCCGCCGCACGCGGAGCTCAGGCCGGCCTTCTTGCAGCGACTGCTGCCACCGCCGGCATAGTCCGGTTTCGAGCGACCGGGAGGGATCGTAGAGCAGCCCGATGTCGGCCCGGCGAACTTCGCCGTCGAGCACAGGGGTGAAGCTGTGGACCGCTAGGTGGAGGACGGTCCGGCCTTGTGAGATTGCCTCGCGGATGATCGCCTCGACTCGTGCGCGGTGTGGGTGATAGTGCTTCGCCAGCACTTGTTCCCGAGACGCTCGATCCAAGGCCGCCGCGTATTCGGAAAACAGTTTGGGATGACCTAGAGAGCGGTTCAAGTCGACCAGCAGCCGTGTCGTGGTGGATGCGACCAGCACGCAGTCGAGTCCGCGCGCGAAGCGGCGAGCGAGTTCCAACGCACCCAGGTCGTATCCGCGATGGCTCGCGAGCACTTCCTTCTTGCCGCGAAAAAGACCGGCATATTCGGGAGGGACCCGGTTGCCGCCGTGCTCGCAGGTGACGAGGAAACGAGGGAGAGGAACGGCAGGAACAGGCATAAGGACGATGGCTCTTTCAGGCCCCGCTCCGCTCGAATACGTAGTCAATGAAATCCCGCAGGGCGAACTCATAGCCGCGCCGCGGTTTCATGTCCTTTTGAAGCGTGGCGAAGTGCCTGGCCTTTTCGTGATCGCCGAGCCGCGTGTACACGATCACCAGATACGCGGCGCCGCGGGGATGGTTGATGTCGTTCATGTCTTTATACCGGGCAAGGATCTCCCGGCCCCGTGGGTCGCCCATCTGGAGCAGGTAATAGCCGATCTGGATCTTTTCGTAGTCGTTGATTTCCATGCCGACTTTGGGCGGAACGAGTCTCTCTCGATCGCGAAAGGTAAGGATTCGCTGGAAGTTCATCGACACGCCAGCGTCCTTGAGTTGCGCCGCCAATGCTTCGTAGCCCTTGACCCTGCTCAACAGCAGTGCCGCATTGATCGTGCTGTGGGCCTGCAGCATGTGGTTGCATTCCGGCATGTGAGGCAGGTACGGTTTGCCGTCGACGTATTCGACGTTCTTCTTCAGGTACTCGGCCGCCTTGGCGGCCCGACGCGTTGCCTCCGGGTCGCCGAAAGCCTCGTGGTAGTCCAACACCGCGTTGGCCGCCTCGGCCACCTCCCAGCTCTCCGCATCGTCGGCCATCCTCGCCTTGAAATCCCATTCGCTCCGGTTCCAATCCGTTCCCAGGGCCCAACTCCCGTCCGGTTCCTGGAGCTTGTACAATTCCTGTGCAATCGCCCGGGCAAGCGATTCGTCCTTCTTCGCAATCGCCAACTGCAACTCCCACGCCCAGAAACTAGGGGTGCAGAACGGGTTGGCGGCGTCGATTTCGTGAAACCGCTTGATGGTCTTGGCCACGCGGTCGGCGTCTTCGGACCGCTGCAAGACCTGTTCCTGGGCCGGGATCGAGGTCGCGGCCAGAAACAGCGTGAGCAGTGCAAGCATGGGTCTCATTGGCGTATCTCCTGTTGCGACGGTTCCGAAGGGGCGGACGGTCCCATGCCGGCTATCGTACCGCACCCAGGCTGCCAGTGGGAGGGGAACTTGCCGGTCCGAAGCAGAGCACACGGCCGTCACGGAGCGTCACCACGAGCTGACCTTGGCGGTCGATGGCCAGGCCCCAGGCAACCGGGCCCGCGGGCAACGGATGCTTCCAAAGCAGACGGCCATCGGCCATGTTGATCGCGGCGATGCCATAGGTCTCTTTCGCTGCGGCGTCGGGTTGGGAGAAGGCCCGATCGGTCCCCGCGACTACCACGGCGTTCTCCGCCAGCGCCACGGCCACGTGTTCCTGGAACGGTCTTCCTGTCCACACCGGTTTCGGGCCTCCCCTTTCGCCTTGGCCGGGAAGGGCCACGCCCAAGGCGTCTTGCAACACGATGAAGGCGGTTTCGCCGAGCGGGAACTCGGCATGGTCGATGAAGTGCACATCCTCCGGCCGCGTATAGAGCGGCGTCCAGCCGGACACCAATAGGGAACCGTCGTCCCGCGCGAAGAGGTTGTGGCCGCGAGGACCGCGACGATCGGTCGGCGCCCCGGCCGGTTGCAGGGCTTGGTACGCGCCGTCCGCCATGTCGTAAGCCGCGAGGCGAATCCGATTGCCTCCGGCCAGGTAGAGCTTGCCGCCGAGAGACAAGAGATCCCCTTGTACGCTGACCCCGGCGCCTTGTCCGCCTGCGGTATCGCCCGAGCTGTTGTTTTGCCACCGGATCTTGCCGGTGACGGCATCCAACGCATAGACATGGGTGCCGTCGTAGTTGGCGATCCCCGCAGCGGCATAGGCGACGCCGTCCGCCACGAGGACGCCGCTGGCCACGGGCCAGGTCGAGCTGAGCGAGCCGTAGACGGGGATCTTCCGCTCCACGGGCGCCGCCCGAAAACGCCATAGCAGACGACCGTTTGCAGCCTCAAAGGCATAGACCCAACCATCAGCCGAGCCGACGAAGGCACGCCCTGCTTCGATCGCGGGCGGAACGCGGATGGCGCCGCCGGTGCACGTTTTCCATCGCAGTTGGCCGTCTTGGGCGTTCAGGGCGCGGACGATCCCATCGGAGCCTGCGACAAAGATCAGCTCTCCCACGGCCACGGGCGCCGAGCACGTATGAATTACGTCGGGCGTGTATTGCCACCGCTGAGTCATGGAGGCGGCAATTGTCTGAGGCGATCGACAACGCCGCGAGTTGTCGCGGCGGTACGTCGGCCAATCGGCGGCTGTCTGCTCCAGCGGGGCCACGTCGCCCGGGTTCTGAGCCGCGACCTGAAGCCGATCAGCCTCGGCGGCCTCGATCGAGTAGTTGAAATCGCCGGCCGGGCCCAGACAGACGATGCCGATCAGCGATAGATTACAGCCGCACATCCACGGGCCCCAGTAGAGTTGACCGCCGGCAACGACGACGCCGTCGTGGCACGCCGGGCGCATCGGCGAAATGGGCAGCATTCTTTCCGCGGCGATGTCCCACGAAATGGTTCCGTCGCCGCCGCCACGGACAAAGACCCGGTCGACGCTGCCGGTGGCGCGCGTGCAGCCTGCTCGATTCGGCAGGGAGCCGAGGACTTCGCCCGTCAACGGATGGAACTTCTGACTGGGTTGGCTGGCGCCCAAGGCATACAACACGTTGTCACGCAGGACAAGTTGGAACGCGCCTTGCGGATATTGCCACAGCAGCTTGCCGTCTCTGGCGGAGACGGCAACCAGTTTCGTCCGCGTCGGGCCGGCGAAGTAGATCGCCTCATCGCTGCACTTCGCATAGGCGCTGGTGGCGAATCCCGTGGCGGGAAACTGGGCTGGGTGGTGTTCGCCGATGGCCTCCAGCACGGCCGGATCGTCGGTCTTCCAAAGCGACCGGCCGCTCTTGGCATCCAGGCAGCCGAGGAACTTGCGATGGCTGTAGAAGAAGATCCGCCCACCATTCATGCACATGGCGCGGGTGTCCAACGGCTCCGACTCGTGGTGCTGCCAAAGGACCTTCTTGCCGGCCGGATCGATGGCCAGAATCGTGCGTCCAAAGCCCCAGGCGTACTGGTCGATCTTCCACCACGGCCAACCGGCGCCGCGGAAGCCCGGCCCTTTCAGGGCGTCGCCCGGCGGCTCCTTTTCGCCGACCATCGCGTAAAGCACACCTCCTTCCAGCGCCATCCATTTCCAGGCGGGGCCGTCGCCGAGATCTTCCGGTACCTTGATCTCATCCTTCACCGCGCCGGTCGCTGCATCCAGCAGTTTGCACGAGGTTGCGTCGGCCAGATAGAGCGTGTCCGGCGTGGCGATGATCGTGTTGCGATGGATCATGAAGTCCGGATCGAGCGGCCGTTGCCAGAGGAGTGTGCCGTTGTAGGCATTG
>JABWBD010000039.1 GCA_013360685.1 Pirellulales bacterium
ATCATGCCGGATTTGGTGAAGAGAGAATCTCCGCATCGCGATTTCACCTTCGCCAGCACGGAAAGTGATCGATCGTAAGTCGCCCGGTGGCGGACGCTGGGCGTGAGGCGGCGAACGGTTTCGACACGATGCAGATGCCGCTTTATGCGTCGGCGGCACGTTATCGATTGGGCCAACTCCTCGACAACGTCGAGGGAAACGGCCTTTTCCACGGAGCAGAGGCCGATCTCATCGAACGGGGAATCGTCAACCCGGACCGATTGGTCGGGATGCTGGCGCCGGGATTCTCCGGCTAAGAAAAGGAGCCTGGTATGGCAAGGGGCAAGAGACTACCGAGGGGGTTCACGCTCGTCGAGTTTCTCGTGGTGATCGCGATCATCGGGGTCCTCGTCGCGCTGTTACTGCCGGCGGTGCAAATGGCTCGCGAGGCCGCGCGACGGATGCACTGCGCGAACAACCTGAAACAGCTTGGCTTATCACTGTACAACTACCACGACGTGCACCGCTCGTTCCCGCCGGGCCTCATCGTGACCGCCGACGGAATGACCGTTTACAGCAACGCCAACATTCTGATCCTGCCTTACCTGGAGCAGGAAAACCTGGAGGAGTTCTACCGTGACAACCAGCCTTGGGCAATGCAGTCGCCGCAGGTTGCTCAGACGATCGTTTCGGCCTTCGTCTGTCCATCGAATTCCAAGACAAACCCTTTCGACGTCCCCCAGATGGCTCCCTTCGGCATGCCGGCCGGTACGGTCTTCGCCGCCACCGACTACATCTACTCCAAAGGCGCTACGGATGCCTGGTGCCTGCCTGCCGAGCGAATCCCTCCGGAGCAGCGGGGCGCGTTCAACGCCAACCGCCCTACGCGATTGTCGGAGATCCGCGACGGCGCCAGTCACACGATCGCCGCGGCCGAAGGCGCCGGCGGAGGGCACTGGCCTCTCTGCCGCGGCGCCGGTTGTACGACGCCGTTTGAAGGCCCAGAAGGCCGCTGCGAGGCAAGCAACGCTTGGATGGCGGGCAGCATCGGCAGCCCCATTACCGTCTCCGCCGGTCTGCTGGTCGCCGGCGTCTTCGGCTGCACGGTCGAGCCGCCCTGCAAGTGGCCGGTGACCGACAGCTTTCTTGAGCTGACCGCCCAATCCGATTGCCGACGGAGCTTCGAGGGCGGACCGCACACCACGCCGAACTTCCGCAGCGATCACCCAGGCGGCGTGCAATCGCTGTTTGCCGACGGGTCGGTCCACTTCATCGAAAAGACGGTTGAGATGGGCCTGTACCGCGAACTTTCCTCGATTGCCGCGGGCAATCCCTCGAGCCTGCCGTAGCCGGGCCGCCGGATCGGATTGCCGGAGGGACTGGATGCAAAGCCGCCCCCTGCTCTTCCGGACCGCGCGAGAATGCTCGCTCTCACACAAGAGAAGAGAAATCCTGAAAGACCTCTGCCACAGCGATTGGCTGCCCTGCTTGCCAAACGGGGACTTGCCAAACGTGCCAAACGACTTGCCAAACGGGGATACGTCCGATTTTCAAAGGTCGGCAACATGATTTGTGGTATTCAGGACCGCTGCATCATGGGACGTATCCCCCTTTGGTCTTCGCCTGCAAATGTTCGTGTTGGCCTACAACTTGGCGAACGTCATGCGGCGCGGGGACGGAAAGCTTTTGCGCCGAGCGCTCCGCTGGACCTGGCGGTCGATCCGACCTGGGTGAATGCGGCTGATTTCGACCCCGACGGCTCGCCGGACCTAGCCCTCGCCAACGCTGCCGACAGCGTCGTCGTCCTGCCCAACCGCGGCGATGGGACGTTCCCCCGCACCACCCGCGCCGTGAAAGAACCGACCTTCGATTTCGCCTACGACTGGCTGACCCCGCTCGACGCGGACGGCGACGGTGATCAGGATCTGATGCCTTGCCATGCTATTTGACCTGGTGTCTCTTGGCGATCTCGTCGAGGCCGACGATTCGGGCGCGGCCGGAGGAGGCGCCGACCAGGTCGCAGATCAGTTCGTAGGCGCGAAATTCCGGATCCTCGACGACCATGATCGATGGATGCGTCAGCAGGTCGAAGACGCCGCCGTGGTCGATCGCCCAGCGGACGTTGTGCTCGACCATCTTCAGAAAATCGCCGAGCTTCCACTTCTCTTTTTCGCGGCGGAACGAGGCCACGTCGCCCAAAGGACTCATGGGGATCTCGATCAGGCCGGTGGGATAGACAAATGGCTGGCTGGATGCCTGCGCATCGGCAACGGCCTGGAAGTCAGCGTCGGTTGGGTTCGCCGGCGTTACCGGAACACCGGGGGCCATGCTGCTCGCCCAGGTGAACCCCAGATCCAAGAGCAGCTTCTGAATGTCCGGCCTGCCCTTGAGCCCTTCGGTTGAGCCCCCGGGGGTCCGGAAGCCGAGCGGCTTGACTCCGATCCGCGTTTCCATGGCCGCCTCGGTCAACAGGATGTTCTCGCGAATGACCTCCGGCACGGTCTTCCCACGGATAAGCCAGGGGGCCCGCTGGAAGCGGTATTGAAGTTGTTCGGGGCTCGTCGCCCAGACGCTCACATGATCGTAGGTGTGATTGCCGACGGCATGTCCCTCCCGGACGAGTTCCTTGAGCCAATCGACGTTCTCCTGTTCCAGGACCCGGCCGAGCAGGAAACACTGGAGGATGCCGCCCTTGGCCTTGACCCGGCGTCCGGCCTCGACCGTGTACTGCTTGACGGCGGAGGTCAAGTTGCCTTTCTCGTAGTTCCACTCCATCATGTCCCAGGTTGGATAGTGCATCGACATCTCCAGGTCCAGGGTGATGGCGATGAGGGCCTGTTTGTCGCCGGGCGCCGCTGCCTCGGTTTGGCGCCGCGAGCCGCCGGGAACCAGGGCGCCTGCGGCGACTGCCGACGTGCCGGCCAGGAAATGTCTGCGAGAAAAGTTGGGCTTGGACTCATCCACGGCAGGATCCTCTCGTACGTGTTGCTTTCGTCTGCGGAAACGGCGCTGGAAACGTGAAACGATGCAACGACCGGCCCAGCGCTTCTCAATCTCATCCCGTCATTCCATTCCCCCACCACCCCATTCCCCATCCGCTACGGCTGGACCGCCTCACGGGCTCTTCGCCGGCTCATCGCTCCCCAGGAACGCAAACAGGTCGCGGAGCTGCTGGGGCGTGAGCGGCTTCAGGACATCTTCCGCCATCTGGGAGATTTGGGAAGGGTAGATCTCGTCGACGTCCCCGCGCGCAATCACGGTCTTTTCCGCGCTGGAGTTGACGAGGGTAACCGTGTTTTCGTTTTGCTCGGTGACCAGCCCCTGCAGGATGCGGCCGTCGGTGGTGACCACTTGCGCCGACAGGTATTCCACGCGGATATAACTGCTCGGATCCACGAGGCTCGTCAACAGGTAGTCGCGGTCTTTGCGGTTGGCAGTGGTCAAGTCGGGGCCAATGGTCTCGCCTTCGCCGAACATCTTGTGGCACTTGGCGCAGTGTTCCTTGAAGACGGCCTTTCCCGCCGCCGCGTCGCCCGGGGCGGCCCGCAGGTCGTTGTTGTAGCGGCGGATGTCGGCAAGCTTTTCCTCCGGCGTGCCGCGGCTCACCCGCCCCCAGTGCTTCACAACCAGCTCGTCGATCTCTTCATTCTCAAAGACCTCCAGCACTCGGAGTTCCTCGACCGCTACCGCCTGGGCGTCGAACTGCTTCCGGTCGACCGCGTGGAGAAATGCCAGGGCCCAGGCGGGCCGGCCGAACAGCGCCTGGCGGCAGAGCCGCTTGAGCTTGTCGCTATAGCGGGGATACTCCTGGAGGATCTTCTGGAGGACGCGATCGTCGTCGAACCGGGATAGGGTCCGCAGGGCGGCGATCTCCACGTCGTGCTGTTCCTCCAGCACGAGGAGCGTCAGGAGCGGGACAATGCAACTGGGCTTGCCAAACTGCGCCAGGAGGTCCACCATGATCACGCGCTCTTGTGTTGGGAATTTGGGGTTCAGCGCCAGTTGGATTGCCCGGTCGTGCGCTGCGGCGCTGCCGCAGACCAGCGCCAGTTGCAGGACGGCCGGATCGACGGCCGTCGCCGGATCGCCGAACCGGCGGACCTCGGCCAGGAAATCCGCCGGGGGCGCGCCGAGCTGCTTGCCCCCCAGTCCCGCGTTGACGTGATCCAGCAGCTTTCGGCGGTCCGCATCCGCCGGCGCGGCGGTCAAGAGCTTTGAGCAAGCCGAGAGCGATTCCGGCGTCCGCTCCATGGCATAACGTTTGACGAGGCGAGGCAGGATGACTTCGCGAACGATCTCGACGTCCCATGCAGTTCGCCGCGTGAACATCTCCAGGACCGCGGCGCGGTCCGAGCCCGCCTTCGTCTCCACGGCCCACCAGAGGAGCAGGGGAATATAAAGATCCTCGCGGTCCTCGCTCCGCTGGGCAAGCTGCCAGACGATCGGCAGCCCGTGGTCTGGCGGCAGGCGCTTCGCCGTCGAGGCAAGCTGGCTCCGGACGACGGGACTAGGGTCTTTCGCGGCCAGGTCGACCAGCCGCGGCTGGATCCGCGAGGAGACGCCGCGGCGGTCGCCCTCCAGCCGCACGGTCCAGTAACGCACCGCGGCGGACCGATGCCCCAGCAGCCGCTCGGCCGCCGCATCGTCGATTTCACCGGCGGCGCTGAGCGCCCAGACCGCCTCCAGCGCCAGGTGATCGTCCTTGGTCTCCAGCGCCGTCGTGCGGAGCCGTCCAACGACGCTCGCGTCCCGCCTCTCGGCCAGGAGCCGCCGCGCAACGCCGGCGTACCAGCGGTTCGCGTCGCCCAGGCGGTCCACGAGCTGGTCGCTCGAGAGTGCGTTCAAGTCCACGTGCGGCTTCGGTTTCGCGCCGGCCGCCTGGATGCGGTAGACCCGGCCGTTTGTGCGGTCCCACTCGGCATCCGGATCGGGATGGGCGGTCCGCTTGTCGTAGAAATCAGCCACGTAGACCGCGCCGTCGGGCCCGACGGTCAAATCCACGGGCGCCGACCAGGTGTCGTTGGTCAAGAGCAGTTCACCCTCCCGGCGGCAGCGGAACGTTGAACCCAGCGAAGAGAAGCGGAACCAGTAGACGTCGTGGGCCAGCAGGTTCGCGGCAATGTAGGACCCCCGGAACCGGGGCGGAAACGTATCGCCATAGTAGAACGATCCGCCGCAGGTGACGTGGCCGCCGCGGTAGTTCTCGTGAGGCACGAATTGGAAGTAGCCGAACGTATAGGGATTGTGCAGTTCCCCGTGCTTCTCGAACTGCTTGTGGTAATACGCTCCCTGCACGCCATGCCAGGCCGGACGCGTGCCGTTGGAGCTGTAGAAGAGCTGCCCGTCGTCGTCGAACGTCAGCCCATAGATATTCCCGCCGCCCTCGCAAAACAGCTCGAACTCGCGCGTCCGAGGGTGATACCGCCACACGCCCTGCTGAAATTCGACGCCGCGGACCCGGCAGGTCGTCGTACTGCCGTTGAGCCCATAGAGCCAGCCGTCGGGTCCCCAGGTCAAATGGTTCGCCATGGCCTGCGCGTCTTCCATGCCGAAGCCGGAGAGAAGCACCTCGGGATCGCCGTCAGGCACGTCGTCGCGATTGCGGTCGGGGTAGAAGAGCAGATAGGGGGCCTGCATCACGAAGACGCCGCCGTAGCCGAAGGCCAGGCTCGTGCTGAGGTTCAGGTCGCTGACAAAATCTTTGAAGCGGTCGGCCTGGCCGTCGCCGTCGGTGTCTTCGAGGATCGTGATCCGGTCGGCCCCCTTCGGGCCTTTGGGCGGCGGCTCGGGCACGCGGTCGTAGATCGTCCGCGAGTAGCGGTCCACCTCGACGCGCTTGAGCCCGGCCGGGTTCGGATACTGGAGATACTGGATTACCCAAAGTCTTCCGCGGTCGTCGTGCTTCACCAGGATGCACTGCCGCACATCCGGCTCGGCGGCGAAGACGTTGACGGAAAAGCCCGGCGCGGCGGTCATCCGTGCGGCCGCCTCGCCGGGAGCGTAGCCTTGTCCCGCCGTTTCCGGCACGGCACAAAGCACAATCCCCAACCAACCCAACAGCGGAACCACTCGGTGCATCATCTTCCGATCTCCGGGTCTGGTCCATGCAACGCCGCCATCTGCGGCAACTCCCTGTGGGAGGACGTAGCCAAACTCGTCAGAGTTCGGCTTCCGACGGCGGGAAGCCCGACGTCTCACGACTTCGCCTACGCATACGCGCCGTGGTTTCACCACCGCCACACATCCCTGCGGCCCGCAACGCTGCTGGGACGTTTCCTATGCACTGCGGCACTTATTATGCCGTCCGGTCGGCCTCCTGATTCCCCAGCCACCCATTATCAGGAGAAAAACGACGCTGTGCAAGGCAATTGCTGGTGCTCGTACTAGGGAATTGGCTTGGGCGGGCTGCGTGTGCCGACGGCGACCGTGAGGCTGAGCCAGGCGTGGAGCGAGGGACAAGTTTGGGATGTCCTTGTGTTTCTGTCCGTGTGCGGGGACACAAGGAACACACATGGATGGAGACACACGGATGTTGAGCGATGGGTGCGGCCAACACGGCGGGCGGGGGCTTCAGGTGGCGGTGTGACGGGGCCAGGTTGGGGCGGGGTTTTACGACAATCTCGGAGGGTGATGTGCTGCACCACCCGCTCGATGCGCGCTGTGTCGCGCGCCGCCGGCAACACCGACCGGTCCACGTTGAAGCCGCTGTGCGGCTAGCTCCGCATGTCGTCGACCACCTCCGCCGACGTGCCCCGCACGTTCCACCGCGCGCTGGTCCGCGCGTTCACCAGCAGGTATCCGTCGGTCTCGCCGCCGCTGTTGTTTTCGATTATTCAGTCGCGCGAACCGGCCGCCGTGCCAGTGACAACGCACAACCCCGAGTCAGGCCGAAGTCCAGGATTGATTGCGCACAGTCTCCGCCTGTGTTCCGAGCGAAGCACGGCCGCCGGGAATTCCTTGCTGCCGATCAAGGCAACGAGGACGCCCTTCTCCAAAGCCATCCATTTCCACACGGCCCCGCCGGTCGCAGGCTCCGAGAGCTTGACGAGGTGTTCCAAGACGGATCATCGTGTTCGCTCCTGAGACCGAGGTTCTCGGTTCAAGACCTGTTCTTCGGCTTGATGAACAATACCTCCGCTCGCCCGATCCATCCCGACCTCAAATCGGTCCGGAACCAGCCGTCGCTGTTCTTCTTGTGGAAGCGGACCGGCGAGCGCCTCCCGAACTCCTTGAGATCGTACTGCGCCCAGGTCTTGCCCATATCCGGGGAAATAATGATTCCCGTGAAGTACGGCGAGGCGGTTGCATAGTGCGACGCCAGGATCACGCCGTCCTGGATGATCATGTTCGCCGACTCATACTCGGGGTTGAACAGGAGCGTGTGCGCCTTGGGATCGGCCAGGTCGGCCGGGTCGCACCGAAAAATTCCCCGGTCGTGCGGGGTGGGGCCGTTCGCGTCGGCGACCCAGTAGAGCTTCCCGTCCGCGAAATTGATCCCGCCCGATTTATAACGCGAGTTCGGCGGGCCCGACGCGACGACCTTCCAGTCCCAGGCGTCCTTCTTCGCGTCGTAGGTCCCTCGCAGCCAAAGGCACTCGCGTCCCTCGGGTTGGTCACGGTCGCCCGTGCAGGCATAGAAGGCGTTTTCCGCCGGATTGTAGGCCACGCTGTGGATGTGGCGGCAAAACACCGGGTTCCCGGCGTCGCCCAGTAGCGTACCCGTCGCGCCTCCGCCGGCGGAGCCGTTGTCACGGTAGTGGGGATTCTGCCCGAAGGCGTAGGCGATCTTGACGGTCCGCGCGCCGTCGGTCGAGTAGTAGATATTCACCGGCGACGCACCGCCCAGCACGTTGCAGTAATTGCCCCATACAACCATCTCGACGCCGCCGACATCCCACGAGTTGATCCCGCAAAGCGGATGGAAATACCAGCCGGGAAACTCGGCATTCTGCGGCTTGTGCGGGAGGTAGTCGGCGCCGGCGGCGTCCTTCACCGGAACCGGCCGGCACGTCTTCAGGTGGTCCATGCCGAGGTACAGGCGCTCGCGCGTGCCGAAAAGGACGTCTCCGCTGTTGAGGATGTGGCTGAAAGTGATGTGTTCGGCGTCGGGAAACGCGACGCGGTGCGGCCAGGTGCGGCCGTTGTCTTCCGACAGGAGAATGGCCCCGTCCGCAAAACCGAACGCCATGCCGTCGCGCTGCGAGTCGATGTAGGGACCCGCCGGCTGCATGCGGTACCAGAAGTGATCGGTGGAAGGGAATTCGGACTGGGTAGCGATGGGATTGGCCTTCAGGCTATGGCCGCAGGACATCATCATTCCGCCCGCAGCAGCCGCCGTGACGCCCAGAAACCCGCGGCGCGTGATTCGTGATCGTCGGCTCATGTTATCATTTCCTTGGGGTTGGTGGAACATACCTTGGCCTCGGCAGCCTCCGTTGGGCACTGCGGGCAAACGGACTCTCGGGCAAATCGCCCCGCTCTCTACCAGTAGTCCCGATCGGTCCGCCTGTCAAGCCAGTCCGGTTTGGCAGCGGCAACGCAGCCAACCCGATAACCGGAACGCGACTTCGAGAGTGGTCCTGGGAGTGTGACGGATGAGTACGCGACCGTGCGATTGAGAAGGACACGACGCGGGTGGCTCGAAGTCCGGCGTGTGTGTATACTGTGCCGGGGACGGCCGGACCGCGCAGAATCTCTCGGGAGGGCAAAGACCGTGGACCATACCTCTTGGCCTTTATCGCTAACAGCCCAGTCGTTTCGCGCTGGGCCGAGCCCGGACTTCTTGCCGCCGGCGGAGCTCCGGCAGTTGCAGACCGAGCGCCTTCGGCAGACGGTCCAGCTTGCCTACGACAAGGTGCCCTTGTATCGCCAACGGCTGGCGGAGGTCGGCCTCGTGCCCGCCGACGTGCGGACGCTCGACGACCTCGCGCGTTTGCCTTTTGTCACCAAAGACGATCTCCGCGACGGATATCCGCTCGGGCTGTTCGCAGTCCCGATGGGTGAGGTGGTCCGCCTTCATGCCTCCAGCGGCACTACCGGCAGGCAGGTCTTGGTGCCCTATACGCGAGCCGACCTGGGTGTGTGGACCGAAGCCATGATCCGCACGTTGGTGCGGTTCGGGGTCGGTCCGCACGATGTCGTCCAGAACGCCTACGGCTACGGGCTTTTCACGGGCGGGCTGGGGGTCCACTATGCCGCCGAGGCGATCGGGGCCACGGTCGTTCCCATTTCCGGCGGCAATGCCGAGCGGCAAATCGATGTCATGCGGGACTTCGGCACCACCGTCCTCTGTTCGACGCCCAGCTTTTTTCTCCAGGTTGCCGATCGTGCCCAGGAACTGGGAGTCGACTTGCGGCGGTTGGGGCTCCGCGTGGGTGTGTTCGGCGCCGAGCCGTGGTCTGAACCGATGCGGTCCCGGATCCAACAGGCCGCCGACATCGAGGCGTTCGATATTTACGGGCTGGCAGAGATCGTCGGTCCCGGCGTGGCCGGGGAATGCCCGGTCCATCAGGGGTTACATGTGCTGGAGGACCATTTCTTTCCTGAAATCATCGACCCGGCCTCCGGTTGCCCGCTGCCCGACGGAGAAGAAGGGGAGTTGGTGCTGACCACACTCTCGAAACAGGCCATGCCCATGCTGCGCTACCGCACGGGCGACGTGACGGCCATCTGTCCCGGGCCGTGCCCGTGCGGAAGCTCGCTACGGCGTATCCTCCGGGTGTCGCACCGCAGTGACGATTTGTTCATCGTCCGAGGGGTCAACGTGTACCCATCGCAGATCGAGTCGGCCTTGCTGGCGGTGAAGGGGACGCTCCCCCATTATCAAATTGTGCTGACCGAGCAGGACGACCAGGAGCGCGCGGAAGTGCGGGTCGAAGTCACGCCGGAGATGTTCAGCGACCGGATCGGCGTGCTCGAGGAACTGCAAGAGAAGCTGACCCGCAGAATCCGGCAGGCCGCGGGCGTGGGCATCGACGTGCGCCTGGTCGAACCTCGCACACTGGCGAGAAGCGAAGGCAAGGCCCGCCGGGTCGTCGACCAACGACACAAGGACAAGGCTTCATGAAGATCCACCAGCTTTCCGTGTTCGTCGAAAACAGGCCAGGGCATCTGATCGTCCCCTGCAAGCTGCTGGCCGAGGCGGGCATCAACATCGTCGCCCTTTCGCTGGCCGAAACACAGAAGTACGGCATCCTGCGGCTCATTGTGCGAGACTGGCAGAAGGCCAAAGAGGTCCTGGAGGCAAACGGCGTCCGGGCAACCGTAACCGACGTGCTGGCCGTTCAGGTCGCGGACCGCCCGGGCGGGCTGGTCGAAGTGCTCAACCCCATCGCGGCGGCGGGGCTGAATGTGGAGTACATGTACGCCTTTGCCACGAGGATGGGCGATCAGGCGGTGCTGGTCTTCCGCTTCGAAGATCCCGACGCGGCCCTGCAAACCCTAAAGGGCTCTTCGGTCGCCTTTGTCGACACCGTCGAGTTGTTCAGCCGACTTGACAGGGTGTGAGCGGGGTTAGATCTCCAGCAACTGGTCGACGGTTTTGACCCGGCTGTCTTGGTCGGCGTGATAGAACCAGCCCGGGCGGATCGAGACGTCCACCTCGGCCGGGATCCAGTGCGTGCCGTCGGCCTGGCCTTGCGCCAACGCCTTGGGATCCGCCATGCCCGGGGCGAATTCGGCTCGCCGCAAGGAGGCCCAGTTCGTGGCGCTGCCGGTGCCGCTCTCGTTGCCCACCCAGCGGACATCGGGCCCACCGTCGCTGAACATCACCGCCATTGGCTGCAACTGGCGGACAAGCTTCCAGGTGTTCGGCCAGTCGTAGTAGGTGAGCCGGTCGATTCGCCGCGTCTGGCGGGCACCGCCGTAGAAACCATCGCCGCCGTTGGCACCGTCGAACCAGACCTCGCAGATCTCGCCGTAGTTCGTCAACAGCTCGCGTAACTGATTGCGATAGTATTCGATGTACTTGGGCGTGCCGTATTCGGCATGGTTGCGGTCCCAGGGCGACAGGTACACGCCCATCCGCAGGCCGTTGTCCTTGCAGGCCGCGGCCAATTCGGCCAGCACGTCTCCTTGGCCGTCTTTCCAGGGGGAGTTCTTCACGGAGTGGTCCGTATACCTGCTCGGCCAAAGGCAGAAGCCATCGTGGTGTTTGGCGGTGATGATCAGTGCCTTCATGCCGGCCTCCCGCGCCACCTCGGCCCACTGCCGCGGGTCGAGGTCGGTGGGCCGGAAGATCTTCGGGCTCTCGTCTCCGTAGCCCCACTCCTTATCCGTGAAGGTATTCACCGTGAAATGGATGAAACCGTAGTACTCCATCTCGTGCCAACGGATCTGTCTCTCGGCAGGCAAGGGGCCGAAAGGCGACGGAGGTTGCGCGGCGGAGACGGACACGGCGGCAAGAGCGGCGATCAGAAAACCCAACACTCGCGGGCAGACGGTCGTATTCATCATGCGTACTCCATTGTCGGCGGATGAGGGGATCGCCCCCAATTGCCCCATGCGCGATATCTTACTGGAAGACGGTTCGCGAAAGAAGCCACCGGCCGTCAGACGTTCAGGACCCTTGGCGGCGCTCAACGGTTGGCTGATCCGAGAAGCCGAGCACGCGCCGCACTTCCGCGGGACTCGTCAGACCGGTCCGGACCGCGTCGTACGCCCGCTGCCAGCGAGTCGCCATCCCGGCTTGAACGGCAAGCGCTTCCAGGGTCGCCGTGTCGGAACGGGAGAGGATCGCCCGGCCCAACTCCGTGCGTTCGGGCGTGAGCATTTCCGCCAGGAGCAAGCGATGCCGGTAGCCGGTCCCGCCGCACTGCTGGCAGCCCACGGGGACGTAGACCTGTTCCACGGGCAATCCGAGGCGCTCCGCGGGTTCCGCGGTCGCGCGCGCACACGTGCATAGCCGCCGGACGAGTCGCTGATTGAGAATCGCCAGAACACCACTACGGAGCAGATAGGGTTCGATCCCCATGTCGGAGAGCCGTCCGATCGCCTCGGCCGCGCTGCCGGCGTGGAATGTGCTCAGGAGGAGATGGCCGGTCAACGCTCCCTGAAAAGCGGTTTCGGCGGTGTCCCGGTCGCGAACCTCGCCGACCATGATCACCTCCGGATCCTGACGCATGAGGAACCGCAAACCGGTGGCCAGATCGAAGCCGACATTGGCGTTGACCTGGGCCTGGGCGACCCCCGGCACGGGCATTTCGATCGGGTCTTCCAGCGAGACCAGGCTGCGTCCACCACCTTGGGTGACCAGTTCCCTAAGGCAGGCGTAGATGGTGGTGGTCTTGCCGCTGCCGGCAGGCCCCGTCGCGAAGATCGCACCCGAGGTCTCCGCCAACAACTGCCGGAGCCTGGCGAGCACGTCTTTCGGGAGTCCCAAGTCGTCAAGCCGCCGGAACTGGCCCGATCCGGCGAAGAAGCGAACGACGGCCTTTTCGCCGAAGAGTGTAGGGAAGGTGCTCACGCGCATCTCAATATCGCCGGCCGGCGCGCGGATGCGCCCTTCCTGGGGCATGTCCGTGCGGTAGGTGAGCAGATCGGCCTGGACCTTGAGCCGCGCCACAATATTCGGGGCCAGGGCAGACGGAAACAGCCCGGCGGGCTGCAGCACGCCATCGATCCGGTAGCGGAGTTCCACCCCCTCGGCCGCCGGTTGGAGGTGAACGTCGCTGGCCCCTAGTTCGCGTCCGGCTGCCAGGACGCGGTCCACGACCTCGACGGCGTACTGCGGGTTCCGCGGGTCCAGCCCGGCAAAACGCTCGGCGATCAGATCACGGACAGACGTCGGCACGCGCTGGCTCCCTTTGCGATCCCTCCACCCATCGTAACCCATGGCCGCGACAGGCGGAAGCCTGGGAGGGGGAGAGGGGAAGAGCCTCGAACGCAGGTATCTCCCAGCAAACCCCGAGGATGGGTATCATGGTAAGATTGGCAATCGCCGCCAGGCAGTCGGCAGGAAGAAATCTGCCCGTCCGAACGACTCGCCAGGTCCTTGCGACGGCCCCAGAAGGACATCCTACGGGAGTTCGTCTGATCTGTCGTTCGGCGCTTTGCATTCCCCTCAGAAGTGTAAGCCAGTAAGCGGAACATGATTGTCCTCTCGGTGGAAGGTGTCAGAAAGCATTTCGGCCCGGAAGCGGTCCTGGACGGGGTGACGTTCAACATTCATCCCGGCGACCGGATCGGATTGGTGGGCCCAAACGGCGCCGGCAAGACAACCCTGATGCGGATCATCGCCGGAAGAGAGGATGCCGACGGAGGCACCGCCGCGATCCACCCGTCCGCCCGCGTGGGCTACCTGGAACAGCAGCCGACCTTCCAGCCGGGCCGGACGGTTTGGGACGAGGCCCACAGCGCATTGGACGAACTCGTCGCCATGCAGCACGAAGCGATCGAGGTCGCGCATGCCCTGGCGGAAACTCGCGACGACGCCGAACACCGCCGGTTAGCTGCCCGTTTCGATCACCTTCAGCAGGAACTTCACCGCCACGACGCCTACAACCTCGACCACAAGATCGAACGGGTGCTTGAGGGGCTGGGATTCCGGCCCGCGGCCTTTCAACTGGGTGTCGATTCGCTCAGCGGCGGCGAGCAGAACCGGCTGATGCTGGCCAAGCTGCTCTTGTCGGAGCCGGACCTGATGCTGCTGGACGAGCCGTCGAACCACTTGGACATCGAGGCCACCGAGTGGCTCGAAGAATTCCTGGCCGCCAGTTCCGCCGCGATGCTGCTGGTGAGCCACGACCGGTACTTTCTCGACAAGGTCACCAACCGCACCCTGGAACTCTTCCGCGGCACGACCGACAGCTACACGGGCAACTTTTCCGCCTACTGGCGCCAGAAAGCCGAGCGTCTCCTGGTGCAGCAGCGGACCTACGAGAAGCAGCAGATCGAAATCGCCAAGACCGAGGATTTCATCCGCCGCAACGCCTACGGCCAGAAGCACGCCCAGGCCGAGGACCGCCGCAAGAAACTCGAGCGGATCGAGCGCGTCGATCCCCCCCGCGAAATCTCGGCCCCCGTGATGGGCTTTCCCGAGGCCGAGCGGAGCGGCGACATCGTGCTCAGGGCCGAAGGGCTCAAGAGAAGCTATGATCGCGTCCTTTTCGAGAACGTCGAGTTTGACATCCAGCGCGGCGAGCGATGGGCCCTCTTGGGACCGAACGGCTCGGGCAAGACAACGCTCCTGCGCTGCCTCATGGGGCTGATGTCGCCCGATGCCGGACAAGTGAGTCTCGGCCAGGGGGTCGTCGTCGGCTACTTCGACCAGCAACTCGGCTCGCTTTCCGACGATATGGATGTCGTCGACGCGGTCCGTCCGTCTCACAAGGAATTCGTGCTCCAGCGGCGCCGCGATCTGCTCGCGAGGTTCGGACTCGTCGGCGATACGGCATTGCAGACGGTCGGCAGTCTCAGCGGCGGGGAACGGTGCCGTGCGGCCCTGGCCCGCCTGGCCGCGCGCGACGCCAACTTCCTCGTGCTCGACGAGCCGACGAACCATCTCGACCTGTGGGCCCGCGACTCTCTGGAACGTTCGTTGCGAGAGTTCAACGGCACGGTGCTCTTCGTCAGCCACGACCGCTATTTCGTCAATCGTGTAGCCGATCACCTCCTGGTGATTGAGCCACGGCGAGTTCGAGCCGTCGAAGGCAACTACGACGTCTGGCTCCGCCTCGTCCGCGACCGCGAGGCAGCCGCCCAGGAATCCTCCCGCAAAGAGGCGAAGGACTCCAAGCCGTCGAAACCGTCGCCGGCGGCGGGTTCGGACGGCAAACCGCCGAGGAAACGGAAGTTTCCCTACCGCAAGGTGCCCGACATCGAGAAAGACATCTTCGAAATCGAGGCCCGCATCGAGGAACTCCACGCCGCGCTGGCCCAGCCCGACACCCATCGCGACGGCGACCTGGTACGGGGCATCATGGCCCAAATCGAGTCCGAGAAGGCGACTCTCCGGACGCTGTACGAGCACTGGGAGGAAGCCTCGGAAATGAACTGAATGCCGGGCGGACCTTGCGTTGACTCGGACCATCCGGGCCGGAAGCACGAAATGGGGCCCGATTCACGCCGGCCCTCCCGGCATGATTGCGCACGGCAGCTTCCTTGCATCCGATACAACCGGAATCTCGACCAACGGCTCCCTCCCGATTCTTGCCGGTCGAGGAGTAGCCATTCTGCCTTGCACGGTACGGCACCTACCGCATCGCAATTATGATGGCCTACACTTGATCGGGAGGATCGCCCGCGCTCGGAGCGACTTCTCGTGGTTGGATCGGCAATGGCTACCTGCGCGAGAAAACAGCCGTGGTCGTCTATATTCTTCTGATTGCCGTGGTGAATCTCGGGGTTGGATTCGCCTTGGCAGTCTACCTGGCGAAGCAGCAGCCGCCGGCAGAGATCGCGGCGCCGCTGTCTCCGGCCCTCGCTCGCGCGATGCCGTCCTGCGTGACGGGTGAGTTGTTCACCGTCGTTCCCGAGCCGGACACCGAGCTTTCGGACGCCGCTCAGCCGATTGAGAAACGCGATGTCCCACCCGAATCCCCCACGATTGCCCCGGACGAGGAAGAGCCGGCCGGCGCCGCCGGCCAGGACGAACTGCAAATGGACGTGCCCCGCGAGCCGAGTCCCAGTGAGTCGTCCGTGATCGAACTGCAGAACCAAGTGCACGGCTACGACGGTCTCTTGGTCGACATCGCCGAGGATCTGCGAAACCCCGCCTCGCCCGCGTCGCCCGAATGGCTCCGCGGCCGGTTGAGGGCACTGCACGATGCCAATGACGAGTACCTGCGGGGACGTGACCGGGCCATGGATGCTTTCGAACCATTGCACAAGGACCGGCCCGAACTGGCCGCGATCTGCGATAGCGTCCAAGAAGCGATACAGCGGCAGGCGAATCGTGTCCAGGACGCGAACGAAAGCATCGATTGCATCCATGTCGAAGCAAGTTTCGAGGAGAGCCGCGGTCGGGCGGCTTGCGAGGCCAACAGGCTACTCGACGCGAACCATCATCTCCGCGACGTTCTCGATGAGGCGATGGTGGGGATCGCCCGGCGAGAACATTGGCTCCTAGAGGCCGGCGATTCTCGGCGAGAAGACCCATTGACCGGGCTGGGCAACCGGGCCGGCCTGGAGATCGGGTTGATCGAATGGTGGAACCAAGATCCCCAGCGTGTCCGGCCGCTCGCGGTGGCCATGCTGGATATCGACCACTTCGCCAGGCTGAACGAACGCCACGGCCGGCACTTCGGCGACCAGATGATCCGCGCCGTGGCGCAATTGGCGTCGACGGAGACCCGCGGCAGCAGTCTCGTCGCGCGGTATCGGGGCCAGCGATTTGTGATTCTGTTCCCCGACGGAGATGCCCGCGCGGCGACGAGCATCGTGGAGAAACTCAGGCAGACGATGGAGCTGACGCGACTCGAAGTCGCGGGCCGCGATGCTCGCGTGACGCTCAGTTGCGGAGTCGCCGATGCCACGCCGACCGACACCACCGAGTCGCTCCTCGGCCGGCTGGATGCGACGGTCGATGAGGCCAAGCGTTACGGCCGCAACCGGACCTTCGTCCACGACGGGAAATACCCGACGCCCGTGGTGCCCCCGAATTTCTCCCTCCAGGAGCGGACGGTGGTTCTCTAAATGGAAACGGTAGCCATCACCCCTCTGGACACCGCAGCCGGCGCCGAGCAGTCGCACGATCCGCTCAGGCGGCAGCAAGCTGTCGTCGCGCTCGGCCGCCGGGCCGTTGCCGCTCCGGATTCGGAAATCCTGCTGCACGATGCGGCGGCTTTGATTGCCGACATGGTCGGGACAGACCGCTTTTTGGTCGCCGAAAGCGATCCCAACGGCGGGCAATTGACCCTGCAACTGGTCACGAGGCAACGGTACGGCGGCAACAAGCCGCTCGTGCACCATGTCGCCTTGGACGGCGCGCAGTCGTTGGCGGGCTACGTCCTTCAGGTCGGCCATCCCGTGGCCGCCGAGCACTTGGCCGCCGACCGACGGTTCCAGGACCGTTTCCTCTCCCGGCACGGCATTCAAAGTGCCCTGGCTGTGCCGCTGTGCCTTCCGCACCGGTCGTTTGGCGCCCTGGCGGCTTGCAGCTCCCACGAGCGAATCTTCGACGCCGGCGACCTGCTGTTCGCCGAAACGGTGGCCCACGTGGTGACGACTGCCGTGGCGCGTTGCCGCGTCGAGCAGGCTTTGGCCACCGAACGCCGCCTCTCGGCCGGGATGCTCCAGACGGTCGGCGCGATCGTGCTGGTGCTCGACGCTCGCGGCCAAATCGTCCATATCAACGAAGCGTGCCAGCGGTTGACCGGATTCTCGTTGGACGAAATCCGCCGCCGGCCGGTCTGGGACGTCCTGCCCGTGGCCGAGGAACTCGATCTGTTCAAGTCCATCTTCGACGGACTTCGCCACGGGCTGGGCCCGGTCCAATTCGAAAGTTGCTTGCTGACCAAGCATTCCGAGCGGCGACGGGTTGCCTGGACGTATAACACCGTGTGCGACGCGCAGGGCGAAATCGAATCGATCCTCGCAACCGGGATCGATATCACCGAGCAGCAAAAGAGGCAACAACCGGAAGAAACGCCGGACGCAAACACGCCCGCGGGCAATCCGCCTTCCGAACCGGAGGAGCGAAATCGGCAACACCCCAACGCAGCAGATTCGAGAAAGGTCCCGGTTCGTCGTCCGTCGCCGATCAACGTGGAACGTCGCAGCCGCCCGCGGCGGTCCTACCCGTACCGCCAATCGATCGCACCGGTCCAGGACGGGGAGCTTCCCGATCCGGCTGAGTTCTACCAGGTCCAGTGCAACGATATTGCGGCGGGCGGCTTCTCCTTCCTCTCGCCGAGACCTCCGGAATCCGCATCGATCGTTGTGGCCCTGGGCACGCCTCCCAGCCTGACCTACCTCCATGCCCAGATTGCGCACGTTACCCGCATGCGAAAAGAGGGCAAGTGGGTGTACCTCGTCGGGTGCAGTTACACAGGCCGCGCATTCTATTGAACCGGCGCCCCCGGGGCTGCGTATCGCTCGATGGTCCCGAGCAAGCATGGACGGCAGGCAGTCGCCGGGCTCCGGCGCGACGAACGTCTCAGGAAATTCCCCAGACGCGTTATCGAGATACTTAAGTCCACCCGTAGCTGTTTACCCGACTCGGACGAGTTGCTCGATCGTCGCGGCCAGGAACTTTGCCAGGCGATCCGAGGCGACCAGCGCCGTCTCCTTGAGCTGCCACATGTCCTTGACGCTGCCGGGTCGGTTCCACACGGTCCCCACCACCGCCCCCAACTTCGCCAGGCGGGTGTTCTGACGCAGCAGCCGCTCCAGGTCCGGCGGCAGTTGCTCGTCGACAGCATCGGTCACGATGCGAACGGCCAGGAACTTGACCTGGCGCTCGCGGCATACTCCGGCGACCGCGAAGCTCTCCATGTCCACGGCAAGCGCGTGGTGCTGCGCGGCGAGCGACCGCTTCTCGGCGGGCAGGCGGACGACCTCATCGACCGTGAGCAGCCGGCCGACGTGCACGCCCGGCGTCTTCGCCAGCGACTCGGAATCGACTCTCAGATCGACCCTCAGCCGCTGCCCCGACGCATCGATCAGCTCGTCGGCCATGATCACGTCGCCGTGTTGGATCCCGTCGGCCAGCCCCCCCGCAAAGCCAGCCGAGATGATCCACTTCGGCTCGTGCCCGGCGATCATGGCTTCCGCCGCACGGCCAGCAGCGACGGACCCGACCCCGGAACGGAACACCACGATGCTGCGTCCCCTGTACCCGCCGGCCTTGGCCGTAAAGCCGTAGCCGCGGGTCGTGATCACGCCGCTCAGGAGGTCCTCCAGCCCGCCGGACTCGATGCCCAGTGCGAAGAGGATCCCCACGTCCGCCGGGCGTTCTTCCTGCTCGGCGCCCGGCTCGGCGGCACTCTCCTCGGCCGCGTCGGAAACCTGCTTGCGGGCCGCTTCCGTGACGGCCTCGCGGAGTTTGTCCCGCGCCGCATTCTGCAACCAATTGCGAACAAGATAGCGGAAAACCATTTCGGCATCTTGACTGTCCCGGCGAGGAAAGTCAAGTTGATGGAATTGAAGATGGCCTTTTTCCCAGGAGACTGTCATGGACCATGTCCCGAAACGGCTCACCGAGCTGTCGCACTGCGCCGGCTGAGCGAGCAAGTTCGGTCCCGAGGACCTCGCTCAGGTTCTGAGCGGCTTGCCGAAGATATCCGATCCGAACGTACTGGTGGGCACGAGCACCTCCGACGATGCGGCCGTGTACCGCATTTCGGACGAGCTTGCCATCGTCCAGACGGTCGACTTTTTTACCCCCGTGGTCGACGAGCCCTACTGGTTTGGCGCCATCGCCGCCGCCAACTCGTTAAGCGACGTCTACGCCATGGGCGGCACGCCCGCTTTCGCCCTGAATATCGTCGCCTTCCCGCGCAAGAGCGAGGCCGCTCCGCTTTCCGCGCTCGGTGAGATCCTGCGGGGCGGCTCCGAAAAGGCCAAGGAGGCAGGCATCGAGATCGTCGGCGGCCACACCATCGACGACAACGAACCCAAGTACGGGCTTTGCGTCACCGGTTTCGTCCATCCCGAGAAGATCTGGCGGAATGTCGGCGCCAGGCCCGGGGACAAGGTCGTGCTCACCAAACCGCTGGGGACCGGGATCGTCGCCACGGCGCTGCGGGCCGGCAAGGCCGGGGAAGAGGCCGCCCGGTGCGCAATCGAGAGCATGACTGCGCTCAACGCCGCGGCGGCAGAGGTCGGGCGCCGGGTCGGCGTGCGCGCCTGCACGGACGTCACGGGGTTCGGACTGCTGGCGCATTTGCTTGAAATGCTGGGCGAAGGCAACCTGGGCGCCCGAATTGAGCTTTCTTCGGTCCCGGTCCTGCCTTGGACGCGCGAGCTGTTGAAGCAAGGGTTCGTCCCCGGCGGCACGCACCGCAACCGGCAGTGCGTCGGCCCGTGCGTATTCCCCGACGCCTGTGTTTCCGAGGAGGAGATGCTTCTCTTGTGCGACGCCCAGACCTCGGGAGGATTGCTTTTCGCAGTCGCTGCGGACCAAAGCGCTCGGCTGGTCGAAGAGTTGAAAGCTGCCGGCGTTCTCGCCGCGACCGAGGTGGGGCAAATCACCGAGGCGTCCGAAAAACACATCGAAGTCGTCTCCTAAGGATTCGTCCACGAACAAGGTCGCCTTTCGCGGAGCAAAAGGCGACAAAACCACGGAGTTGTTCCTGGACAGTGCCTAATGGCCCACCACGCATCTCAGCCACCCGTTCCCGACCGAGCCGCCTTGCTCCAACACGGTCGCGGCCGCTCAACATGGTGAGACCGAAATCAACCTCTGAGTCTGTCGATGCCGAATCTTCCTCCAATCAAGCGTTTCACCACGCGATCCGGCGCGCGGATCTACCGCATTGCCTTCGACTTCATGCCGAACCTCAGCGGGCGAGTCTACCTTTTGCTGGGGGCCGGCGCTCCCGTGCTGGTTGACGCGGGCAGCCCGGCGGCCACCGAGACGATCTGGGCGGGGCTTTCCACGGTCGGGGCCGAGTTCGGCGAGTCCTTTCGCCCCGAAGACCTCCGCCGTATCCTCGTCACTCACGCCCACGTGGACCATTACGGCGGCCTCGCGGAAATCGTCCGCCGCACGGGAGCGGAGATCGGGGTCCACGCCTTGGACCGGCGCGTCGTCTCCGCGGGGCTGGAGCGGCTGATGATCGCCGAGCATGCCTTCAGGGCATTCCTGCGGCGCGCGGGCGTGGCCGAGGCGGACCGTTCCCGACTGCTGGAGGGCTTCGGCCGCACAAAACGGCGACTCGAAAGCGTCCCGGTCGATTTGTTGCTGGAGGAAGGCCGTGATATCGACGGGGTGCGAGTCTTCCACACGCCGGGCCACAGCCCGGGGCATGTCTGCCTGCTCGTGGACGACGTCCTCCTGGCCGGCGACCATATCCTGTCGCGGACCATCACGCAGCAGTGGCCGGAGAGCATTGCCCCCTATACGGGACTGGGCCATTACCTGGAGAGTCTCGACAAGGTGAAAGGAATCCCGGATATCAGCCTGGTGATGGGTGGCCACGAACCGCCGGTCCACGACGTCTACGATCGGATCGAGAGTATTCGGGCGAGCCACATGCGCCGCATAGACCGGGTTCTCGCCGTCTTGCGCGATTCTCCGCAACCGCTGACGATCGACGAGATCACCGGCCGCCTCTACGATCGCCAGACCGCTTTCCATGCGTTTCTTGCCCTTACCGACGTGGCCGCGCGCGTGGAATACCTCGACGAGCGCGGACGGCTTGCCGTGGCAAACCTCGACGAGATCCGCGATGAGGAAGTCCCCGCATATCGGTATCAGGTGGCCTGAAGGAAACTTCCAAAGACGTCGGCGCAGAGCTGTGGCGATGACTCCTGGGCCGGTCCTCGGCTCCGGACTCTGGCCCCGGGCGGCGCCGATCTGGTACCATAGCGTCAGGCGGTGGCATTGCCGCGGCCCGGCCACAAAACGAGAACGACTCCCAGCCCTATTGACCTGCCATGGACGTGCATGACCCCCTCTTGTCCGAGTATGGCGGCCTCTCGGCACAGCCGTCGCCGGTCGCGCGCATGATGGCGGCCTTCGCGGCCGACTTTCGCGACGATATCGACATCAATCTCGGCGTCGGCTATGTAAACGAGAGTACGATTCCGCGGGCATCGATCGAACGGTCCCTGCGGGAGGTCCTGGCCGACCCTCGCCGATACCGCGCGGCGCTGAACTATGGCGGGCCGGCGGGATCGCGGAACCTCATCGAGTCGATTCGCCGGTTCCACCTCGAACACGGCATCGGCGGACTGACCGAGGACGTGTTCGCCAGAAACCGGATGATCATCGGCCCCAACGGCGCGACCAGTCTTCTGGAAGGAGTGGCCCACGTTCTTAGGCCGGGGATCGTCATTACCACGGATCCCATCTACTATATCTACTGCAACTTTCTGGAACGGCTAGGCTATGAAGTCTGCGCCGTGGCCGAGGACCAGCACGGGATGGATGCCGACCGGTTGGAGGCCAGGCTCGTCGAACTGGGCGATCGCAGGCGGGATGTCCGGTTCTTGTACATCGTCACCGTCAATAATCCGACCTGCACGGTCCTCAGCACGTGCCGGAGACAGCGCCTGGTCGAAATCGCCTCCCGGCTGTCGCGCGAGTCGAAGAGGAAGATCCCCCTCCTATTCGACAAAGCGTATGAGAACCTGATCCACGATCCGGAGGTGGAGAAACCCCGGTCGGGCCTTCTCTTCGATGAACTCGGCATCGTCTACGAGATCGGCACGCTGTCGAAAATCCTTGCCCCGGCCCTGCGGATCGGCTACCTGATCGGTCCGCCCGGCCCCCTGGTGGCGGCGATGGTCCAGAAGACGAGCGATGCC
The DNA here is from genome assembly GCA_013360685.1 of Pirellulales bacterium. Classification (GTDB taxonomy): domain Bacteria; phylum Planctomycetota; class Planctomycetia; order Pirellulales; family Thermoguttaceae; genus JABWBD01. Next base: position 22,390 of record JABWBD010000039.1, read on the forward strand.
GGGTTCAGCGCCCCGCTGGTCACCCAGGAGATGGCCAGCTATCTCCTGGACCACTGCGTGCCGCAGCAGATCCGCGCCGTGAACGCCGGCTATCGTGAAAAGGCGGCGGCCACAAGGCAGTGGATCGACGCAAGCCTCGGCCGGTTCCTTTCGGATTGCCGCGGCGGCAGTGCCGGGTTCTACTATTACCTTTCGTTCGCTCACGTCGAAACCCACGAGAACTCGGCCTTCTTCCGCTTCCTGTCGCGGACCACCGGCGACCCGAAGATCGACGGCCGGGCCGTCGACCGAAACCCACGCGTGGTCTACATTCCCGGTCAGTTCTGCGTCCACCCGCGCGGCGAACTGGTCGACGCCGGCCGGCGGCAGTTGCGGCTCTCGTACGGATTCGAAGAACTGCCGCGGATCCGGCAGGCGATGGAACTCCTGCGGGATGCGGCGACGTATGCGGAAGCGACATGCTGAGGCTGGTTGCAAACTGGAGATCAACGAGAAATCGGCAAGCCGAACAAACCGTTGGTCATTGCCAGTGAAATGGAGAGAATGAACTATGGCACGCAAGCCGCGGCAAAGGGCGAAAGCGAGAAAGGACGCAGGCGAGACAGCACCGCCGACTGTGTACGTGATTGCCGGGCCAAACGGTGCCGGAAAGACGACGTTCGCAGCCGAGTTCCTACCCGACTTCGTCCGCTGCCGTGAGTTTCTGAACGCCGACCTGATTGCCGCTGGTCTGTCGCCGTTTGCGCCGGAGACCCAGAACGTTCGGGCCGGACGACTGCTGCTGGCGCGAATCCGAGAACTGACCCAGGCTGAGCAGGACTTCGGCTTTGAGACGACCCTGGCGGGTCGAAGTTATGCTCGGCGGTTTCGGGAGATGAGAGCCAAAGGATACCGCATCGTGCTGTTTTTCCTCTGGCTGCCGAATGTCGACTTAGCTGTAGCTCGCGTGGCCAGCCGCGTCCAGCAGGGAGGGCATTCCGTCCCAGAGGATGACATTCGTCGGCGATTTACCTTAGGTGCACGAAACCTTTTCGGATTATATCGGCCGCTAATCGATGCCTGGTGGTTGTACGACGCGTCACAACTCCCGCCACGGCTCATTGCCACCCAAGAGGCCGGCGATCTCAAGATCTCAGATGCCGCTTTGTATGGCCATATAGTCCGCGGTAAGGAGTAAGAAGGATGACACAAGATCGAGGCAAAACGGACACGCTTTCGGAAAAAGCGGAAGCGGCTTTCCGACAGGCAGCGGCAAAAGTGGTGCGGCGCGCAAGGGAAACCGGCACGCCGGTCATTGTCTGGAAAGAAGGCCGCATCGTGGAGATCCCGAGCGAACAGGTGGAATTGGCCGCTGCGGATGACGGGGCCGACGATCCAGGGAACGTTCGCACCGATGGCTGAACGCCTTGAGCACGGTGCGCGCCGGATCGCTGGGGCTGAAGAGAATGCCAATCCAGCTCTGCGCGACGGTATGAGACCCGATAGCCGCCAAGGAAACGTGCCGTGCGGACCGAGTCATCTTGGCGGGTGTTGCATGGTCAGCGGCAACAGTACAAACCCGACGATGCTCCCTACGATGATCAGCAGCAGAATGACCAGCAGGATCCGGGTGAGTAAGGACGTTCTGTACTTGATGTGCGGCGTTTGGGCGATGATGGCGTGGTAATCGGGCGAGAAAACCATCCTGCCCTTGGCGCTAAGCATCAAGTAGAGGATATAGGCATTGATCAGTGTGCCGATCGGAATCCAGATCAGTCCCAGCACCGACAGAATGCTCACGGGGATCTTCACGCGCGCGTCGAGACGGCGCAGCCCCGCACCGAGCACGAACGAAAGGACGGCCATTGCGAGGTAGAACAGCGGCAAGAACATTCCCAACCACATTCCTGGAGTTGGCTCGGCGAAGAAAGCTGCGATCAGGCCGAGGACCATGACCGCCAGGAACGTGCCGCTGAGGTAATAAAGCGTTCCGACCGAGCGGACCGATGCCTCGTGATTGAGGTGCTTGCGGCGGATCGCTTCAACATCGGCCGGGGCGAAAACGCCGGCAACCTCGACCGAAGTGTCCGTGAGAGGAGACGCGTAAGGGTTTTCGTCGTTTGCCATGCGAAGATACTACTCACCAGCAGCCCGCAGAACAACATCGCGGAGCTGGCGCGAGACGTGAAAGTTGTTTCGCTGAAGGTCATCAAGCAAGGGGGCGACAACCGCCACGAGACCGTGGCGCTTCGCATCAATGAGCAGGCCGAGTGTTCCCGAACAGGCGATGCCGAGGGCCGCCGCGGTCCGACGCGCAGGCTCATCGTCGAGCACTGCCACACTGCCGGGTGTTTCGTGTGCCAGCCACAGCACTTCGCATTCGCCGGGGCCAAGGCGGGATGCGTTCGGCAATGTCGGAGTTGCCGTCGGGGTTCGAACAGTCATCCATGAGAGGCTCGTTGCGTCAGGCACGTCGTGTCCCAATAAACGGCCGTTCTCCAGCTCTTGATGAACTGCGGCTGGTATACTAACGTTGCCGCTTAGCGATCGCAGAAGATCCAGCCGACCGATCTGGTGTAGTGCCAGAAGTGTCGACGTGTCACATATCAGCTCAGCCAAGGCGGGTCTCCCGCGCGAATTCCTCGGGGCTCATGTCGAAGACTGGCACGCCGTAGTCGGCCACCCGTCGGAGAAATTCGACTCGGGGGATGCCGGCCAGTTGAGCGGCGGCACCGGAAGAAACCTTCTTCAGCTCAAATAGCTTCACCGCGGCCAGCATCCGCAGCTCGTCAGCGGCTGCCGCGGGAGAATCAGCCAGCGCAGAGATCGCTTCGTCGGGAATGATCAGCGTCACTTCGCTCATGGCAAGCGTTCATACCACAAATTTGAAGGTCACAGTCGTCATCGACTCACCGAAATCTTAGCAGACGGAGTCCTGGCCACTCAAGCCACCCCCATCTTCCGGAGGGGTTGTCGTATATCGTTTCAAGAGCTTCATCCCCTCCTGCGTGGTGGAACTCACGTGGTGGCTTCGGCCGGATGTCCTCAACATCTATACCGGACCAAGCCAATGTCGGCTTGCCTGTCCGCGTTCCGCGTAGCCAGCAGCAGGAGACAGGAGAACTGGCACGACTGACACAACGGAACTACTTGACAGGAGGTCGATTAGCGGGGTATACCTCACGCGGTTGAGGAATGTCCGGTTAGCAACTACTCGAACTCCTGGAGCAACCTGCCCATGAAGACAGCCGCCTACCAACAACGCCGTCAAGAACTCCTGGCGAAGATGGACAGACTGCGAGAGATCCGGGATGATCTTGCGTCGCGCGACCCGCTCTTTATCAACGGCCTACCCGTTGATGTGCGGCAGAAAATGCTCCTGTTGGACCGCGAAAGCGTTCGCCTGCGAAACCCCGACCTCACAGTCGCGTTTGTGGGAGGGTTCAGCGCTGGAAAATCGTCGCTGGTCAATGCGTTCCTCGGGCGCTATTTGCTGCCGGAGTCTACCAAGGTCACGACAGCCGTACCGACTTTCGTCCGCAGCACACCGCAACCGGAGAGTGCCGAACTGCACTACCTTAGCGAGGCGGAAGTAGAGAAACTCGGTGACCTGTATCGGGTGGAAATAGCGTCGCTCTTCCAGATGCCCGAACTCGCGACGGCCCCGTACTCCACTCTGCTGGAAAAAGTCAAGCCGCTTGCGTCCGAGGGTCGAGGCCGCCGTCTGGTTGAGCAATTCCAGATATACCAGGAACAACGGCGATCGCGTCAGGTTGATCCGCGGGGTCGGGTCGTCGCGACCGGCATTTCCGAAGCGCAAGACAAGATTCGTGACGAAACGGAGGCCATGTTTCTCGACCGCGTTGTTCTGAAGATTAAGGCGTGCCAACTTCCAGAAGATGTCGTGCTTGTTGACCTGCCAGGTATTAGCGTTCCGAATCCGCGACACCGCGAGATTACTTTTCGTTTTGTGAAAGAGGAATCGCATGCGCTCGTGTTTGTGCTGATGGCCACCCGCCTATTCGACAAGGATGAAATTGAGATTGTGGAGCTTGTGCGTTCCGGCGAGAGTCGCATCGCCGAAAAAACGTTTTGGGTCCTCAATCGCTGGGACTCGCTGTCACCCGAGCAACAGCGTCAGACGGTCACGGATTTTGAGAACAAGATGCGCGACTTTGCTATTCCCAGCGGTTGCCAGTTGTTCCGCACGAATGCGCTGCACGGACTCTTGGCACAGCTCGCTGCTCGGGAAGACCCTCCGCAAGACTTTGCATTGCAGCGACATCAGAAGGACTACGATGACGCTCTAAACATGCGCTACGGCGGCAGTCATCACACCGCGCTCCGGGAAAGCCAAGTTCCGATGCTGCAAGAGCATGTCCTGTCTTTCCTGAACGAACGACTTCGGAAAACAACACTTCGGTCTGCCTACGAGAATGCACGGGCTAACTTTTGCGATCCCCTGCCGCACCATCTCCGGCGCGCAAAAGAGGCCGATGATGCCCTTCTGAACGGTGACCTCAAGCGGCAGGAGAAAGAGGTCTCGCGAGAACGAGTCGATGATCGCTGCGCAGCGCGCAAGATAGATCTCGAGAAGCAGTTGAGAGAGATGCGTGGCGAAGTGGCGGAGAAACGCAGCACGATCCTCGCGAGCAAGACTGAGGAACTGCTGAAAGCGCTTGAGGTCAAGATCGCGGAAGGCTCAGAGACGGATGCGTACTCGATTTACCTGGAGATTATCTCGGAATCCGAACTGCGGAGGTATCCGTACCATTTTGAGATCGAGATGCGTATCGTCGATAAGCTCAACACTATGTTAAAGCGCGAGTTTCGCGAGATAGTCCGCACTCAGGCTCGTGCAGTGTTTGAGGATTATGCAAAGCGGGTTCGTGAATCGCTCGAGGGATTTCGCAAGGACGTGGGATACAGTGCCGAGGTCATGGCCCCATTCGACGAGGTGCTCAATCAGGGTGGGACGACCTTCTGCTCCGAAGTAGACGGGCATGTGAAATCGGTCGTAGGGGAATTCGACAAGCTGCTTGTGTATATTGACCGAACCTTGATCTGGTGGGGAGGCAACCAGGTTCTTGAGGGCCTGGAGGAAGCAGCCCGGTCAGGCTCCGAGATCATCAACAACCCTAACGAGCCCATCAAGAAGGAGAATTTCACCACCAAGACGGATACCATCCGGAAGACCCTGAAGGATCATTACATCCAAAGGGTGCGCGAGGAACATAAGGGTATCGCAAGGAATATCCCCACACTTATCATCGATAACATGCGGGAGATCCAGAAACGCTTACTGGAAGTCATGCAGACCAAGTACCGCCCGGCACTTGAGTTGATCATGTCCCAAGAAGTCGAAGGAGAATTCGCTTCTTGCAAGAAAGGCGTCGAGGATCGCTCTCGCCGATTCCGAGACACCATCGAGCAGATCGAGCAACTCGGAAACGAAATGGCTTCTGTTGTCGCAGAGGTGCCGGCGTAGGATGCGTCTCGTACGCTCTCGCAGTGCGGATCGCCACTCGACAGTCTTGTTCAGGGCCGAATCAAGTCTCCCGAGCGTGTGGCCAATCGAATCGAGTAGGCGGACACAAGGTTGCGAAAGAGGAAGTCCGTTGGCAATTCGCTCCGTCGGCTAGAGACTATCCTCTGCGGGCCGTAGAAGTCCCCCCCCGTCGGAGAGCGAACCTTTCCGCTTGCCCCTTGTCCCAGGCTACGGCGGGGGGTATCATGGTCGTTTCGCTTCGATTCCCCGGAGTCTGTCATGCGTCACGTCCTTTCGGCCTTGGTCCAGAACGTGCCCGGCGTGCTCTCGCACATCTCGGGCATGCTGGCGTCGCGCGGTTATAACATCGATAGCCTGGCGGTGGGGGAGACCGAGGACCCCCGCCTGTCGCGGATGACGTTTGTCGTCGTCGGCGACGATGCGATCCTGGAGCAAGTCCGAAAGCAACTGGAGAAAATCGTCACCGTCGTCCGCGTCGACGACATCAGCTCCCGCGACCACGTCGAACGCGACCTGATGCTGATCAAGGTGAAAGCCCCTCCGGGCCGCAGGAGCGAGATCCGCGAGTTGACCGAGATCTTCCGGGGCCGGATCGTCGACGTCGCCCCGGAGATGGTCATGATCGAGATCTCCGGCAAGGAACGCAAGGTTGAAGCCTTCATCGAATTGATGCGGCCTTTCGGCATCATCGAACTCGTGCGCACGGGCCGTATCGCCATGGTACGGGGCGCGAACCACAGTTCTGCCGGCCAGCCCAGCGGCTCCTGAAAACCCGTGCCGCCGGACTGCCTCGCTGAATACCCTCTGTTTCCACGAACACTAAAACCCTCCGAGGAGCATTGAACCATGCCTGCCAAGACCTACTACGACAAGGACGCCGATCTCTCGCTCATCAAGGGCCGGAAGGTCACCATCGTCGGCTACGGCTCGCAGGGCCACGCCCACGCCCTCAACCTGCACGACTCCGG
>JABWBD010000436.1 GCA_013360685.1 Pirellulales bacterium
CGCCGGGCCGGTGGGCCTGTTTGCCGCGTTGTCGCTGGCAAAGCTGGGCGTGCGGGTCGAGGTCGTCGATCGGCAGTGGCGGACGGGGGCCCACAGCTATGCCCTGGCGTTGCACGGCCAGTCGCTACAGATGTTGGGCGAGTTGGGGCTGTCGGACAGCATTGTCGAACGGGCCTACCGCGTCGGCTCGGTGGGACTGTACGACGCTTCCGGCCGACGCGCGGAAATGCGGATCTCGGAGCTCGGCGGACCGTTTCCGTTTGTCGCCGTCATGCCGCAGGATCAGCTCGAACGGGTCCTGGAAAGGGCCCTGGAGGAGCAGGGGGTGAAGGTCCGCTGGAACCACGAGGTCGCGCGCCTGGACCAGGACGACCGAGGGGTTTCGGCGACGATCCACCGGCTCGAGAAGCAGTCGACGGGCTATGCCATCGCGCACACGGAATGGGTGGTCGCGGACACCGCCCAAATCAACGTGCCGCTGGTGATTGGGGCGGACGGGCACCGCTCCACGGTCCGCCGGTCTTTGGTGTCCGCATTCGACGAGGTGAGACCGGCGCAGTATTTCGCGGTGTTCGAGTTCCGGACCGATGCCGATCTGTCGGGCGAGATGCGAGTTGTGATGACGGACCGGGCCACGGACGTTGTCTGGCCCCTTCCGGACGGTGCATGCCGCTGGAGTTTCCAGCTTTCGGACTATGCCGCCCCGGCAGCCACGCGCGAGAAACAGCGCGTGGTTCTCCAGCAGATCGGCGGAGCGGAGTTTCCCGTGGTCGCGGAACAACGGCTCCGCGGACTGCTTGCGCAGCGCGGACGGTGGTTCGGCGGCACGATCGACGAGATCACGTGGCAGATCGCCGTCCGATTCGAACACCGGCTGGCGGAGCGGTTCGGCAGCGGCCGGCTCTGGCTGGCGGGCGACGCGGGACACACGACCGGTCCGGTCGGCATGCAGAGCATGAACGTCGGTTTCCGCGAAGCCCAGGAGCTCGCGGCAATCTTTGCCTCGATCCTGCGGGGAAAGGAATCGATCGGCGCGCTGGAATCGTATGGCCGCGGCCGCAGGGAAGAATGGCGCTATCTGCTGGGCCTGGACGGCGGACTCAAGCCGACCGGCGCCGGCGATCCTTGGGTCGCGCGGCAGGCCGACCGGCTGACAACCTGCATTCCGGCTTCGCGGGATGCGTATGCACGACTGGCAGGGCAGCTTGGACTGGAGGCATCCGGCGGCGGCCATCCAGCGGGATCGTGAACGTCACTTCTCCCTTTGGGCCTCTTGCCCGCGGCGATAAAGAGCGCGGATTTCCTGCTCCAACAAACTCCGGCCGTAGATCGACAGTTCGTCGAGGGCGGTAAGGGCCTCGTTCTTGATGAAGTAGGGTCCGCCGACGCGGACGAGTTTGGCGGTGAGCGCGTCGGGTGGCTTGCCGGCGTAGGGGCGGTGAACGCCGTCGCCGTCGACAAACAGCGCCTGCCCCCGTTCGTCCCAGGTAAAGGCGACGTGGTGCCATCGGCCGGGGATCCAGCCGTCGTTCATGGAAACCGCCATCAGCTCGCGACCATCCAGCCACGGGTGCATCCCATACGCCACCACCTGGTCCCAATCCTGGAACTTGTAGATCAGCAGGCTGAACGGCCGAGAGCCCGCGGGCGAGGCGTCCGCGGGACTCTGGACGTTGACGAAATGATGGAATAGCTGCTGGTTGAGGTTCCAGTTGAGCGGTTTTGCCCAGAAGCTGATCGTCCCCGCTTCCAGCCTGATGTTGCCCTGGGCCGGATAAGTGACCCAATGATCATGTCCGACCACGAGGGCCTTGCCGGACAGGCCTTCGGTAAACGGAACGGCGGCGGACGATTCGACGGGGCCCGGCGCCTTGAGTACGGCGGCGGCAAGGGAGCCGTCGAACGGGACATGAAGGAGCAGATCGCTCGGAGCCGGCGCGGCCGCGCTTTTCGCTGCGGCGTCGGCGAACTCGATCTCGCTGAAGGCGGCGGGACCGGCTCGTTCGTCGCCGGTCGGCCAATACGACCACTCGCCGCTGATGTCCTTGCGAGCGAAACGGATGCTCCAGGTCTCGCCGGGCGCCGGCTTTTTTTCGAGCGACGTGAACGGGAGCTTGATTTCGGCTGTCCATCCGGCCTTCCAATTGAGGTAGGTCTGAACCTGGACCTCGCCGTTCCAGTCGCGCGAGGGTCCATCCTTGGTCACGAGGGAATCTTCGATGGTTCCCGCGGGATCCAGAAGCAGGTGGAAAGTGCGGGTCCCGTCCCGGTACGGGTCGATGACCAGCTCGATGTGGTTTTCGTTGCCGATCGACGTATCGCGGTTGCGAAGCGTGCCGAGGTTCTCGATGGGCTCGAGATTGTCGAACCGCGCGTAGAGGTGTTGCTCGTCGTGGCAGAGCCGGACGCTGGTCTTGGACTCGGACACGCGCGAGCCGCCGGGGGCCCGGAAGTCGGTCAATACGGCCGCCGCCTTCCAGCAGGGCTGATCCGCGCTGCCGTTGGCCAACGGTGGAGGGTCCGCGCGGAGGGCAACCACTCGCCGGCTCTGGGCCTCCTCGGCCGGGAGGTCGCTGGGGCGGGCGTGCAGAAGGTGGAGATCGGCAACGTGGACCGGCCCCTTGCGTGCGGGCTGGACCGTCAGCCAGAGGCCGGTGGCCTTGTCCCATCGTTTGCTCGGGGCGTCGGTGGTCATCTCTTCCCGTGAAACCGTGAACTGCTTCCAACCGGAGAAGTCGTCGATCATCTCGTATTTCCAGGGATCGCCGGCGTTGAGGACGACTTGCAGGCGGCCGCCGCTGTTGCTGCCTCGCACCTGGAGATGAAAACCGCGCGCGGGCCGGCCGCCGACGAACGGCAGGTAGGCCGATCCCGCCCCGGCAAGCTCCAGGCAGCTTCGCCCTCCTTCTTCGTAAGCACGATGCGCAAGCCCGTAATAGAAGATTCGCTCGGCCGACTGCTGCCAGACCGGGCTTTGGGGATTCCGGTATACGCGTTCGGCCGCCACGGCGTCGGCGCGGTCCGATCGGGTGAGGGTCAGGCGGCTGCGGCCCGAGCCCACGGGAATGAGGAGGCACCGCTCCTGCAACAGACGGACTACTGGGGCGGATGTCTCTTTGCCGTCCAGAGCGACTGTCGCGCCGGGCCAGTCCGCGGGCAGGTAGGCGAGGATCTCGGCGGCTGCGTGCTCGCTGTCCACGTCGAGTTTATACTGCCGGGCGCCGAGGAGAAGCGCCCCGGCGATCTTCACGCCGCGGTTCTCCGGGAGCAGCAGCGCCGTGCGCCGGCCATTGAAGGAATAGACCCAGGCGGGCGTCGCGCTGAGGATGTGGTAGTAGTTGCGGAGCGGCTCTAACGTCATTCGATGCGACCAGGCCGGCGGCAAGTCGCGATGGGCGGCGAAGTCGGTGAGCACGATGTAGTCGGCCAGCCAGGGGACCGCGGCGTAGGCGTCGACCGGCGCCGGTTTTTGCAGGCACAGGTCGAGGCTGAACCTATAGTGGGAGGAATTCACGCCGAGATCCTCGGACCGGAGGGTCAACTCGTGTTCTCCCGGCGTCTCGCCGTGCAGGAGAACCGGCAGGACCCAGGCGCTGCCGGCGCGGAGCGGCTGGATTTCCAGGTTGTCGGTCTCGAGCTTCCACCAGCACGGGCGGACGTCCAGATCGCTCAGGGTCGTGGCCAGAAGTTCGTCGACCACATTTTCCTCGGCCAGGCTCATGGCGATGCGGTCCCACCAGGCGTCGGCTCCGCGGATCCAGCCTCGCATGCCGGTAAAGGCATTGCGGACGCCGTACATGCCCGCGGTGCCGTACACGAGGTTGACCCACGCGCCGGGGCGGCCGGTCCGGTAGAGGGCGTTGGCGAATCCGGAAACGCCGAGGATCCGCCAGTCGCGTTTCTCCCAACGGTCCGGCTGTTGGCATTCGAGATAGGCGCCTTGGGCCCAGGTCGATGCGGTCCATGCGGCGTTCTGCACGAGGACCGCGTCATGCCGGGTGGCGTAGCGGGAAAGCTCGTCGTAGAAGGCGATCATCTTGCTGGATTGGGCGACGCGGCGGGTGCGGTGGTTGGCATTCTCCCAGACCGCGGAATCCAGGTGCAGCCAATCCAGCCCGATTTCCGAGATCGAGTGTTTGAGCTGGTCGAGCAGATAATCGCGGTAAGGGCCGCTGAAGTCGGCAACGCCGCCCGGCCCGATGCCGTCGCTGCCCGGGGCGATCTGGCCGTCCTTCTGGTAGACGAACCAGTCCTTATGTTGCTCGTAGGGGCGCGTGCCGGCGGCCGGCGCGATGAAGAAATAAGCGCCGACTTTGATGCGGGGCGACAACGACTTGAGGTATCGGATCTTGGCCTGGAGGGTCTGGACGGGCACCGGGTCGCTCCACCGCGCCGGTTCGTACAGGAAGTAGCGGAAGGCGCCCGTGTAGGGATAGTCGCCGGTTGTGGACCAGTGGTTGAAGAAGACCATGAGGTTGGCGTCTTCGGGAATGAGGCCCAAAACGCTCTGGATGTCCTTGGCCACCTCCTCGGTCTTCTCGATCAGTCCGCGGCCCGTGCCGAGCAACCCATCGCCGAAGTACATACGGGCATTCGTGAACCACTTGGGGACCGGGCCGTTTCGGTAGGCGTCGTAGGGTGGCTGGGAGGCGATGTGCCGGTGGAATGCGCGCGGGTCGCCCTCGAAGACGGCGTAGCGGCTCTCGATCGAAAGCGCGGACCGCTCGTCGATGAACTCCTGTCCCAGGGCGGTGATCGCGCCGCCGGGCACGTACTCCGACCGGATGCCGTCGACCTCGCCGAGGCAGCAATCGCCGTTGATCCGGTGGCGATAGTGGGCAAGAACGCGATTCCGGGCGGGAGCGTAGAAGACGAAGCTGCCGGTGGAAATTACCCAGGCCGAAGGCATGGTGACGTCGGCGGAACGCAACAGCGGGACGGTACGGACTTTGTAGCCGTCATCGATCGGCGTGTAGTAGTAGCCGTCCTTGTAGACGGCCGCATCGAGAAGGCTCTGCGACGAGACCTTCAGGAGGAGTCTCTCGCGATTTCCCGCGGACCGGTAGCGGACCTCTTTGTGAAGAAGGCTGCCGGCGGCGCGATAGGTCTTGGTGAGCGTCAGCCCCAGTTCGTCGTTCTTGCACTCCAACACGGCCCCGTCCGCGGAGGTCTGCCGGCTGACAACCACGTCGGCCGCCTCCGAAGAGGTCTTGCCGTCCAGGTCGTAGAGGTCTTCTCCGGAAGCGAGGAAGGCGGCCGCGCCGGGCTCGGCGATCTCGAGGACCTGCCCGGTCCGGCCGGAGAGGACCGCGCCGAGCCGGTCCGATGCGAGCGACACGTCGGCGCTGGAGGCGGCCGGCGGATCGGCGGTCGCCGCGAGCAGTGCAAGCGTGAGAAGGCCGGGGAGCATGATGGCAGTTTCTACGTTCGCTTCAGGGCGTAGCAGGCCAGCAGGTTGCCGTGGCGGAGGTAGAGCTTTCCCTCGTGGACTACGGGATACGACCAGGCGGGACCGGCTGCTGTCAGAGGCGTGAATTCTCCTTGGATCTTGAATGCTTCCGGCGCGGCCTTGACGAGCACGACCTGGCCGCGATCGTAACGAAAGATCACGTGCCCATCCGCATAGACCACGGCGGCGGAGCCGCGCGCCGGGGCCTCGGCCTTCCAGGCGATCTTGCCGGTGGCAAGCTCGATGCAGGCCGGCTCGCCCTTGTTCTGGCCGTGGCCGCCGTAGAGGTAGTCGCCGACGACCACGACGCCGCCGTGGTGGTTCTGGAACTGGTTCTGGTCGAGGAAATAGACCTCTTCGGCCCGGAAGCTCTCACCGTCGCGGACGATTTTCAGCAGGGCGCTGCCGGTGCCGTAGCTGGTCGACGCGAAGACGCAATCGCCGTGCACTACCGGGCTGGTGATGTTGGCGGTGCCGTTGGCGACCGAGTTGCAGCCCCAGAGAAACCGCCCCGTCTCGGCCTCCACGCCGACAACGCCGCGGCCGAGCAACTGCACGTACTGCCGCACGCCGGCAATATCGGCCGCGACGGCGGAACTGTAGCCGGCGCCGTCCTTTCCCTTCGGCCCCAGCGCGGGCACGGCGGATTTCCAGATTGTTTCGCCCGTCTGCTTATTGAGAGCGACCAAGGTGGCGTCCGGTCCACCGGGCGTGCAGACGACGCGATCGCCATCGACCAACGGGGACTCGCTGAACTTCCAGACCGACATCATCTTGCCGCCGAAGTCCCGGGCGAAGTTTTTCTGCCAGCGGACATTGCCGTTTTCCACGTCGAGGCAAACCAGGTCGCCGTCGGTGCCGACCGCGTAGACCGACTGGCCGTCGACCGTGGGCGTCGAGCGCGGTCCGTCGCTGTGCGGCGGGCCGACCTTGGCAGCCCAAAGCTCCTTACGGGTGTCCAAGTCAAACGCGATGAGGAACTGCGATTGGCCATCGCCATCGGGGCGATCGCCCATCGTGAAGAGCCGGCCGCCGGCGATGGAGACGCTCGAGTAGCCCTTTCCGACCCCTTCGAGTTTCCAGAGCAGTTGGAGGCCGCTTTCGGGCCACTGGTCGAGCAGACCGGTGTCGGCGGAGATCGCATCGCGATTGGGGCC
>JABWBD010000437.1 GCA_013360685.1 Pirellulales bacterium
GGCAGCGGGCGCGGCAAATGGATCGGAGGGCGCGGGCGGCGAAGGCGTTGCCGGCGCGGCGGGCTCTTCCATCTTTTCTTCCACCGCCTTGTCGACCGCCCCAGCCGCCTTCTCTTCCGAGGGCGCAGCGATGGGGCCGGTTTCGAAGGGGCTGGTCACGGTCGGGGCAGGGGCTGCGGCTCCTGCGGGGCCCGGTGAGCCGGCGGCCTTCGCCTGCTCACGGAGCACGCGGCTCTCCTGGCGACGGATTTCCTCGTAGCGGGCGCGCCGGATTGCCTCGGCTCTCTGCCACGCCAGCATTCGCGCGCTGCCTCTCTGCTGTTCCAGCAGCAGGCGCTCGCGTCCTTGAACGCGTTCCAGCGCTCGGCCCACATCGTAGAAGTTGCTTACATCCCCGGCCTCCAATTCGGCGCCCTGCTGAAAATCCATTTTGGCTTCGTCTCCGCGCCCCAGCCGCTGGAACGTGAGGCCGCGGTAATAGTACACGCGCGGATCCTTGCTCCCGCCATCGATGGCGGAGGTGAAGTACTCACAGGCTCGGTAATAATCCTGAGAGAAGAACGCGTGGACGCCGCTGCCATACAACTGGCCGAGAACGGCATCTTGGGCCAGCAGCGACGCGGTGCCCAGGAGGACCAAACCTCCAAGCAACAGTGCGGCTCTCCGGTACATAAGCAATGACTCCTGGCGAGCGAAATTGGTGGGTCCAAGGGGAGACAGGCCCTGCCGCCCATCCCAATGCGCAGGGCTATCCGAACCGCCCTGACGTCCGTCAACCATGACACTCGTCAGGTTCAAGCCACAATCGGCCTACTGCGCCGATGAAAAGGCGATATTCGCCAAATGCCGACGCTTTCGCTAATCCTAATTCGGCGAACAGGGAATTTCAAGAAAACTCCCCGCATGAGCCAATTTGGGTGAAAACAGGCCCCGAAATGGGTCGGGAAACCGAAACCGCACCCTCTCAACGGGGGATAAGTCATCAGTCCAGCCAGCGTCGCTGCCACAATTCCAAGAACAACAACGACCAGAGGCGGTAGGCGTGGTCGAACCGGCCGGCAACGTGGTCCACGAGCAATCCCCGTACCGCCTCCTCGCGGAACAGACCGCGGCCGACCGTGTGGCTGTCGAGGAGCACTTCGCGGGCAAACCCGGAAAGCGGTCCGCGGAACCAATGGTCCAACGGCACTCCGAAGCCCATCTTCGGCCGATGCCGCACTTCCTGGGGCAGTAGATCGGCAAATGTATCGATGAAGATCCGCTTGCCCCTTCCGCGACGGAACTTCAGCCCGAGCGGCATCCGGGCGGCCAGTTCGACCACGCGGTAGTCCAGGAGCGGCTGCCGGCACTCCAGGCCGTGCGCCATCGAGGCGATATCGACCTTCGTCATCAGGTCGCACGGCAGGTAGGTCACCAGATCCGTAAGGCTGATGGACGTGACCGGGTCGCGCTGGGAGCTCCGTTGCTGGGCCTGTTGGAGGAACCGCAGCGGATCCGCGTCGGGCAAGGATGCCAGGAAGTCTTCCGTATATAAGTCCGCTCGGCGGGCCTCGCCGAAAATCGAAACCCATTCCAAGTATCGCCGGATCGGCGGCATCGCCAACGACTCCGTGAACCGCTTCAGGCGGCGGCGTATCGACTTCTGCCGCGGACTTGCGGGCAGCTTCTGCCAATATCCGCCGGCCAGCACGCGCCGGGCAGCGGCGGGGAGCCGATCGAACGCGCCGGCCAGCCAGACGGCCCGATAGCGCGGGTATCCGGCGAACAGTTCGTCGCCGCCGTCGCCGGTGAGGGCCACCGTCACGTGCCGGCGCGTCAATTGCGAGACGTACCAGGTGGGAATCGCCGAACTGTCGGCAAACGGCTCGTCGTAGTGCCAGACGAGCTTCGGCAGGACGTCCAGGGCGTCGGGCTCGACGCGGAATTCCTCATGGATCGTTCCCAGGCGCTCGGCCACGATCCGTGCGTAGTGCGTCTCGTCGTATTCGGCTACGGGAAAGCCGATCGAGAACGTCCGCACCGGTTCGCTGGAGAGTTTCTGCATCAGGCCGACGATGATCGTCGAGTCGATCCCTCCGGAGAGAAACGCCCCCAGCGGGACTTCGCTCTGCAAACGCATTTGGACCGAAGAGGTGAGCAGTTCCCGCAACTGGCTGGAATACTCGTCCGCCGGCCGGTCTTCTTCGAGATTGAAGTCCGGCTGCCAGTACGGTCGCACGGACAGCTCGCCGTCGCGGTACACGGCCCGGTGTCCCGGCGGGACCTTGGCGATGCCGCGGAGAATCGTCCGCGGATAAGGGACGTACTGGTAGGTAAGGTATTCGTCGAGCGCCTGGGGGTCCATTTCGCGCGGCGCGTCCGGGATCTCCAGCAGGCTCTTCAGTTCGCTGGCGAAGGCCAGCCGCCCCCTTTCCTGCCGATAGACCAGCGGCTTCTGGCCCAGCCGGTCGCGGCCGAGGACGAGCTGCCTCTGGTTTGCGTCCCAGATCGCGATGGCAAACATGCCGTTGAGATGGGCGAAGACCTCTGGGCCCTCGTCTTCGTAAAGATGGACGATGGTCTCAGTGTCGCTCCGGGTGCGGAACCGGTGGCCGGCGCCTTCCAGGCGGCGGCGGAGATCGCGGTAGTTGTAGATCTCCCCGTTGAACACGACCCAGACCGAGCCGTCCTCATTGGACATCGGCTGGTGCCCGCAGGCGACGTCGATGATCGAAAGCCGCCGGAAGCCCAGGGCCGCACCGGGCGTTGGGCCATAGCCCGGCCGCAGCCCATACTCCGACGCATAGTAACCGTCGTCGTCCGGTCCGCGATGCCGGAGCACCTCGACCATTCGGCGGAGCGTCGGCTCGTCGATCGCCTTGTCAGGTTCGGTCCAGATGGCTCCGGTAATGCCGCACACGGCGAGATCCTAGCGCGGCCTCAAGCCGCAGAGGGGGAACACTGCAGCCAACAATCCATTCATCCACTCGTCCATCAATTCGTTGTCTCCTCGAACACCTCCCGATACAGCTCCGCATACCGCTGGATCATTTGGGGAACGCTGAACTCGCTGAGGATTCGCTCGCGGGCGGCGCTGCCGAGGCGCTGCGCCAAGGGGCGGTCGTTCAGGAGGATGTTGGTCTGCCGTGCCACGCCCGCGCGGTCACCTAGGGCCGCCAGGTAACCGGTGGATCCATCCACGACCAGGTCGCGCGTGCCGGGGATGTCGGTGGCAACCACGGGCACTCCGCAGGCCATCGCCTCCATGATCGCGTTGGATTGCCCCTCATACTCGCTGGTCGACCAGAGGACGTCGAAGTGCGGCAGGAAGCGGGCGATGTCGTCGCGGTGTCCCAGGAAATGGACCTTGTCGCGGATCTCCACCTGGTCGCGATACTTGAGGAGCCGGTCGCGCTGCGGTCCATCGCCGAAAATCAGCAGATGGACATCCTCCCGGACCACCTTGAGCAGGTCCGCCGCCCAGATCGCATCCTTGACGCGTTTCTGCGCCCAGAGCCGGCCGATGAACCCGACCAGCCTCGCGTTGCGGGGCAGGTTCAGCTCATCCAGAACCTCTTCGCGCGTGGTCGAGACCGGGGGCGGAGGCTCGATGGCATTGGGAATGACGGCAAACTTCTCGCCGGGCAAACCGTGCTCGACGTAGAAATCGCGGACGCCGCTGCTGTTCGTGGCGATGCGGCTCGACCGGCGGGCGAGATAGCGGTCGATCGTGAACTCGAGGGTGCCCTTCCAGGGATCGACGCACCGTTCGCCGGCGATCAGCCGTTTCACGCCGCAGGCAAGTCCCGCCGCCCGGCCGTACGCGTTGGCGGCGAAGAGCCAGGTGTGGATCAGGTCGGGGCGGATCTGTTCGATGTGGCGCCGCAGGCGGAAATAGGCCTGCGGGTCCGCCCGCCAACGTTTGCCGATAAGGCTGACCGGGATGCGTGCCCGTTCCAGGTCGGCCAGGAGGGGGCCGCTGCGTGTCAAGACGCAGACATGCACGTCGAACTCCTCGCGGGGCAGGCCCGACACAAGCAGCGTCATCTGCTTTTCGGCGCCGCAGCGGTCCAGGCTGGGAATGATCTGGAGGATCTTCTTCACGACGGCTGTTGCTCGCTGGAAAAATGGGCGTGGTTCACGAGGGGACAGGCACTTCGCCTACAGGCGTTTGTCCGGTTGCTTGCCGGTGTTTAGCTCGGAGCCAGTCCCCTTTTTGAACCACTCCGAAAAACGGCCCGAGACCACAACGGGTCCCGGGAAGTCGACGAGCCCTTCCCATAACTGTAGATGCGCGTCGGCCATCCGTGCAAGGGAAAACCGTTCGACGGCCCTGCGCCTCGCCGCCGAGCCGAGTTGTTGGGGCAACTCGGAATCGGAGAACAGGCGGGTGATTGCCGCCGAGATCGCCGAGACGGCGCCGCGGGGCACGATCAGGGCGTGCTCCCGGTCGGTGACGAATTCCAGGTGGTCGCTCAGGTCGGTTGCCACGATGGGCAGTCCGGCGGCCATCGCCTCCAGCAGGCCGCGCTGGGCGCTGCCTTCGCGCGACGGGAGCACGAATACGTCCGCCGCTGCAAGGAGTTCGTCGATCGTATCGAACAGGCCGGTGAGAACGGCGCGGCCGGACAGATTGCGGGATTCAATCCGGCCGGCCAGACCGGCGTGGAAGGGCCCGGCGCCGGCCAGCCAGAGCCTGGCGTTGGGCCAGCGGCGGACGACCGGCTCCCAGGCGTCCAGCAGATCGCCGACTCCGCGCGGCTCGCTCAGCTCTCCCGCGTAGAGTGCCACCGGAGCCCACTGCGGCGCGCGCAGCGAGAGGTTGGCGGCAGCCACGGCTTCGCGGGCCGCCTCTTTGCGCTCCCAATCGCGAAGGGGCGGGATGGGCACGCCGTCGGGCAGGTGTATAATCCGGTCGCGCGGATATCCAGCGGCAACAAGTTCCCGCTGGATGCCCGGCGTGCGGGCGACAAACGCCCGGGCTCGCATCGAACGCTGCTTGATCCGCCGTCCGCAAGGGGCCTCGATCTGCCAGAGGCAATCGCCCAAGCGTCCTGCACGCTCGGCCCTCAGGACCACCGGCCGCCGAGTCCCAACGGCCTTGACCGCCGCATAGGCCTCGTGTTTCAATCCACAGACGTAGACCAGATCGTACTCGTCCAGGTGACGCCGCAGCCAGCGGCCGACGGCGCGCAGGTAGCGGAGCGTCGACCAGCCGTCGCGAGGCGCCGCGGGGAGACGCACGACCGGGAATTCCCGGTAGACGACTTCCGGTGGCCATCGACGGTCCCACTTCGCGGTCAGCACGGTCACGCGGCATCCTCGCGACGAAAGCTCGGCCGCCAGGTCCGCCATCGTGTTTTCGGCCCCGCCCACCAACGGCCAGAAGCGCCGCGTGACGAGGACCAATCGCAGCGGCCTCACCGGCCTGTCTCCTCGCGGATCTCCCCGGACTCCAGCGCGGCCACGTAAGGCAAGTTCCGGTAGAGGTCGTTGTAGTCGAGTCCGTAGCCGACGACGAAAGCGTCGGGGATATCGAAGCCCACGTAGTCGGGCTGAATGGGCACTTCGCAGCGGCCCTGTTTTCGCAAGAGCACGGCCGTGCGGATGCTGGCTGGGCCCAGTTCGTCCAACTGCGGTACGAGTTCCCAAAGGGTGTGGCCGGTGTCGAAGATGTCGTCGACCAGGAGGACATCGCGGTCGCGGACGTCAGACGAGAGCAGGTCGAGATTGAGGACCAAGGGGCCGGGCCGGGTGCTGTTCCGGCGATAGCTCCGCGCCTGGACCAGTTCGACGCGAAGCGGCATGTCCAAGAGCCGGATCAAATCGGCCAGAAGCACAATGCTGCCGATCATCACGCCGACGATCGTCAAGGGGCGATCGCGATAGTGCTCGGCGATCTCGCCGGCCATGCGGCGGATCGCCTGCTGAAGCTGATCCTCGGTAAGCAGGACTTTCATGGTGGATTTCCTGGTGCTACTGCTTGTGGGCTGTAAGGATCGGCCTCCGTGCCGATCCGAAAGGAACGCCACGCGGGGCGTTCCCTACGGTCCGCGATTCATCCGTGGAAGCTGGTTCAATTCGAGTGTCTTGGCCCCGGCGGCGTCAACGCGCCTCGTTGAGGGATAGAAGAAGATCTTCTGGGCTGGAAACGACGAGGTCGGACCGCCGGGGACTTCCTGGTAGTGCAGTTCCGCGTTGGTCCAGCCGTCGCCCTCAAGGATCAGTTGGTCCTTGGCCTGCGCGTAGGTCATGCGATTGGCGCGTGCGGTAAACGTTGCCCCCTCAACCAAGGTATTGCCCAGGGCATACAGTTCGACCGCGGGCGGGCCGCCGTTGGGCTGAGGCATCTGGACCACCGTGAGTTGTTCGCATTGGAGCACCGCTCCGTCCGGCCCGAGTTTGTCCGGATCGTCGTCGAGACGGTCCTCCCACGACTTGACGGGGCCGAAGGTCGCACGGACCTGCTGGTGAAACGTAACCGATCGTTGATGAACGTTGCCCGTGATATTCTTTTGGAACCGCACGTGAAGATAATGGAGCGACGGCTTCGCCGCGTCGGCCGGACCGCCCGCGGGACCGGCCGCACGGGGCGCCAGGCCCGGC
>JABWBD010000040.1 GCA_013360685.1 Pirellulales bacterium
TTCAAGAGACGATCATGCAGGCCAGAATGCAGCCGATCGACACGGTCTTCGGGAGATTCCCCCGCGTGGTCCGCGATCTGAGCAACGCGCTGGGAAAGCAGTGCGAGTTGCGGCTGGAGGGGACCGACGTCGAGCTGGACAAATCGATCATCGAGGCCATCGGCGATCCCTTGACCCACCTGGTCCGCAACGCGGTCGACCACGGGATCGAATCGCCGCAACAGCGGGCGCAACTCGGCAAGCCCGCCAAGGGAACGATCGTGCTTCGCGCCTATCACCAGGCGGGCAAGGTCAACATCACCATCACGGACAACGGGCGCGGGATCGACGCCGTCCGCCTCCGGGAAAAAGCCGTCGCGCGCGGGCTGATCATCGCCGAACAGGCCCGCGACATGAGCGACCGCGAGGCCCTTCGCCTGATCTTCCGCCCCGGCTTCTCGATGGCCGAGAAAGTCACCGACGTCAGCGGCCGGGGCGTGGGCATGGACGTCGTGAAGACCAACATCGAACGGCTGGGAGGCACCGTGGGAGTGGAGACCGAAGTCGGCGCAGGGACCACGCTTGAAATCAGGCTTCCCTTGACCTTGGCGATCGTCCCGTCGCTCATCGTCCGCTGCGGAGGCCAGCGGTTTGCGATTCCGCAGGCGAGCATCAGTGAACTGGTCCGCGTCAAAGCTGAGGAAACCCGCTCGCGCATCCAGCGGATCCACGATGCGGAAGTAATCCGGCTGCGCGGCGAGTTGTTGCCGCTGGTCCGCCTGGAACGGGCCTTGGGGCTCGCCGGGGACCGCGGCCCGTCCGGAAAGGGCGCACTCGTCCAGCAGGCAACCCATGTGATCGTCGTCGAGACGGGGGCCTTGCGCTACGGCATCCGCGTCGACGGCCTGCACGACTCCGAAGAAATCGTGGTGAAACCCCTGGGCCGCCACATGCAGGATTGCCCCTGCCTGGCGGGAGCCACGATCCTGGGCGACGGTCGCGTGGCGATGATCCTCGACGTCGCGGGGATTGCCGCGCACTGCCGCCTTGCCCTGCCCGATGAGACCGGTCTGGGTGGCGAGTCCGACGATGCGCTGCAACGGGCGGAGAACCAGACCATGCTCCTGTTCAGCAACGATCCTTCGGAGTGGTTCGCCGTTCCCATGGACTTGATCCTGCGCGTGGAGCGGATCCGTTCCGATCAGATCGACAGCGTCGGCGGGCAGATGGTGCTCCAGTACCGCGGAAGCTCTCTGCCGCTGCTGAGCCTGGACCAACACATCAGGGCGCGGAGTCGTCCGGAAAAACCGCGCGTCTACGTTGCCGTCTACCGGGTGCTGCAGCGCGAGGTGGGAATGATTGTCCCCGAACTGGTCGACATCCGCCAACTGAGCACCGATGTGGATACGGCAACGTTCCGCGAACCCGGCGTGGCCGGCTCGCTCGTGATCGACGGCCGGACCACAAGGCTTCTGGACCTCTACGAGCTGACGGAGTCGGCTCGCCCCGACTGGTTCCGGAGCCGCCCCGCCCCGCCCGGCGATGCCGAACGCCGGCCGGTCGTCTTGCTTGCCGAGGACTCGGAGTTCTTCCGCAAGCAACTCACCGCCTACCTGGCCGCAGAACACTACGAGGTGGTGGCCTGCGCCGACGGCAAGGAGGCATGGGACGCCGTGCGGTCGGCCCCCAAGCGTTTCGATCTGGTCGTCACCGACGTCGAGATGCCGCGGATGGACGGACTCGAGCTGGCCCGGCACATCAAGACCGATCCGGCCTTGTCCCATCTGCCGGTCATCGCCGTCACTTCGCTGGCCGGCGAAGAAGACACGCGGCGGGGCAAGGCGGCCGGAGTCGATGAGTACCTGATCAAGCTGGACCGCGACCAGATTGTCGAGGTCACGTCCCGCTACCTCCGCGCCGGCGCCGGCGCGGACCGAGGGTAACGCGCCGTTCGCCTCCATCGCGATATGCCTGTACAAGACCCGGGAATTAGTACTGTCCTGCCGCCCTCAGAACGCTGAAAAAGGAGACAATCCCCATGTTCCACTGGTTGAGCAACGTGAAGATCAGCCGAAAACTGCAAGGACTCGTGCTCGGGCTGTCCGTAATCACTGCCGCCATCGGTGGAATAGGTTACTGGGCACTGGACCGCGCTGGCGCTGCGATCGAGGAGATTGGTCTCGTCCGATTGCCAAGCGTGGAAAACCTGCTCGTACTCAAGGAAAGCGCCAATGCCGTCAAGTCGGCCCAACGGACTTTGCTCGATTTGGGCCTCGATGCTCGGACGCGGCAGCGCCAATACGACGACGTGACCAAGACGCGCGCGAAGTACGAAGCGGCCTGGAACATCTGCGAGCCGCTGCCTAAGACGCCGGAAGAGGCGGAATTGTGGAAGCAGCTCGTGCCCGCCTGGAAGAGGTGGCGCGAGGATAACAGCAAGTTCATCGAGCTGTGCCAGCAAGTCGATGCTCTTGATCTGGGCAATCCACTCGGCCTTTGTGAGGATCTCGCGGAGGTCCGTGGAGACCACTACAAGCTGGCCTCGCGATTGCTCGAGCTCATGTGGGTGAAGAAACAGTTTGCCGAGGGAAACGACCATAGTGCGTGCGCTCTCGGCAAGTGGATGGCACAATTCAAGACCGCCAATCCCCAGATGCAGCGGCTAGTCACCGATGTCCAGGCCCCGCACGAGTCGTTTCACAAGGGGGTTGTCCGGGTCAAGGAATTAGTCCAGTCGGGCAAGACAGAGGACGCGGCGGAGTTCTTCTCCAAGGAAATCGCTCCGGCGCTCCAGCGTATCCAGACGACGCTGCAGGAGATGCGCGCGGTGGCGGATTCAGCATTGACGCTTGCGAATCAATGTCAGCAGCAAGCGGTCGAGGTCTGCGGGGCGAGCGAACTGGTGGCCAACGACCTCTTGGACAAGATCATCAAGATCAACAGCGATGCCGCCGCAGCCGCCGTCAACGGCGCTCAGGCTAGGGAGCGTGTTGCCCGCTGGATTCTGACAGGATCGGTCATCGCGGGCGTCCTGGGCGGCCTGGCAATGGGCTTTCTCATCGCGCGGAGCATCACTCGCCCCATGAATAGCGTCGTTGCGCATCTGGGAGAGATTGCCCTCAACGACCTTCGCCGTGACGTTTCGCCGGATTCGCTGGCACGACGCGACGAGATCGGGGCCCTATGGCGGGCGTTGGCGGAAACCGTCGGCAGCCTGCGCACGGTCGTCGGCCGTATGCGGGCCAATTCGAAGGACCTGGCCGGCGCCTCGACGGAGTTGGCGGCCACCAGCAGCCAATTGGCCGGCGGCGCGGAGGAGACGACGAACCAGTCGACCCAGGTGGCCGCCGCCGCTCAGCAGATGTCGGCCGGCATGAGCAGTATGGCCGAGTCCACCGACCAGATGTCTTCGAACATGAGGAGCGTGGCCGCCGCCGTCGAGGAGCTCACGGCGAGCGTCGGCGAGATCTCGCGCAACGCCGAACAGACGGCCGGCGTCGCCCGGAACGCCGCGCAACTGGCGGAAACCAGCAACGCCCAGATCGGGCAACTCGGCAGCGCCGCCGACGAAATCGGAAAGGTGATCCAGGTCATCCAGGATATTGCCGAACAGACCAACTTGTTGGCGCTGAACGCCACGATCGAGGCCGCGCGTGCGGGCGACGCAGGCAAGGGGTTCGCCGTGGTAGCGACCGAGGTGAAGGAACTGGCCCGCCAGACGGCGGCAGCCACCGAAGACATCCGGAAGCGGATCGAAGGCATCCAAGGTTCGACCGGCGGCGTGGTGCAGTCGATCACGGAGATCCGCGACGTCATTCGAACGGTGAGCGACCTTTCGCGGAACATCGCTTCGTCCGTGGAAGAGCAGAGCAGCACCACAAGAGAGATCGCCCGCAATGTAGCCCAGTCTTCCGGCGCAGCGCAAAGCGTAGCCCAAGGGATCTCCGAAGCTGCTTCCGCCAGCCAGGAAATCGCCTCGAAGATTGCAGCGGTCGATCAGGCAGCCCACCATTCCTCGGAAGGCGCCGCTCACACTCAGGCCGCCGGCCGCGGACTGTCACAAATGGCCGAAGAACTTCACTCGGTTGTCAGCCAGTTCAGACTGGCGGGCTAGAAACACAGGTCGGGAGGAGAATCCCATGAATGCCTTGGCAGAAGCCGGTGTGTCGACGACCGGCAATGAAGTGGAGTTTGCCACGTTCTACATCGGCGATTTGCTGTTGGCGGCAGACATCCACCAGGTGCGGGAAATCAACCGCCACTTCGAACTCACGCCGGTCCCCCACGCGCCGCCCTGCGTTCGCGGTGTGATCAACCTCCGCGGCGACGTGGTCACCGTGGTCGATCTGCGGACCATTCTCGGCCTGGGGCAAACCGAAATCGCGCGCCAGACGCGCAACGTGATCGTCCATTCGCGCGACGAGCAGATCGGCATGCTCGTCGATCGGGTGGCGGACACGATCCGCGTGCCTTCCGACGCAGTGGAACCGCCGCCGGCGAACGTGCAGAGCGCCGACGCCTCCTTCTTCAAGGGAGTCTATCGTTTGGAGCAGGAATTGATCGTACTCCTCGACGTGGATGCAGCATTGGTCGACGCGTCGCAGAGCTGAACTTCGGAACGCAGCCCCTCAAGCAGTCAATCCGATACATCTTCTCCGCCTGGACCAGGCGCCAGGGGCAACCCCGCCTGAGCATTCAAGAGCACCAGACTAAATCCCGGTCAACGTACTGCAATAAAGAAAGTGAACCAGTCATGTTTCGCCAATGGAACTTGCGACGAAAGATCGTCGCGATCGCTGCCGTGTCGTTCAGCTTGATTTCCGGGGTCCTCTTCTGGCTGAACTACCGCGACGCCCACCAGAGCGCCCGCCAGGAATATGTCGCCAGGGCGCGGAGCATCGTGCTCACCGCCGAATCCATCCGGGAGGAGATGGCCCGCAAGTGGCACCTGGGACTATTCGATCAACACCAACTGACCGAGTGGGGCCGCAAGGGAGACCTGGACAAAGTCCTGGGGGCGGTTCCGGTGGTCACGGCGTGGAACGCGGCGATGGCGAAAGCGAAGGAAGGCGGATACGAGTTCCGCGTTCCCAAGTTCCACGCCCGCAATTCCAAGAACGAGCCGGACGCGTTGGAAGCCCGCGCCTTGACGAAGTTCGCCGAAAACCCCCAACTGGCCGAATACCACGAGGTGGATGCCTCCCGCAACGCGATCCGCTACTTCCGTCCCATCAAGCTGACGCAGGAATGCCTGCTCTGCCACGGCGATCCGAAACAGTCGGTGGCCCTCTGGGGCAACAGCGACGGGCTCGACCCCACCGGCGGGCCCATGGAAGGCTGGAAAGAAGGCGAAGTCCACGGGGCATTCGAAGTCGTCCAGTCGCTCGACGAGGCCGACGCGCGGACCGCCGCTCTGCTGAAAAAAGAGGCGGCGGTGGTGCTCGTGCTGGTGGTGTTGGCCGGCGCCGTGCTGTTCCTCCTGGTCACCCGTTCGGTGACCAGGCCGGTCCGCGACACCGTGGCCGCCTTCAAGCGATTCGCCGACGGCGATCTCACCCGCCCTCTCGTTGTCGCCACCAACGACGAAATGGGCGAACTGGGCGGCGCGGTGAACGGGTTGATGGACAAGTTGCGGGCCATGATCTCTCGCATGGACGGCTGCGCGGTCGAGCTCAAAGGCTCGTCGAGTTCCCTGCGGCAAAGCGCCGACCAACTGGCCGGCGGCGCCGAGCAGACCACCCAGCAGTCCAGCGCCGTGGCAGCCGCCGCCGAAGAGATGTCGGTGAACATGCAGAACATGGCGAGATCGACGGAACAGATGTCGGCCAACGTCCGGACGGTCACCACTTCGGTCGAGCAAATGACGACGGCGATTTCCGAAGTGGCGCGCTCCGCGGAGCAGGCCGCGGTCGTCGCCGAGGGGGCCGCCAGGCTGGCGCACACCGGAAATGAAAAAATCGGCCAACTGGGCCAGGCAGCCACCGAGATCGGCAAAGTCATCGAGCTGATCCAGGAGATCGCGGAACAGACGAACCTGCTGGCGCTGAACGCGACCATCGAGGCGGCCCGCGCCGGAGAAGCCGGCAAGGGATTCGCCGTCGTGGCCACCGAAGTCAAGCAGCTCGCGCGGCAGACCGCCGACGCCACCGAGAATATCCGCAGCCGGATTGAAGCCATCCAGAATTCCGCGGAGGAAGCAATCCAGGCGATCACGCAGATCGGCGACGTCGTGACCGAAGTCAACGGCGCTTCCCGGACGATTGCCTCGGCGGTGGAGGAGCAGAGCATCGCGACGCGCGAGATCGCCAACAACGTGGCCCAGGCGTCCGCCAGCGCCCAGGCGGTCGCCGTCGGAATCTCCGAAACGGCGACGGCTGCCCGAGAGGTGACGAAGAGCATCGCCCTGGTGGACCACAACGCGAGGCAGACATCGGCCGACGCCGCGCAGACGCAGACCGCCGGCTCGAGCCTCGCATCGCTCGCCGACCAATTGCACGGACTCGTCCGGCAGTTCCAGACGGCGTAGCGGGGCACCATCGGCTGAGGCTTCACCATGGAACCTAAACTCCGTGTACTGGTCGTCGACGACTCGACGCTCTACCGCAAGGTCGTCGTCGACGTGTTGGCGGGTCTCCCGGGAGTCGAAGTCGTCGGCACGGCGCCTGACGGCAGGCTCGCCCTGCAGAAAATCGATCTGCTCCGTCCCGACCTGCTGACGCTTGACTTGGAGATGCCCGAGATGGGCGGCCTGGACGTGCTGCGCGCCTTGCGGCAGCAGTCGAGCGACATCGGGGCGATCATGCTCAGCGCGTTCACCAGCCGGAGCGCAGACGTGACCGTGACCGCTCTCTCGCTCGGGGCATTCGATTTCGTGCTCAAGCCCAATGGCGCCGATACGGTCGTCAACGCGGCCCGGCTCCGCTACGAACTGGCCGGAAAGATCGACGCCTTCGCCCGCATGCGTTCGATCCGCCGCATTCTCAATGGATCGGCAACGACGTCCGCCGCCCCCCCCGCATCTCCCAGGGCCGGCACGGATGCGCCGCGGGCCGCGGCCGAGAGCCCTTGTCGAGTGGCCGCACGCACCGGCCGAATTCGAGCCGTGGCGATCGGCATCTCGACGGGCGGGCCGCGGGCGCTCGGTGAGATGCTGCCGCAACTGCCGGCGGACCTGGGCGCCCCGGTATTGATCGTGCAACATATGCCGCCGCTCTTCACCCGATCGCTCGCGCAGGACCTCGACGGCCGCTGCGCGCTGAAAGTGAGCGAGGCGGCCGATCGCCGGGCGGTCGTCCCCGGCGAGATTCTCATCGCGCCGGGCGGCAGCCAGATGAAAATCGAGTCGGCCGGCGGGCAGATATCCGTCCGGATCACCGATGATCCGCCGGAGCATAGTTGCCGCCCGTCGGTGGACTACCTGTTCCGCTCCGTGGCGGAGGTGTACGGCGACGAGTCGCTGGCCGTAATCATGACCGGGATGGGCAACGACGGTACGCAGGGATGCCGGCTTGTGAAGGGGAAGGGCGGAACGGTTCTCGCGCAGGACGCGGCCAGTTGCGTCGTGTTTGGCATGCCTAAGGAACCGATCGAGCAAGGCATCGCCGACGTGGTGGCCCCGCTGGATCGAATCGCCGCGGAAATTGTGAGACTGACGGGAAAACGGAGCTTCGCGTGCAAGTAAGTCCCAAAGATATTCTCTTTGTCGCCCAATTCGTCCAGGAGTTGACCGGGGTGGTCCTGGACGAAACCAAGGCCTACCTGGTCGAAAGCCGGCTTTCCGGACTGGCCCGCACCGCCGGTTGCGCCAGCTACCAGGAACTGTGCCAGAAGGCCCGTTCCTCGGGCGACCGGAGGCTTCAGGACCAGGTCATCGATGCGATCACGACGCACGAAACACTCTTCTTCCGCGACAACTCCCCCTTCGAGGCGCTCCGGCAAAAAGTGGTCCCGGAACTGGTTGCCGCAAAGGCGCGGCCCCCGGCCCGCCGGAAGATCCGGATCTGGTCGGCCGCTTGCAGCACCGGCCAGGAGCCGTACAGCATCGCGATGACGCTCTGGGACACGATTCCCGACGTGCTGGCTTGGGACGTGAACATCCTCGGAACCGACATCTCCGACAGCGCGGTCACGCAAGCCAGCCTGGGACGCTTCAGCAGCCATGAAATCCAGCGCGGCATGAATCCCGCCATGCTGGCGAAGTTTTTCCGCCAGGAGGCGGGCGGATGGAAAGTGAAGGACGAATTGCGGTCGCTCGTCTCGTTCCGCCGCTGCAATCTTCTTGATTCCCTTGGGGGACTGGGGCCGTTCGACGTGATCTTCTGCCGCAACGTGGCAATCTACTTCAGCGGGGAGACCCGCCGGAATTTGTTCCTTCGGCTGGCGGACCACCTGACGCCCGACGGCTACCTGTTCGTCGGCGCCTCGGAGTCGCTCTCGGACTTGGGACCTCGCTTCGCTCCGCAGTACCACGGACGGACAATCCATTACCGGCCCAACCGGACAGCAAAACCCGAGCCGGTGATGCGACCGGTCGGCGCCGGCTAAAGACAATGCGGCCCGGGTTCCGGCGGTTTTGCGCCGCGGGCAAGACCGAGCATCTTCACCGCACGATCGGAATCGCCGGCCTGCCGGCAGCAAAGGCTCAATGCCAGCCACGCCGCCTTACTTTCCGGCGGGAACTTCCGGGCGGCGATGGCAAAGGAAGCGGCTGCCTCCTCGTAGCGGTGCTGCATCCGCATGGCCTCGCCCCGAAGCAGTTCGACCTCCGCCTCAAAAGGCCCCAAAGCGCCGAGCAACTCCAGGCGATCCAGCGCCTGCTGTGGCATCCCGATCTCCAGGTATCCGGTTGCCTGCCGCATCCGCTTGGCGATCCGCACCATCTGTTTTCCGTCGAAGGCCATC
Source organism: Pirellulales bacterium (assembly GCA_013360685.1). Classification (GTDB taxonomy): domain Bacteria; phylum Planctomycetota; class Planctomycetia; order Pirellulales; family Thermoguttaceae; genus JABWBD01. Next base: position 8,881 of record JABWBD010000040.1, read on the forward strand.
TCAAGGCACCCCTGTTTTCATGGACCGATCTCCCAAGAGATTTATGGCGATCGGCCGCCGAACCACGACAACGCAAAATGCGTACCAAGACCTCCCCTGCTCCAGACGGATTGTTGAAAACGCTTTCCAGCAAAGGGTTTGCGCGCACTTTCCCGGAAAAAGGCCGCAGGCGTGACTGCCATCCTGTCAGCCTTTTGATGAATTCTGCGGCGGCAGTGTGACCAAAGATTGAGCGGCTCCAAAACCACCGCGAATCACTTCCGATAACCGGGCAGCGCAAGGACCGTCTGGCGGATCGCATCTCGGCGCTTCAGAAATCGTTCATTCTGGGCCGAGCCGTATTCGGTCAGAAACGCCTGCCACGTTACGTTTTCCGGCAAGGGTTCGACTTCCGGAACGAACTCGGACACGAGGAAGGAATCCGCCAGAGAACCCAGCGCGATTTTCGCCTTAAGCACGTGGGTCGCGAAGGCAATGCCGGAAAGATCTGCCGCAAGATCCGCGAAACTGAAGTTTGTGCCACCCTGCGTGTCGCGCAACTCTTTCATCGTGCCCAGCGTCTCCGCCGTCTCGGGGCCAACGAGCACGGTGAGTGCGGCAGAAACGACGAAATGCTGTGCGAGGTCTCGCCGTCCCCGCATGGTCGGCTTCCCGAGCACCGCCACCCGCTGACGTCGCTCGTCCTCCGATTCAGCGGCCACGAACACCTGATGGATGAAGGGAGCCGTGCGCAGCACGCTCGAATCGTCCGTCCCGGCCGCCAAACCGAGCAGGAATGCCTTTGGGGCCGATGCTCGTGGCAACTGGCTGGCAGCGGCTGCTGAGCGCCGAACCAGGCACTCCGTCAAGCGGTCGCCTCGCAGCCCGTCGGGACGGGCGTGGTTTTCCGCAGCGGCTTCGCGCACGGCGAGGACAACCCGGCGGACACCCGCCGTCAACGCGTCAGCGGTTTGGGGCGTGTCTGCGACGGCCGCGCGTCCGCCGTCGGGCGTCGTCAGACGGGTGACCGGTTCTGCAACGGGGGATGGCGCATTCGACGACGAGCCCACCTCTGCGACAGATTTCGTTGCCGCGCCGATGACTTCGGCCGCACAACCGGATCGGTGGGATCCAAGAAAGGCCGTTTCGGACGCCCACACAACACCCGCGATCAAGGCCCAAGTCATACAAACACGGCGGCCTGGGACGTTCCAACGACAGCCGGCCGGATTCGCGATTCCGAAGCCGAGGGGAGCGCGGTTCCACTGCCCGAGCGGCCTGGTCGCCTCAAGTGTGAAATTCTTGCGCAGTGGATCACCTTTCCCGCAGTAAGAGGAATACAGAAGTTTATGGAAGAATCTACAGCACCAAGGGATGGGCTGGCAAGGGCCGCCACGATCTGGTAAGACTTGAACATCGCGGATCGGCGCTGGTGCCTGCGGATTTGTCTGCATACGGGAGAAACCCATGAACGCTACAACTTTCCGGATCGGGCTGGTTCTGGTGGCCTCGGCCGTTGCCACGAGCGCGCTGGGGGCCTCCGCCGGCGAGCAGTACGCCAGCGGGCAGGCACTGCTCGCAAAAGGTGATTTCGACGGTGCGCTGGCCGCTTTGGCCGCTGCCGCACGGACCGACAGCAAGAACGAAGCGTACCTCCAGGAATACACGATGGTTCGCCGGATCGTCCAACTCCGCCAGGCGATTGATTCCGAAGCGGACCCGCAGCGATGGGAGTACCTCGCCCGCGCGCTGCACTCGTTCTATGTCAGCCGCGGATTGCTGGAGGAGGCAGTCGTCCTGGACCGCAAGATCCATGCGCGGCTCAACAATGCGTCGTCCGCCGTCCTGCTGGCCGAAACGGAACTTGCTCTGAACCACAACACCGAAGCCGCCGAAGTGCTTCAGCGGCTGGACGGCAGCCAGTCAACGCCGGCGACCCAGACGCTTCTGGGCATTGCACTGGCCCGTCTCGGCAAGACGGGCGAGGCCCGCCGCGCGGCCAAGAGCGTGTCGCTTTCCGAGGATGCCGGTCCACGGATGACCTACGCGGTTGCACGGCTCTACGCAGCCACCGGCGATTCCGACGCCGCACTGCAGACGTTGGGCCGGCTGCTCGAGTCGGTGCCGCCGACGGTGCAAGCCGGCTACCGACAACATGCCCAGCGATGCCCCGATTTCCAGGGGCTTGCCCCGGCGCCGTTCGCCCAGGTGCTCCAGACGAAATCGAAGATTCCCGAGTCGGAGTGCAGCGGAGGCGCGGGGTGTTCCGGCTGCCCGATGCGCGGCAAGTGCCCCAGCTCGCAGGGGCACTGACCGACATGCAGACGGCGCGGCGAACGACACAGGCCTCGATGTTGGCGTTGACGGTGCTGGCCGTCTTCGTTTTCCGGAGCAATGCCGAGCGATGGTGCCCTTTCGGCGGCGTCGAGGCAATCTATACCTACGTCTCCGAAGGGAACATGATCTGTTCTCTCGGCACGTCCAATTTCTTCATCCTCGGCGGCGTGTTGCTTACCGCGGTGCTGTTGCGGCGGGCTTTCTGCGGTTACCTCTGCCCGATCGGCACGATCTCGGAGATGTTGCGGTCGGCGGGGGCCCGCCTGAGGACGCCGACGATCCGTGTGCCCCGACGGCTGGACCGCGTGCTCGGCGCAATGAAATACGTGGTGCTCGGCACAGTCCTGTACTTCACGTGGCGCGCCGGCGAGCTCCTGTTCCGCGGCTACGACCCGTGCTATGCGCTGATCAGCCGGCACGGCGCCGATATCACCCACTGGGCGTACGTCATCTCCGCTGCGATTGCCCTGGCGTCGCTGGCGATCCGGCTGCCGTTCTGCCGCTGGTTCTGCCCTTTCGCCGCCGTGCTGCACCCGTTCTCCCGGTTCGCATTGACGCGGATCCGGCGCGATCCGTCGATCTGCACACACTGTCAGCGCTGCGCGAAGGCATGCCCGATGGACATCCCGGTAGACCGGCTCGAACAGGTCACGTCGGCAAGCTGCCTCTCGTGCATGCAGTGCCTCGACGCCTGCGCGCACAAGCCGTCCGGCGCCATTCACTGGGGGCCGCCGGTTCTGCTGGGCGGGCGGTGGCCGCAGGCGGCGTTGGTTGTCCTCTTGGTGGCCTGCACGGCCGGTGCGGTCTCGGCGGCGTACCTGTTCCCCATGCCGTCCTTCGTGAAGAGCCGCGGCAGCGCGCCGCCCGAGACGGCAAGCATCGAGCTGGAGGTCGAAAACCTCACATGCCGCGGACGGGCAAACCTCTTCTTCTGGTACCTCGAACGGGACGACCTGTTCCGGATCCCGGGCTATTTGAAGGTGGAAGGCTGGCCGGGCCCGGAGGCGGCCGAGGTCCGCATCACCTACGATCCGACACTGGCCGACGCGGCCGCCGTCAAGCACGCGGTCACCGAACCCTACTACAACCTGCACGAGGACCTCTGGCGTCCTTCCCCCTTCCGGATCGACGGCTACGATCCGATCCGGATCGATCCAATGCCGGTCGGCCCGTGAGATTGCGTCACCCCTCGTCGCGGCCGCCGGCCTGATGCATGGCTACTTCCGTGAGCACCGCATCCACGAACGTGTCGTGCTCCAGCATGGGAACGGACGGAAAGACCTGGCACTCGAAGGCGACGGCGATGCGGCGGGCATCGGGCCGCGTGCGCCGGAGCAGGCGGTCGTAGTAGCCCTTGCCGTGGCCGACACGTCCGCCCCGGCGATCGAAGGCCGCGCCCGGGACCATGACGAGGTCCAACTGGGAAACGTCGATCCGCTTCCCGGCCGACTCCCGCAGCGTTTTCGCAGGCTCGAGAATTCCCAGCGTGCCTGGCGACAACTCGCCGGCGTTCTCCAGCCGGAAGAGGCCCAGCTCATCGCCGTCGCAGTAGGGCACCACCAGCGTTTTGCCGTGCCCGAGAACCGTTGGCAGGAACTCGCGCGTCCGCACTTCGTCCCGGACGTGGACGTAGCACATGACCGTTGCCGCGCGCCGATACTCCTCAAGCCCCAGGAACTTCGCCCAGATCACGCGGCTTCGTTCGTCCTTGTCCGCCAGATCCGCGCAGGCGGCCAGGGCTTGCCTGCGGACTTCCTGCTTGCTTGTTCTCGGATCGGAGTATTTGCCCATCGCGTTCACAGGCCCTGACAGAGCTCCGATTGCCCTCACCCCCGGCCCCTATGAGCGAAACGGGAGAGGGGAGTTGCGTTAGGGCCTCCAAGACGGATTTCTACGGCTCGTCCCAGTACGCGAAGACCTCGTCGACGTTGTTGATCTCGGTGTTGCCTCCGCCGGTGGTCTGGCGTTCGACCTTTTCGAATCCGCTCAGCCAGAGGCACTCCGACAGCGTGGTTAGAGCGACTCCGGCCGGCGGCTGGTAGTCGGCTTCGACCGTCGCGTCGGTGACGGTCGCCTTGTCCTGGCCGGCGCCGGCGGCAGCGTGGATCTCGTCGAAGTACTTCGCGTAGTTGGCAAACGTGCCCTTGGCGTTGGTCCCGGACAGGCCCACTTCCGTGGCCGTGCCGTTGAGCTCGTCAATGCCCAATGTGCCGGAGAAGTTCGCGATGTCGCGGCCGAGCTTGGCTTCGGCATGCACCTCGTCAAAGAACCTCGCCCACAGTTGGTAACCCGGACCTCTGAGCTCGCCGACGGTGCTTCCGGCGTTGAACGTGTCGTTCTGGACGCGGGTGTCGGTCAGCCCGTTGAAATCGGAGAAGAACGCTTTGTCCAGGCCCTCGCCGGTGCTGTAGGCCATCACCGACGGGAAGCCGGTCGCCTTGTTGGTGTAGGCCGGGCTGGCGCTGGAGATCTGGACCCAGGCCGGGTTGCCGACGAATGTGTCGTCTCCGGTCGAATCTTCCAGCGTGACCTTGTCGGCGGCGGCGTTGACGTTCACGCGCGTGGCGTCGACGCTGCCGAATCCATAAGCGGTGACACTGTACTTCGGCGTGGTCAAGACCGCCTCCAGCGGCTTCAACTTGAGCGTATCGGCGCCCGGCGTGTCGTTGAGGACGAGCACGTCGGGCTTGTCCTTGCCGCCACGCGAGTAGGCGGTGATCGTGTCGAAGCCCTCGGCATGCCGCCACGCGCCGAGCGTGAGCATGCGGGTCGTGATCGTCGTGGACTTCAACCAGTCGCCCTGCAGCGAGCCGCGGAAGATGGCCGTGTCGGCGCCGCCGGCGTCGAGTTCGGCCTTCGCGATCATCGTCGTGAAGCCCTGCAGGTTGTGGAAGTAGCCGTCGCCGGTCGCGCGGGCCCAGACCGGGAAGAACTCGACCAGATCGTTGCCGTTCGAATCCCAAATCGTGGCGGTATCCGTTCCGCCGCCGCCGCGCCCGTAGATGCGGTCGGCCGTGGCGACAATCGATACTCCGCCGCCGGTCATCTCGGCAAAGCCGGGCCGAGCGGTGTAGGTGTTCGCGGCGCCGGATCCCCAGATCCAGACGGTGTCTTCGCCGCCGGCGCCGTCGTATTGCGTCGCCTCGATGTTCACGGCGGTCATCGCGTAGCCTGGGCCCGTAAACTCGGCCCCGTCGGCGTGAATCGTCGCGATGTCGGCTCCGCTACCGCCTGTGAATTCCACCCGGTCTTCGCCGCCGGCGCCGTCGAAGCTCAGCGTCACGTTCGCCCCGGACATCGGGTACGGCGTGTTGTTGAGCAGGACAAGCCACTGGCCGCTGCCGCTCGGCATGATCTGGAGCAGATCGGGGCCGGCGGTGCCGGTGAGCGTGCGGCTGGCGGGGCCGGGATCCCCGGCCTTGGTCACCGTCACGCTGACGGCCTGCGTGTCGCTGCCGCCGCTGCCGTCGGAGACCTGCACGGTCACGTCATAGACGTTGTTGCCGCCCGCGTCGGTCGGCGTTTCGAAGTCCGGAGCCGTCTTGAACGCCAGGGCGCCGGTGGCGCCGTTGATCGTGAACTTCGCCGCGTCCGCGCCGCCGGCGATGCCGTAGCTGAGCGTCTGCGCTGGCCGGTCCACGTCCGTGGCCGTGACGGTCGTCACCGCGGTGGTGTTCTCCACGATGCTCTTCCCGGCCGCCGCGCCGCCGCCGTCCGAAGTGATCACCGGGGCTTCGTTAGCGTCGGTCACCGTCACGTTGATGGTCTGCGTGTCCGTGCCGCCGCTGCCGTCGGAAACCTGCACCGTCACCTCGTAGACGTTGTTCGCGCCTGCGTCGGTCGGGATCTCGAAGTTCGGGGCCGACAGGAACGCCAGGGCGCCGCTGGCGCCGTTGATCGTGAACTTCGCCGCGTCCGCGCCGCCGATGATGCTGTAGCCGAGCGTCTGCGCCGGGAGATCCACGTCCGTGGCCGTGACGGTCGTCACCGCCGTCGCGTTCTCCGCAACGCTCTTCACGGCCGTGGCCCCGCCGCCGTCCGAAGCGATCACCGGGGCTTCGTTGACGTCGGTCACGGTGACCGTAAACGTCTTCGCATAGGCGAGCGCCGGCGTGCCGCCGTCGGTCGCCGTCACCACAACCTCGTACGTGCCCTTGGCCTCGCGGTCCAGCGCACCGTCGGTCAATACGAGGTTCAATCCGCTGATGCTGAACTTCGCGCCATCGGCCCCGCCGGTGATCGAGTAGGAGAGCGTGTTCCACGGCGCTGTCGAATCGGGATCGGTTCCGGTCAGCCCTCCCACGACATAGCCGCCCGCCGTGTTCGTATTCTCGACGACGCTGTTGGCCGAAAGGGCCAGGCCCGTCGGCGCCTCGTTACGGTCGTTGACGACGATCGTGAACGTCTGGGCGTAGGCGAGGCTTGGCGTGCCGCCGTCGCGCACGGTGACTTGGACTTCGTACGACTCCTTGCGCTCGTAGTCCAACACGCCGTCTCTCAACACGAGGTTCGATCCGCTGATGGTGAATTTCGCTGCATCGGCCCCGCCGGAAACGGAGTACGCGAGCGTGTTCCACGGCGCCGCCGTGTCCGGATCGGTCCCGCTCAGGGTCCCTACGACGTGGCCGGCCGTGGTATTGACGTTTTCGTCGACCGTGCTGGCCGAAAGGCCCAAGGCCGTGGGCGCGTCGTTCACGTCGTTCGTGATCGAAACCGCGTAGTCCTCGACTTCGCCGGTCAGGGCCGTGCCGGTGTAGGAGAGGGTCTGGACGTCGGAGTAACGGAACCGCGCGTAGGTCGTGCCAAGCTTGGCCCACTCCGGCACCATCACCGTCACGCTGCTTGTGCCGGCCGGCATCAATTGCCCCCGGAGCAGGTGCTCCTGATCGTCGTTCCAGTCCCCGTCGCCATTGAAGTCGAACCAGGCGTTGAGATAACCGCTGTCCCGCGAGGTCGTGACCTTGATGGTGGCCGGGCTGCCGGGCACGAGGCCGGTGAGGAATTCGATGCCTCGCTCGTCGGCACTGCCGAACGTGTCGTCGCCGGTGGCGCCCGTCGAGGGTCGGCCGTTGGACTCGGAGTCCACGTCGCCCGCCGCCGTCCCCAGGTACCACTCGGGCGTCGAGCCGATCACGTGGCGGGCGCCGTTGTCCTTCAACAGCGTCGGGAAGGGCGCCGGCGCGTCGCCGTAGTCCATCAGGCCGTCGTCGTTCCAGATCCCGATGCCCACGTTCAACTCGGGCTGCACGTCGCCCCGCGGGTCGATGAACTCAACCGGGTCGTCGCTGGTCAGCTTGAGGAAGAACCGCTCATCGACCTCGATGTTGGTGTCGCCGTAGACGACAACATTGAACGTCGTGGTCACTTCAGGTTCGTTCTGGCTGGCGACGACGATCTTGTACGTCCCGCCCTGGTAGCTCCGCCAGGCGACAAAGCCGTCGGCCATCTGCGGATACCAGTCGTGCTGGGTGTTGTTGGAGATGTCGACCTGGCTGGTGTCGGGGCCGATTGCCGTGTAAAACACCTCCCAGTTGCCGCCGGTGGAGCGGTGCCACACCACGCGCCCGTCGTTCACGTGCGGCCGTTCGTCCGGAACGGAGTTGTTCGTCAGCCTCACCGGAGCGCCGCCGCGGCCGAGGTTGTAGTAGTAGATCTCGGTGTCCGATCCATCCGACGCCTGCCAGACGATGTCGTCCTGGGAGATTTCCGGATAGCTATCGTCCTGGAGGTTGTTGGTCAACCGGTTGGAGACCGTGCCGCCGAACTCGTAAACGAACAGTTCGTAATCCTGCCCGTCGAACCCTTCCCAGACCACCGCGTAATCGCTGATCTTCGGATTGCGGTCGTCGACGGAGTTTTGCGTGAGCGGGCGGACGCTGCCGTCGTAGATCCAGATGTCGTTGTCCACTCCGTCGAAGCTGGTCCACACGGCCCTGGAGCCGGCCAACAACGGCTTCTCGTCCCGCGCCGTGTTGTTCGTCAGCCGCTGGGTGGTGCCGTCGGCGATGCTGTAGAGATAGATCTCCCGGTCGCTGCCGTCCGACGCGCTCCAGGCGACGTGCGTGTCGGAAACCTGCACGTCGAGGTCGTCGACGCTGTTGTTGGTCAGTTGCCTGACCTCGTCGGAACTCACGGTGTAGAGGAAGACCTCGAAATCGCTTCCGCTCGCCGCCTTGCCCGACCAGACCACGAAGTCGTTGCTCACGGTCCCGAACCGGTCATCCCGGTTGTTGTCCTGCTCGACCCCGTCGGCGTAATTCCGGTCCGACACGTTCCGGATTTCTTTGGTGGCATGGTCGTAGAGGTAAATGTCCCAATCGTTGCCGTCGAACGATTCCCAGACCAGGAAGTCGCCCGACACCTTGTAGTCGTAGCTGTTGCTGCTCGTGCTGTTGGGAAGCGTCGTGGTGCTCCACGTGGCCGGCGGCGGTGACGCAAGCGTCAATGGGATGCGGCTGCCCGCGTCGCCGGGCTGGATCGGCCGGTAATCGTTGTCGGCGACGGTGGCCGAACCGTTGAGCGTCTCCAGGTTGAGCGTGATCGGCGTGCCGAACGACTCGCTCACGCGGACCGTCACCGTCACCTGGGTCTCACCGGCATCGCCTTCCGTCACCGCCACGTCGTCCACCCGGATCTCCGCCTTCCGGAAATTCCCGAAGTCGAGGTCCGACACCAGGTCTCCCGTCTGCAGGTCGACCGTGTACGATCCGTCCGGATTGACCGTGACGCCGGCGGGCACGCTCGTGCTCGCGTTGGGATACGTTGCCGTCCAATCCGCCGGCACGGCCTCGCGAACCAGGTACGATCCAGGGAACAACCCTTCAAACGTGTACGTGCCGTAGTGGTCGGTGATGTCGAACGGTTCCAGCGCCCTGTCGCGCATCGGGTCGAACACCCCGTTGCCGTTCACGTCCACGTAGTCGAACTGGGCGTTGGGCGTGGCGGGGTATTGGTCGAGGTAGACCAGGAAGCCGCGGAGCGGGATTTCTTGCAGCGCCGCGGGGTCGGTCCCCTCGTCCCACACGCCGTTGTTGTTCCAGTCGAAGAACTTCCGGCCCGTGATCGTCGAGTTGCCTACCTCGATGCGAAGCTGGTAATCCTCCACCTCGCCATCCGGGGCAGCGCCCAGCGGCGACTGCACCGACGGATGGTCCGAACTGTAGCGGAACCGTGCAAACGTGGTCATCGGGCTAAGGTTGGCGGGGATATCGACCGCAAACGTATGGTCGCCGGGGGTCAGCAGGTTGGGCGTGAAGATCACCTGCTCGCCACGGTCCAGCTTGCCGTCAAAGTTCTTGTCCTCTCCCACGTCCAGAACGCCGTTGCCGTTGGCGTCTTCGCTCGCCTGCCACACGCCGTCCGCGTTGAAGTCGATCCACGCGCTGAGGTAGCCCTGGCCCGCAACGGTCACCGTGAATTGCCCCTGCGCACCGGGAGTCAAGCGGCCCCAGACCACCCCGTCCTCGTCGTCCTTCGTCGGATCGGCCACCCAGAACGCATCGTGATCGTCGCCCAGGGCGTCCGGGTCGGGCTGCCCGTCGGATTCCGGATCCACGAGCAATCCCAGGTAGATCGTCGGCGCCAGGTTGTCGTTGGCGTCGCGGGCAAGCGCATGGCGAGCTCCGTTGTCGTCGAACAGAGTGTCATACGGCGCCGGCGCATCGCCGAAGTCGAAGGCATCGACGTCGTCGTTCTGGATCGTGACGGTCGCCACGGCATCGTCGAGGATCACCACGCCGGAGTTCAGCGTAATGCTGACCGTGAACGTCTCGTCGTTCTCGCGCTTCGTGTCGCCGTTCACGCCGAGGGAAATCGTCGCGGTCACGTCCGCCGGCTCCTGGCGGGCGATCATCAGCCGGTTCAGAGCGCCGCTCCGCCACACCACCAGGTCCTCGCTCACCAACGGGCTGGTGTCCAGGTTGACGGGATCGTTGGACACATTGCCCGGCGTGAGGAATGATCCCAGCCGCTGGTGCATGATTTCCCGGTCGCCGCCCAGCCGCAGCGTCTCCCAGACCACGTCGTAACCGGTGATCGCACCGCCGGTCCTGCGGGCGACGATCTGGGGTCGGGCGTCGTCCATGGCGGCGTTCCGCGAGACGTTGTCGGTCTGCGCGGTGGAGATCTGGTAGGAGTAGATGTCCCAGTCGCCGTAGGGGTCGCTCAGCGAGGCGCCGTCGAATCCCTGCCAGACAATATAGTCGCCCGCCAACTGCACGTCGTTGCTGTCCATGCCGTCGCTGGTGACCTGGACGGTCGCGCGGGAAAGGGCGTTGTAAAGGAAGATATCGTAGTCCGCGCCGTCCCGCCGACGCCAGACGATGTTCTCGCCGTCCACCAGCGGCGGCGTGTCCTCGACCTCGTTGTTGGTCACCTGGGTGACCGTGCCCGCCACCGCGTCGTAGAGATAGATCTCGTAGTCCTTGCCGTCATTGCCGTACCAGACGACCCGGGCGCCCGAGACCTGCGGATCGAAGTCGTCCATGCTGCCGTGGCCGACGACCAGGTCGGAGATATTCCGCGTCGTGGCGGTTGCGCCGTTGCGGACGTGGACGTTGATGTCGCGGTCCGTGGCCGTTTGCGTCCACCAGGTCACATAGACTGTGCCGCCTCGTTCCGAGATCTGCGGATCGGCGTCGGTGAGGTAATCCTCGGTGAGTTTCGCGGTGGTCCCGACCTGGCTCTTCGTCGCGGTATTGTAGGTGTAGAGGTAGATCTCGGCGTCGTCGCCGGCGCCGCCCGGTCCCAGGTTGCCGTCGCGGCCGACCCAGGTCACGTAGACGCGCGATCCGTCCTCCGACAGCGCGATCTTCGGCGAGTAGTCGTCCGTGGCGTTCACGGTCAACTGCTTGGTCTCGCCCGAAGTCCCGTCGTAGAGGTAGATATCGGTGTCCTGGCCGCCCTGCGCCTTCCAGACGACGTAGTTGCCGGCAACGTCGTACTCGGGGACGGCTACCCCGCCGCCGCCGTCGATCACGCTCGCCAGCGCCTCGGCCAGGTTGAGCCGGCCGCCGCTGACCGTCCTGCCGTTCAGGGCGGGGATCGGATCGGCCGTATCCATGACGGCGGCCTTGATCGTGGCCAAGGAAGCGCCCGGGTTGGCCGCCATCAGCATGGCCACCGCGCCGGTTACGTGCGGCGTGGCCATGGATGTGCCGCTGATCGTATTGTAGGTGCCGCCCAGCCACGTGCTCAGGATTTCCTGGCCGGGAGCTCCCACGTCAACGGTCGTTGCTCCGTAGTTCGAGAAATAGGCGAGATCGTCGTAGCGGTCCGTGGCTGCCACCGCGATGATCCCGTCGAGGTCGTAGCTGGACGGGTTGTGGCCGTAGACGTCGTTGTCGACGCCGTCGTTGCCGGCCGCGGCAATGAACATGACTCCAGCATTATTGCTCACCTCGATGGCGTCTCGCAGGGCTTGCGAGTAGAAATAGCCGCCCCAACTGTTGTTGCTGGCGACGACGTTTACGCCCCGGACCGTTTTCATCGTGGTGATGTAGCCGAGAGACTCGATCGCGGCCCCAATGCTGACGCTCGATCCGGCGCCGCCGATCTTCAATGCCATGATCTCGACGTCCCAGTTCACCCCGGCCACGCCGAGTCCGTTGTTGCCCACCGCCCCGAACGTCCCCGCGGTGTGTGTGCCGTGGCCGTTCTGGTCCATCGGGTCGGAGTCGCCGCTGTACGGGTCGATGCCGTAGACGTCGTCGACATAGCCGTTGCCGTCGTTGTCGATGCCGTCGCCCGCCACCTCGCCCGGATTCCGCCACATGTTGCCGGCCAGGTCCGGATGGCTGTAGTCCACGCCCGAGTCGATATTGGCGATCACCACCGTCGAGGAACCGGTGAAGGTGTCCCAGGCTTCGGGGGCGTCGATGTCGGCATCGACGACGCCGCCGGATTGCCCGATGTTGTGCATGCCCCACAACTCGCCGAACCGCGTGTCGTTGGGCGCGGCTGCGAGCGTCGCCAGGTAGTCCGGCTCGGCATACTTCACCATCGGATCCGCGCTCCACTGGGCCGCCGTGGCCGGCACGTCCGCATTGGGGTTGGCCAACTGGGCGATGACCCCGTTGATGATCGGCAACTGGCGGACCGCCGTGGCGCCCTTGGCCGCCAGCCACGAGGCCTGGCCGGCCTGCGAGACGGAATCGGTGAACCGGACGATCAGCCGTCCCGGCGTGTACGGGGCCGTGCTGCTGCCCGACCCGCCGGTCGAACCGCCGCTGCTTCCCGAGCCCGGCGTCGCCGCCTGCCCGCCCAAGAGCCCGAGCTCCTCCGAGACCCACTGCCCGCCGGGCGTCCGCTGCGGTCCGATCGTGACCTGGCCCGAACCGGCCTGGTAGTCGCGGTCTTCGCTGGCGGGACTTCCATCGTACGCCGTGCCGTCGCTCGTCGCGTAGTCCAACACGATCGTCGAACCATAGGATCCGCTGACGTGGACCTTCACCTCCACCGGCGTCGTTCCGATGTCGCCCTCCTGGACGGAGACGTCCTCGATCCACACCCGCGGCTTGTGGAAGTTGCCGAAATTGGCATCCTGGAACCGCTCGCCTTCGCCCAGGTTCACCGTGTAGTAGTGACCGGCGGCATGGCTCTGCGAGGTCGGGTCGGTGAACCCGGCCGGCAGGGATACGTTCAGGGCGGAGCCGTCCGCCGATCGCAGCCGGACAACGCCTTCGGCCGCCGTCGCGGCGATGCCCAGCCCCGGAGTGTTGTTGACGGCCAAGGCCAGTGTGGCGGCCACGTCGGCCGCGGTGTGGTGCGAAGCGGTGATCACCACGGCGCGGCGCGTCGGCGTCTCGACCACGCTGCCGGCCGGCCCGAAGACATAGCTCACGCCGTTGACCACGAGCGTCTTGCCATTGGCAGTCGCTGGCGCCGGTACACCGACTTCCCACGTGCCTGCCGGCAGATGCGCGTCCGCATTGGGGTAGGTCGGCATCTCGGCGGCCGGGTTGACGATCTCCTGGCGGACGGTGTAGTTGCCGGCGAACAGGCCGGTGAACTCGTAGTAGCCCGTCTCGTCCACGTCGGGGGTCGTCAGGTCGTCGCTCCGAGTGATCGCCCACGGTTCCGCCGGAATCTTGTTGGCCGCATCCCCGGGGTACCACTCTCCATCGGTCCCCACGCCCGGGATATCCAGGAAGACCTTGCGATTGGCCACCCCCGGTTCCTGGACCACCGGCTCGCCGCTGACCGGGTCGAGCCGGAAGGCGAATTGCTCGATCTGCAGGAGATCGGAGAGCTCCGTCTGGGTCGACGGTCGCATGAGGGTCATCGACCGCGTGCCGTCGCCGGCGTTCATGCCGATATGCGCCCCCACACCGCCGAAACCGCTGCCCGGCGTCGTGGCGCTCGGGTCACCGCTGGCCCATTCCAACGACTTGTAGGTGAATACCACGATGTCGCCGGCCGGATCGTCCTCGATGTAGAGCGAGAAGGCGTTCCTGGCATCCGTGTTGGTCGGGTCCAACTGGTTGAAGTAGCCGACGTCCACCCAATCGATCTGCGCGTAGGTGCGGCCCTGGGCCGTCATGCTCTTCGTCAGCGTTACAAGTCCGGCCCCGCCGCGCGTGTCAGCATCGGCCCAGAAGGGGGCGATGATCGGCGTCGCCTGCGGGAAGCCCTGCGGGATGAACTGGCCCAGCGCGTTACCGAACGTGATGTTGCCGTTGTTATTGATGAAGAACTTGTCGTAATCCGTGCCGTAGAAATTCAGTGTGAAGCCGAGATCCTGCTCGGCAGTCGAGCCGTCGTCCGTGTTCGACAGCATCTGAGTCCCTGCGCCGAAGGCGGGCAGGTCGGACGGCGACACGAGCACCGGGTTGTTGCTCCAGGCGCCGTCGGCGTTCAAATCATCGAACTGCCAGCCGCTGATCGAGCCGGCGCCGATCTGGACGGCAACGCGGTGATCTTCCACCTCGCCGTACCAGGTCTGGCCCGACGGGGCCGAACCGGTGGGCTGCGCCGCGCCGGCGGCCGCCGAACTCAGCCGCAGCCGCAGGAAGGTGTTGCCCGCCTGGACGCCCTCCGGAACCAGGAAGGTCTCGGAAACCTGGGAGACCCCGCCGCTGGCGACGGATCTCGATTGGATCACCTGCTCGCGCACCAGGGCGCCGGACGCATCCGTGTAGTCGGCCCACACGCCGTCGCCGTTCAGGTCGATCCACGCGCTCAAGAAGGCCGCGCTCGCCGTGCGATTGATCACGTCCGCCTTCAAAGTCGCATACTGGCCCGGCACCAGACCGTCGATCGTCTGGCCGGAAAGGAGCGTCGTCGTCAGGGAGGCCAGGCCGTCCTCGTCGGCGTAGAGCGCGGCGTCGTCGCCCAGCGCATCGGCGCTCGGCTGGCCGTTGCTCTCCCGGTCCACCTCGGAACCCAGCGCCAATTGCGGGGCGCCCACGGCGTCCTTGAGAATCGTGTGCCATGCCCCGTTGTCTGCCAGGAGCGTCCCGTAGGAAGCCGGCGCGTCGCCGAAGTCCACACCGCCGTCGTCGTTGAGGATCACGACCGTCCCCGTGTTGTCGTCGATCACGGCGGGCAGCGTCGTGGCCGCACTGCCGGTCAGGCGAACGTTCTGGACGGTCGCGCCGTTGACGATCACCTGGAACGATTCGTCCTCCTCCTGGATCGTGTCGCCGTTGATGACCAGCGAAATCTTCTCGACGACAGCCGCCTCTCCCTGCGTCGCGAACATGAGTTCATTGGTCTGGGTCGCGTCGTCGTATTTCCGCCAGACGATGAGATCGCCGCTGCCGGTGCTCGCGATCACCGGATACCGGTCCTCGCGCGACTCCATCGAGACGTTCTGGCGCGCAACGCCGGTCTCCAGGTCGTAGGTCATGATCTCGTAGTTGTTGCCCAGACGCTCGACCTCCCAGACCACGCGGCTGCCCGCGATCCGCGGGTTCTCGTCGTCCAAGCCGGCGTTGGCCGAGACGTTCGTCGTCCCGCCCGACGGAATATGGTAGCGGTAGATGTCCCAATCGCCGCGGTCCGCCGGATTGGTGGGATCCGTGCCGTCGTAGCCCTGCCATACCACGTTGTCGCCCGAGACGGCCGGGCTGTTGTCGTCCAGCGCGTTGTTCGTGATCGTGGTGGTGACCGCCGAATTGACGTCGTGGAGGTAAATCTCGTAGTCGGTGCCGTCGTAGCCCCGCCAGACGATTCGCGAACCGTCGATCTTCGCCTCGTGATCGTCGAGGTTGTCGTTGTCGGTCACCGCGACGGACGTGCCGGCGACGGCATCGTACAGATAGATCTCCCGGTCCTTGCCGTCGAAACCGGTCCAGACCACGCGCGAGCCGGAGATCTGCGGATCCTCGTCCTTCAGTCCCGCATGGTCGTAGACCAGGGCCGAGACGTTGGCGGTCACCTTCGTCGCGATGTCGTAGACGAAGATGTCGCGGCCGGTCGGGGTGTCTTCCCACCACGTCACGTGCGTGTCCGAGACCTGCGGATCGCCGACCAGGTTCAACGTGTGGGTCACCTGGACGGTGGTCTGTGTATTGATGTCGTAGAGATAGATCTGCGAGTCGTCGCCCGTGCCGCCGGCGCCGAAGACGCCGTCGTGGCCGACCCAGACCACGTTCGAGCCGTGGATCTTCACGGAGCCGCTCGGCCTGCTGTCGTTGGTCACTTGCCGCGAGGCGCCAGTGCGGGCATTTCTGAGGAAGATGTCGCTGTCGGTGCCGTCCTGCGCCTGCCACGCCACGTAGTCGCCCGAGACGTCGTAGTAGTAGTCGGGCAGGTCTTCCGTGATCACCTGGCCGACCAGGAACTGCGTGAAAGCGGTGAAGAAATTCGTGGGATCGTTGCGGAAGTCCTCGATGTCGAAACCCGCTCCTCCCGTCGCCCGCGCCATGGCGCCATAACGCGCGTCGGTATTTCCATACCAGCCCGGACCGTACGCGGGCGAGGCGCCGATATAGGCAAACAGCGCGTCGTGGTTCACCAGCGCCGCCATGGCCGCCGCGAACTCCGAATCGCTGGCATCGTCGTCCTCGTCCGTCAACAGCACCAAGGCGACCTTCGATCCGGTGCGGTAGTTGAGCGTCGTCGGCGGGAAGCCGGTGGGATCAAACTCGTTGAGCCCTTCCACCACGGCGATGCTGCCCGCCTCGTAGCCGCCCTGGATCTGCACATTGAGGAACGCGCCCGCAGGATTGGTGAACGTGGCGAAGTCGGTCACGTCCTGGGTCATGATCGCTTCCCAGCCCGTATCGCCTGGATACTCCACCAGCGCGTACTGGGCGTCGATGCCGGCCGCCAGCATGGCGGCGTCCATCAAGAGCAGGTTCGTTTGGACGTCACTGATGCTGCTGCCCATCGTCCCGGAGGTATCGAACAGGAACACGATATCCACCTGGTTTGTGCCCACCTCTTCCTCAGGCACCGACGTGGCCACCCCCACCGGCGTCCACGCACCCAGCGGCGTGCCGTGCGGACCGATCGTGATCTGCCCGGACGCCGCCAGATAGTCGTTGTCGTCCGGATCGCTGCTGCCGTCCTTCAGGGCCCGGTAGTTCGGGTCCGGATCGTTGCCGTCCTGGGTCTGGTATCCGACGACGACCGTCGACCCGTACGACTCCTTCACGCGGACCTCGACCTCGACGGTCTTCGTTCCGGAATCGCCTTCCGCCACCACCGCGTTGCCAATCTCCACGTGCGGCTTGCGGTAGTTGCCGAAATTGGCGCCCTGGAACTGCTCGCCGGGGAGCTGCAGGCGGACCGTGTAGGAACCGTCGGCGCCGCTGCGCGTGGTAACGTCCTGGAAAGCGGCCGTTGCCACGTTCGCGCTCAGCGTCGCGCCGGCGTCGGCCTTCAGTGTGACGAGGTCGCCGACGACCGACGCCGAGACGTCCAGCCCCGGGGCCCCGTTCACCGCCGAAGCCACCGCCGAAGCCACGTCCGCGGCCGTCTGGTGCGCCGGCGTAATCACCACCGCGCGGCGCGTCGGCGTCTGCACCACGCTTCCGTTCTTGTCGAATTCGAACGTGATCACGCCCGTGCCGTCGTCGATCGTAAACGTCGTGCCGTCCACGATGGCCGGACCAGCCTGCACGACCCGCAGCCGCTGGGTGCCGCTGGGCAGCAGCGACGCCTGGGCCGGATAGGTCTGAACGACTTCGGGGCCCGGCAGAATTTCGCGGACCTGATACGAGCCGGGGAACAGGCCGGCGAACTTGTAGTAACCCGTTTCGTCCACGTCGGGCGTCGCCAGGTCATCGCTCAAGGTCGCCATCCGCGGCTCGGCCGCGCGCCAGTTGGCCGGGTTTGGATCGCTCGTGTTGGCAGGATCCCAGGCGCTGTTGTTGTTCAGATCGAGGTAGACCTCGACGCCGGCAAATCCCGGTTCCGGTCGCACCGGCACGCCGGTGACGGGGTCCATCCGGAAAGCAAATCGCTCGATCTGCAGCAGGTCGGAGAGTTCCTCCGGGCTCTTGGGCCGCATCAGGCTTTGGTAGTTCGTCCCGTCGCCCGCGTTGACGCCGACGTGCGCGCCAAGGCCGCCGAAGCCCCCGGTGCCGGTCGCGTTGCCCGTCGTCCAGCCCATCGACTGGTAGTCGAAGATCACGATGTCGCCCGCCGGATCGTCCTCGATGTAGAGGGAGAAGGCGTTGCGCGCGTCGGTGTTGTTCGCGTTGGTCTGGTCGAAGTAGCCGACGTCGACCCAATCCACCTGGACATAGGCATGGCCGCGGGTGCTGGTGCCTCTGGTCAGCCGCACGTCGCCCGCATTGGTCCGCGTGTCCGCGTCGGCCCAGAAGGGTGCGAGAATCGGCGTTGAATACGGGAATCCCTGCGGGATAAACTGGCCCTGCGCCGCGCCAAAGCTGATGTTGCCGTTGTTGTTGATGTAGAACTGGTTGTACGTCGTGCCGTAGAACTGGAACCCGTCGGCAAACTGGAAATCCTGCGCGGCCGTGGAGCCGTCGTCGATATTGGCCAGAACCTGCTGGCCCGAGCCGAATCCGGCCAGTTGCACCGGCGGAATGAAGACCGAACTGCCGTGGTTGTTCCACACGCCGTTGGCGTTCAGATCCTCGAACTTCCAGCCGCTGATCGAACCGGTGCCCGTCACCATCTGGACCTGATGGTCCTCCACCTCGCCGAACCAGGTCTGGCCGGTCGGCGCCGAACCGGTGGGCTGCGCGACGGAAGCCGTGCTGGATCCGAGCCGGAGCCGCAGGAAGGTGTTGCCTGCCTGGAGGCCTTCCGGCACGAGGAACGTCTTGGAGACCTGGCCGCCGCTGAGGATCGATTGCGACGCGATCACCTGCTCGCGGACCAGGTTGCCCTGGGCGTCCGTGTAGTCGGCCCACACGCCGTCGCCGTTGAGATCGACCCAGGCGCTCAGGTAGGCCGGGGTTCCGCTTCCGGTGGTCTTGGTAACATCGACCTTCAGCGTGGCATACTGTCCGGCCACGAGGCCGTTGACCGGCACGCCCGCCACGAATGAGGTCAGCGAGGCGAGGCCGTCTTCGTCGTTCCCCAGAGGATCGTTGTCGTCGGCCGTGGCGTCCGCGCTCGTCCGGCTGCTGTTCTCCGGATCAGCCGTCGCGCCGAGGGCCAATTGCACGTTGCCCGCGCTGTCGCTCTGGATCGTGTGGCCGGCCTGGCCGTAGCTGGCCGGCGCGTCGCCGTAGTCGGCGCCGCCGTCGTCGTTGAGGATCACGATCGTCCCCGAAGCGTCGACGACGACCGCCGGCACCATCGAGCCGACTACGTTGACCTTGACGCTGTCGAGAACCAGTCCGAACGACTCGTCGTTCTCGACCTTCGTGTCGCCCTTGATCAGCAGCGGGATCTTGGCGACCACCTCGGCCTCGGACTGCCGGGCGAACATGAGGCGGTAGTTCTCGCCATCAAAGTTCCGCCAGACGATCACGTCGCCGCTGACCAGCGGATAGCGGTCTTCGTTGGCGCTCATGGAGACGTTCTGGCGCGCGATGCCGGCTTCGAGGTCGTACTGCATCACCTCGTAGTTGCCGTCCAGACGCTTGACGTCCCAGACCACGCGATTGCCATCGATCCGCGGGTCTTCGTCGTCGAAGGAGGCGTTGGCCGACACGTTGGTGGTCCCGGCCGACGGGATATGGTAGCGGTAGATGTCCCAGTCGCCGCGGTCCGCCGCATTGGTGGGATCGGCGCCGTCATAGCCCTGCCACACCACGTTGTCGCCCGACAGGCCCGGGCTGTTGTCGTCCACCGCGTTGTCGGTGATCTTGGTGGTAACGCCCGAATTGACGTCGTGGAGATAAATCTCGTAGTCGGTGCCGTCGTAGCCCCGCCAGACGATCCGCGAGCCGTCGATCTTCGCCTCGGAATCGTCGAGGCCTAGATTGCCGGTCACCGCGACGGACGTGCCGGCGGCCGCGTCGTAGCGATAGATCT
>JABWBD010000438.1 GCA_013360685.1 Pirellulales bacterium
CGCATCGGGTCCGCGCGACGCACGATCGCGCGGGCCGAGTTCAAACAGCGGTCGCCATCGAACCGCTCCCAGTCGGATTTCCACAACTGCGAGGCCGCGTAGCCCTCATCAAAATAGCCTACTGCCAGGGCCTGCCGCTGCCAATGCTCCAGCCGCTCCAAGGCCCGCAGGAAAGCCAGCGCTGCCCGGTACGTCCCGGCCCGCTGTCCAACGGTGAGCCCGCCGACGTTCAGGCGAGCAAACCACGTTTCCGCCCGCGGCTCGCGGCGCAACAGCCGCTCCGCGGTCATTAGCGCGAACCGGCTCAGATCGCGCCGACCGTGCTCTTCCAAGGCGTCGAAAAACGAGTCGAGCACCCGCTGCTGAGCGTCTCCAATCGCCAGCATCTCGGCCGCTCGCGACAGTTCCCCCTTGCGTCGCTCCATGCGGACCCAATGATCCGCCAACTCGTGCTGAAAGGCCTCCACGACGCAGGCCCCCGTGCCCGTCATCCACGGCCGCCAGTCGATCGGCTCGCGGCTGGGCGACTCCGCGAAATCATCGGCAAAGGCCAACCGGCAGAGCGCGTGGCCGGCCCAGGGCGCGCGGTGCCGCAAGCCGTCGCCCACCGATGTGCCTCGCAGCGCCCGGTAGGCGAGAAACACCAGCAGCCGATCCCCCGTGGTCGGCGGCGTCCTGGATCGCGGTCGCCACGCTTCTTCTCTGTCGGCGGGATTCCGAGACGTCATCCAAAGGAGCAGTTCCATCGCATTGCGCGAAAACGACAAGGCCAGCTCCCCCGGCGGCGTACGCTGCCAGAGCCGTCCTTCGACCGGCTGATCGCCGCGCAGGAACCGTTCCCGCCGCCAACCGCCGCGGGCCAGCAACCGCACGCAACCTTTGGCCAACGCGTCTTGGACCAAATCGACGGCGTCTCGGCTCAAGCCCCGCGGCGGCTCCATCTCTCGCAAGACCAGTGGGACGACTTCCGCGCGCGGAGCCTGCCCCACGATGCCATAGACGATCCGCAGCAGGTTGCTCTCGAAGCGGCTGACCGCACGCAAGGCTTGTTTCCTCGTTCACGATCTCCAACCCGGCATCGGCCGCAGCCGCGTCCACATGCGGCCGGCCTTGGGCGCAGGAAAGCCGTTGACCGACAGTTCGTTTCCCCGCAGTCGGATCTCCAGGCTGTTGGGCAACTGCCAGCAAGGGTCGTCGGCCCGGTAGCGGTCGCTGAGGAAGTGGACCCGCTGGTTTGCCGAGCCGATCCACCTCCGCCGCGTCTCAGGCTGTTGGCGGAGGTACGGTCCGTCGACCAGCACGTCGGTATGCCGCAAGAGTTCGTCCACGGCGGGATCGAACATCTGCTCAAGCTCTTCGAGCGTATAGCCGCTGAAGGTCATCACCGTCAGACCTTGCTCTCGAACCATTCTTGCCACAACGGCCAGACCCGCAGCCTGCGCAAATGGCTCGCCTCCCAACAGCGTGATCCCCTCGATGTCGTGCAACCGTTTCCAGACGCCGATCTCCAGGAGCAGTTCGTCGACCGACACGGATTTCCCCCGATCCAGTGGCAACATCTCCGGATTGCAGCAACCCGGGCATCGCAAGGGACATCCCTGCACCCAGAGCGCAAACCGCCGCCCCGGCCCTTCCGCTTCCGTGACCGGCACAATCTCGGCGATTTCGAGCACGCCAGCCCCACGTGGCGCAACGGTCGTAGTCATTCGAGTCTGCCATCGGGGTAGGGGAAATACCGGGCCCATAGGTGAGAGTCGCCGTATCACCGCCCCTTTGAAGATACCGTGGAGCTAACCAGCGCAAAAGGTCTGGGCGCCCCAGGAGGGAAGTTGCCCAGATTGCCACATGACTGCCACACCCCTATCCTGACGACACGCACAGCAGGCGCGGGTTCGTGGCGGCTATCCTCAAGAAGACTGTTTGACCTGAGTGCCACTCAATCCAGTCTCGCCCGATCACCGAAATGCGCCTTGAGCAGTTGCGCAGCCTCCGTCAACTCTCGGCTGAGGCAACTGTCGCGCAGAACCAGGGCTTCAAGCGGTTCGGGCAGCCCGGTCACAACAACGGCTTGGGCTGCAGCCACGCTCCAACGGAAGCCGGTGAATGCGCGCTCCATCCGCCTAGCGCGAATCGTCCCCCCAGGGGTACGCATCATCCACGAACCACCCACTCCAATCCCCCTCAACCCCCGGCTCTGCCGGGAGTAGCCGAAACCAAGGAGGAGCCCACCACGCCAGCGCCGCCATCTCAAGAAACTACCACCGGCCACCCCCCGGCAAGTGACCAATGACAAATGACCAATGACAAACTCCCGACCTGTCCCACGCCGGCCGAGAGGTCTCGGCCGCTCGATCCGATCATTCCACCCCTGCAACCCGAAAAACCTGCAAGTTTGGCACACTTTGACACGATAAGTAGTCTAGCTCCCAGGTGGGCTGAAGTTGCGGTTTTACCCCTAAGGTGGCAACGAGGCGATGAAATTGCCACGACAGTGAGGACTTACCCGCTGTGGATTTCCGGACCGATCAGTCGAGGTGCCCATTTATGTTCCAGAAAACAGTCTCCGCCGCCATACTGACGCTCGTCCTCTTGTCCCTCCTTCCAGCTACCGGTTGCCAAACCTACGGCCCCAATCTTGGGCTCTTGGCGTACCCGATTCCGGTCAGCCCGTTCTTCCAGGATGAACTTGAAGACCAGTTCTGGATGGAAGAGCGCTACAACAAGGTTCCAATCCTCGGTCCGATTACGGCAGGCGGCCCTCCGGCAGCACTAGATCCGCCCTCTCAGGACGAGATCATGCGGGCATTGGAGGAAGCTCATCCGCTGGAAGGCGGGCTGCCGTTCCTCTTTGAAACCCAGCGGAACAATGTCCGCATGACCGTCGAGCCGATCGCCGACTATGTCGATCCGCCGCGCGTGTATCCGCTCATCGGACCGGCCCAATTGCACCACGCCCACTACAAGTGCACGATCTACTATAGCGAAACCGACCGCACCGGTTGGCCGATCCCGTACACGACGGTCAATGAGGACGCCCAGGAAGTGATCTATATCGACCATAACCACTTGCACATGGTCGGCAACGTCGACACGGGCCCGGCCAGCAACTACTAAAGAGCACTTCGCCCGCGATGGGCGGCCGGTCATACCGAACTTCAGCAGCCCCAGGGCCCGGCAGCAACGGTCGACGTAACCGATGCAGCCGGGCCTTTTGTGATGGGTAAGCGTCGAACCATCCGTGCGGACGGGGTTGTCGCCCCGGACTCCGTGCGGATAGGATGGATGGAATGCCGGATTCGAGAAATGCGGTAAGGAAGGTGTTGATTCGGCCATGTCCGTGACACGATGGATCCAACGCGGACTCCCGTTGGGCCTTGTGGTGGCTCTGGCGGCGGCATCGGCCCAGGCCGACGAAGCAAGCGACCAGTACGCCGTCGCCGCAGGCCACTACCGGGCGCAGCGCTGGCAGTTGGCCGCCGAGGAATTCCAGGCGTTCCTCGACAAGTTCCCGAACGACGCCAACCGCAATCCGAGCCTTTTCTTCCTGGGCGAGGCCCTGTTGCAGCTCGAAAACTACGCGGAGGCCCGCCGGCGGTTCCACGAGTGCCTCGCATCGGGGACCGAAGAGCGCTTTGCCAAGCTGGCGCTCTTCCGCGCCGGCGAGGCGGCGTATCTTGCCGACACTTCCGACCTGGCAAAGGCCGATCTCCAGAGCTTTCACGAGAAGTACCCCGCCGACGAACTCAATGCGTTTGTGTTGTCTTATCTGGGTGAGATCGCCCTAGCGGCAAAGGACCTGGCAACCGCAGAGAAGCTCTTTCAGCAGTGTCTTCAGCAGTTCCCCGAGGGGAAGATGCAGGACGACTGCCGTTTCGGACTGGCGCGCATCCGTGAGAAACAGGAGAGGCGAGAAGAGGCGGAACGTCTCTACCTGGCGATTGCGGGGAAAACCGGCAGCCGTCTGGCGGAGGATGCCCAGTTCCGCCTGGGCGCGGTCCAGTATGCGGGCGGAAAGTATGCCGACGCGGTCAAGACCTTTGAGCCGTTCGACTCTCGGCTGGCCGCCAGCCCCCGCCGCCCTACCGCCATGCTGGGCAGCGGCTGGGCCATGGTGAAGCTCGACCGGCTCGATGAAGCACGCAAGTACTTCGAAAAAATCGTCTCGGATCCCAAGCTCGGCACCGAGGCCCGCTATTGGCTCGGTTGGATCCTGAAAACGCAGGACCAATGGGATGCCGCTTCCAAGATGCTCTTGGAAACCGCCCAAGCCGACCCGAAACACCCCTTGGCTCCGGCGATCCGGTTCCACGCGGGCGACGCCCTGCTGCGGGCCGGCAAAACGGCCGCTGCCCTGGAGCAGTTCAACTGGGTGGCCGACCACGCCGAGGCCGGCAACGAGTGGATCGACGACGCCGTGCGAGGCAAGGTCCAGGCCGGCCTCCTGGCCAAGGACCACGCATCGGTCGATCGCGATGCGGCCGTGTTCCAGACGCGGTTCGCCGGCAGTCCGTTGCGCGCCGACGTCGAACGGTTCCGGGCCCAGTCGCTTCTGGACCGGAAAGATTTCGCGCGCGCCGTCGAGATCCTCGAGCCGCTGGTGAAGGCCGGAGGCGGCGAGCGCGGCCTCGAGGAGCGGTACCTGCTTTCACTTGCCTATGAGGGGCTCAAGCGGTACGACGAGGCACGAGCCACGTTGGCGCCCGTGCTTGCATCGGCCGATCCTCGCCTGAAAGCCGACTCGCAACTGGCGCAAGCGTCGCTTCTTCTGGCGTCCCAGCGGTTCAGCGAGGCCATCGCGCCTCTGGAGAGCTTCCTCGGCGGAGGTCCGCAGGGCGACGCCGTCGTGAAAGGCATGGGGCAATTGGCCATCTGCTATGCACGCACCGGGCAACTCGACCGCGCCAAGAAACTCTACGTGGAGATCATTGCGAAACACCCCGGCCACGACTTGCTGGCGCCGACGACCGAGCAACTGGCCGAAGCGGCGTACGACGCGGGCGAGCGAGACTGGGCCGACAAGCTCTTCGCATGGCTCGCGGCCGACGGACAGCCCCCCGAGTACCATCGCAAGGGGCTGTCCGGAATGGCGTGGAGCCAGTTCAAGGCCGGTAAGCTCGAAGAGTCGGCCGCCACGTTCGCCCGGCTGCTGGAGACTGATCCGTCGCCGGAATTGGCGGCGGAGGCCGCGCTCGTCCGCGCGCAGGTTCTCGAGCAGCTCAAACGTCCCGACGCCGCCTTGGCCATGTTCGACCTCGTGATCGAGAAGTACTCCGGGAGCGACCGCTACCCCCAGGCCCTCTGGGCTGCCGCCAAGCTCCGCGACGACCTGGAGCAGGACCGCCAGGCCGCCGACTTGTACGAGCGGCTCGCCAAGGAGTTTCCGCAGTTCGCCGAACTCGATGCGGTGCTCTATCGCTGGGCATGGGCGTTGGCGGACCTGGGCCAGACGGAGCCGTTCCACGCGCTGCTCAAACGATTGTCTACGGAGTTTCCGGAAAGCCGCGTTTGGGCCGATGCCACCTTCCGCCTGGCACAACGGGCCTACAGCGCCACGCAGTACGGCGAAGCGACCGACCTCGTGAAAGCCGTCCTGGACCGAAAAACGGCCGGCGCAGCGGGGGACAACGGCATCCGGGAGAATGCCCTCTATCTCCGGGCGCAGATTGCGGCGGCCGAGGAGAAGTGGGCGGAAGCCCAAGGCCATTTCGATGCAATGGTCAAGGAGTATCCCGACGGACCGCTGCGCCTGCTGGCGGACTATGGCCGTGCGGAGGCTGTCTTCCGGCAGGGCCGCTACGAGGAGGCCCGTCTGGCCTTCGAACAGCTCGCAGGGAAGGCCCAGGGCCGGCAAGAGCCGTGGGAGGCCGCCGTGCAACTGCGCCTGGCACAAACCCTCTGCCACGAAAACAAGTGGAACGAGGCCTACGAGATCGCCTCGAAAATCGAGTCGCAGAACCCGGGCTTCGCCGAACAATTCGAGGCCGACTACGTCATCGGACGCTGCCTGGCCAGCCGGGCCGATTTCGACGGCGCAAGGGCGGCCTACCGAAAAGTGATCAAGTCGCCGCAGGGCGAAAAAACCGAGACGGCTGCCAAGGCACAATTGATGATCGCGGAATCGTATTTTCACCAGGAAAACTACGCGGCGGCGCTCCGTGAATTCCTCCGCCTGGAGATCCTCTACGCGTATCCCGACCTCCAGGCCGCGGCCGTCATGCAGGCGGCCCAGTGCCACGAATCGCTCGGGGAATGGACCCAGGCCGCCGAACTCTACGACCGACTCATCAAGACCTATCCGAAATCCGAATTCACCGCACGCGCGGACGAGCGCCTGAAGGCCGCGCGCCAACGTGCGCAGAAGCCAACCTCATGAGCCAGAGGACGATTATGAACCTACTACGATCCTGGACCACGGCCCCGCGGTTACTTCCGGTGGCCGCCCTGTTGGCAATGTCGGTCGCGGGCCTCGCCGCCGCCCAGCAGGACGTGCCCGCCGCGGAAACCCGGGCTGCCGCCGTGCCAGAG
>JABWBD010000439.1 GCA_013360685.1 Pirellulales bacterium
TGACGAATGACGAATGACGAATGACGAATGACTAATGACTAATGACTAATGACAATTGAAGAAGCTATCCACCAGCGCTGGGCCGCCTCGACAGACTTGAACAATCTGCCTTCGGCCGAGCGTTTGTTCACGGGCCGGGCGCACGGCGGCTCGCTGCCCTACGCAACGCTTGTCCGGGAGTCCTCGCGGCCGGTGTGCCGCACCAGCGGAGGCGACGTCGAGGAGGTCGCCTTGCGGATCTACGTCTGGCACGACGACTACGAGGCCGGCCAGGCGATCGTTCGGCGCGCCGAGGCCGTCTTCGGTCGCTGCTCCTTCGCGCTGGGCGACGGCGGCCGCGTCAGCAGCATGCGGCCGGGCCGCCGAACCGACCGGCAGCACGAAGATGGCCGTTGGCAATTCACGTTACGTTTCCTTGCACAAGTGTTCTACCCAAAGGAACCCCAATGATGAGTACCCATCTGCAAAGCACTGTGGAAACATGGCTCGGCTGGACTTGGCGCGACACGGGCGGTAATGCCGTCGTCGTCGACAGCAACCGGCTCGTCTACCGGCAAGACCTCCGCGACGGACAGGAACCGGGCGAGGCCGACGTCGTCTGGCACGATGAAGGCCGGCTTTTGGCGGAAGGCGAGGCCCTGCTGCTTCAACTCGACGCCCTGGAGCAGCCGCTCTTCGGCGATACGATCGAGATCGCCATGGAGCGGGTGAAAGCGATCCTGGTGGTCAATCGCAACTTGTCGGGCACGGCCTGGCTCTCGGTGGGCGGCGCGCCGGCCGACGAATGGTGCGAGCCGTTCGGCATGTTCGGCGATACGGTGAAGGCGATGCCCGGCAGCCCGCTCTTGCTGGCCAACGTGCTGGACGGCTGGCCCGTGGGCACGCCGGGAGGCACGCTGCGGATCGCCGCGGTCGGCGGCGAGGTGACCTTCGACATCGCCATTCTCGGCACCCGTGCCGAAGAACCCGCATCGTCGGGAACATAAGGAAGCATCGCGCCCGACTCCCTCAGCGCCAGACGTTATCGCGAGAACCCAAGGCCTCACGGCCCCGGCTCGCCTGACCCCTGACTCCTGACCCTTCCCATGTCTGTTTCCTTCCAAGAACTCGCGGGCTCGCCGGTCGAGCACTATGATCTGGACGGTTTCCGCGCCGAGCGGCAGTTCCTTATCGCGTGGAACGACCGCGATGCCTTTGCCAACGAAGTGCTCGGGATTGCCGTGGAGCACGGCGGCCGTACCTGGGCAGGCTATCCGGGCAAGTCCTCCGTCTTCGCGATCCGGCTCCGCTATGAGCCGTTCGATCCGAACAGCCTCGACGTGCAAGCCCTGCCGGAACTGACCTCCGGCCTGAACCGCTACACCGACGGCTTCGCCAAAGCCACGGTAGAGTACCGGACGGTCAATCCCCGCGACCGGGCCGACGGGCCGGAGAATGAAGCCGGCACGCATCTCACCTACCGGATGTCGTTCGCCACGATCGATCAGCCGATCACACCGCGCGGCTGGTCCTGGGCCGACAATCCGGCCGCCGTGCCCGACGACCTCGAACTCGTCAAGACCATTCCGCTCACCGAGCATCGCCTTACGTGGCAACAGGTGGTCAACCCGCCATGGGATGCGATTCGCCGGCTCCAGGGCACGGTCAACGCGACCGAGTTCTTGGGCTGTCCGCCCGGAACGCTTCTCTTCGAAGGGGCCGAGGCGAACAAGCTCTTCCGTTCCGGTTTCGAAGCCGGAGCTTCGGAATTCTGCTGGCAGATCGTCTACCTGTTCCGCGAGAAGGCGATCAAGCAAGGCTCGCTGGCGTACGGCTGGAACCACGCCTACCGCGACGACCCGCCGGGTTGGGCGGAGCTGACCGCCGGCAGCGGGCCACTTTATGACCTGGCTGATTTTGCGCCCCTGTTTCGATCGGCAACGGCATGAACCGGCACAACCACGTTTTCGTCATCGGCCTTCCCGGCGACGTCGGAGGGGCGAATACCGAGTGCTGGCACACGATCCGGATGTGGCGGCGGTCCGGGCCGGCGGTGACTCTGGTCCCGACCTGGAGTCCCGACGAGCGATGGGCCGAGCGCCTGCGGTCCGCCGGCTGCCGCGTCGCGACGGCGAGCCCCGGCCGCCTCGGCGACGTGCCAGGGCTTCGGGGAGCGCCGATCGTCTCCTTCTGCAATTCGCGGTTCCTCCGCCACGCGGACCGGTTTCGCCGGCTCGGCTGCCGGATTGTCTGGGTCAACTGCATGACCTGGCTCTTTGCCGAGGAACGGAAGCACTACCGCCGCTCTGGCCCGTTCGACGCGTATGTTTTCCAGAGCCGCTACCAACTTTCACAATTGCTCCCGCAGCTCCAACGCTACGGCGTCCGACCCGACCAATGCCATCTGGTTCGCGGCGCGTTCTGCCCCGAAGACTTCCCGTTTTGTCCTCGAGCACACGTCCCCGGCGAGCCGCTGGTGCTCGGACGGATCAGCCGTGCGGCGCCGGAGAAATTCGCTGCCGACACGTGGGCGGTCTACGCGAGCGCCGGGGGACCGATCCGCGCACGGATCCTGGGGTGGGACCAGAACGTGGAGGAGAAGCTCGGTCGTCCGCCGGAATGGGCGGAGTGCCTTCCGGCCGGCGCCGACGAGCCGCGCCGGTTCCTCGGCTCGCTCCATGCGATGGTGCAGCTCAGCGGCGGGGCGGAGGAGAACTGGCCGCGGTCGGCGCTGGAGGCCATGGCCGCCGGAGTGCCGATCGTGGCCGAAAACCGCTGGGGCTGGCAGGAGATGATCCGGCACGGCGAGACCGGGTTTCTCTGCGACACGCGCGAAGAAATCACCCAGTGGATCGACCGGCTTTCTCAGGATGAACCGCTGCGTCTGGAGATCGCCCGGCGCGCGCGAACGGCGCTGGTGGAAGAGCTTGCCGAGTGGCGGACGATCTGGGCCGGTTGGAGACAAATCTTCGAGGAGGTGGGCCTTGAATGCACTGATTGAACTTCGCCGCCGCTATCCGTGGCCCCGGGAAGTGCCCGATGTGCCGGCCGACGATCACGGCTGGTTCCGGGCGTGCAACGGGCGTGTCTTGTCGCGGTTTCTCGGTCCCGGCAGTCGGCTCGTTGTGGAACTCGGCTCCTGGCTGGGAAAATCGACCCGCTTCATCGCCGCACAGGCCTCGAAGGCCACGGTGATCGCCATCGATCACTGGCGGGGCAGCCCCGAGCATCAGCGGCCCGAGCGGACGGACGTCCGCGACCGGCTGCCGCGGCTTTATGAGACATTCTTGCGGAACTGTTGGCCCTGGCGCGATCGGATCGTGCCGATGCGGACGAACACGGTGGCCGGGATGCACGAACTTGCCGGGCTGGGGCTGGCGCCAGAGTTGGTCTACGTCGACGCCGGGCATGATTTGGCCGGTGTGCTGGCGGACCTGCGGACCGCGATCACCCTGTTTCCCGCCGCACAGCTCGTCGGCGACGACTATGCGACGTTTCCGGGTGTGCAGGATGGAGTCGGCAGGATTGCCAGGGCCTATGGGCTGAACGTGGAAGTGGATGAAAACGCCTGGATTCTCCATCCTCGTTTAACCGCCGTGCCCAACGGGCCGCGCGCTGCTGGGGATGAGGTGCAGAATTCTCGCACAGGATCGTGAAAGATGTCCGGCCTATCTCGTTCTCCACGCGCGGCCCGTTGGGCACGGCGGTTAAACAACTGTGCCGTCGACCGAATCTTGATCCAAGGAGACAACATGACCAAGCCGATTGAGAAGTGGGCCATCGCGGTCACTACCGCGCCTCGCCCGACTGCGACGCTCGCTTGTACCTTGGACAGCTTGCGGCTCGCCGGTTGGCGGGAGTTCCGCGTCTTCGCCGACACAGCCGGCGTGGGAGCATGGCGCAACTGGATCAACGCCCTCTCCACCCTGGTTCGCGAAGAGCCGGACGCCGACGCCTTCGCGGTGGTCCAGGACGACGTGGTCGTCTGCCGCGGGCTGAGACGCTACCTCGAGCAGACGCTCTGGCCGGCGGTGGACAACGTCGCCCTCTGCTCGCCGTTCACACCGGCCGCCTACCAGGAGCGCCGAAGGGGATGGAACGTCCGCTGGCCGCCGCCCAACCAGTTCCTTGTTGCCGCCCAGTTCTGGATTCTCCCTCCGAAATCGGCACGCGCGATCGTTCGCGACCTTGGCGATGTCCAAGCCCGAAAAGGGATCGACGGCCGCGTCGGGCTCTGGGCGGAGCAGACAGGGCGGAGCGTCTGGTACCACGCACCGAGCCTCGCCCAGCACATTGCCGACGCCAACTCCGCCATCGGCAATCCGCCGGTGGCCAGTCTGCGGGTCGCGGCCGACTTCGTCGGTGAAGACGCATTCCCGCCGGAAGGATTCAGCCACCGGGTCCGGGACCGATTGAGGGATCGACCAGTCTACCATCACACCTGCATCCACATTCCGGAGTTCCCGCCATGAAAATCGCCGCCGTTTGCTGCACGTATCATCGTCCCCGTCAACTGGGCTCTCTCATCAAGTGCTTCCTCGAACAGGACTATCCGCGAGGCAAGCGCGAGTTGGTCATCCTCGACGACGCCGGAGAGTACGATAACCAGGAGGGGGACGGCTGGCGGCTGGTCTCCGTCTGCCAGCGCTGGCCGACTCTGGGCGAAAAACGCAATGCGGCCGCGGCCATGGTCTCGCCCGACGTCGATGCCTTGGCCGTCTGGGACGACGACGACCTCTACCTGCCTTGGGCACTCCGTGCCTCCGTGGCGGCCGTGTCGGAATCGCCCTGGTCGCGGCCCAGTCTCGTGCTCCACGAGCAGGCCGACGGATCGCTGCGGCAGCACGAGACGGGCGGGCTGTTCCACGGCGGCTGGGCCTACCGGCGCGAGGCGTTCGACCGCGCCGGCGGCTATCTGGCCATCAACAACGGCGAGGACCAGGACCTGGCACGGCGCATGACCGAGGCCGGCGTCTGGTGGGCGGATCCGATCGCGTTGGGCTTCGCACCTTTCTACATCTATCGCCTCGGCAACGCGGCGGGCTATCACCTGTCGAACCTCGGCCCTCACGGCTATGAGAGGCTCGGGGCACGTGCGCGCCGGCGGAGCCGGCTGGTGATCGGCTGGCCTCGCGACTACTCGCGTCCCCGGATCGTGCCGGGCATCCACAAGAGGGTCTTCTGATGCGAGTTCGACTGCTGCGGCCGGTGGAGCATCCGGGACGTTCCGGCCCGTGGAACGGCCAGTACGCCTTGCAGAAGGCCCTGCGCGCACGGATCGGGTTCGACGTTCCCTGGCTTTCCATCGGCGGCAGGCTTCAGCCCGGCGAACTCCCCTGGTTCTGGTGCTGGCTCGACCGGCCCGCTATCGCCCGGTGGATGCTCCAGGGCCGGCCTTTCGTCCAGGGCCCCAACACGCTATTGCTCAACAGCCGCCGGCCGCGAGGGGACCGGCTGGAATGCCTGCTCTTGGACACGGGCCGCTGCCGGTTGATGTTCACCGAGTCGACGTGGTATCGCGATTTGCTCGTGCGGCATCGCGGCCCCGAAAACCGCTCGCCGATTGTGCTCTGGCCTTACCCGATCGATCCTCAGCCCGGTGGACCGTTGCCGCCGGAGCACGATCTACTCCTCTACGTCAAGAATGGGGCGTTCCCTGGATTCGTCGAGCGGATGCAAAGCTGTTTCCGCCGCAGCCGCGTGATCTGCTACGGCCGCTACCAACGAGAGGAGCTTTGGGAAGCGGCCCGGCGGTCGCGGTGCTGCTGCTACCTGGCTGACGACGACCGCGGCCCGCTGGCATTGGCGGAAATCCTCCTGTGCGGTTGCCCGACGGTGGGCCTGCCGACCGGAGCGCCGTTTGTCGCCAACGGCCGCACGGGCATCCTCCTGGACCGGTCCGAGACGGATGCGTGGATCGAAGCAGTCGAAAACTGTCTGGAATTGGATCGCGCAGGCGTTGCGGCTCTGGCTCTGGAGCAATTCGATACGAAGCGGATCGTCGACGTGATTCTGACGGCTCTCGACCGATCCAGGAACGATTGAAGCAGTGGCACCCCCCCTGCGTCGAGGAAATCGCGTCGTAAACCACTTGCCCGCGGCGACCTGCTGAGGCATAAACTAGTGGTTTCCCATTGCGCGGACCCATCTTTTCGCCTGGAACGAGAGAACATGACGGAGCCGAGCGGCGTTTTCACGATCCTGGACTG
The DNA here is from genome assembly GCA_013360685.1 of Pirellulales bacterium. Lineage (GTDB taxonomy): Bacteria > Planctomycetota > Planctomycetia > Pirellulales > Thermoguttaceae > JABWBD01. Next base: position 6,189 of record JABWBD010000439.1, read on the forward strand.
GGCGGTGTTGGTCGGCTACTTCTTCGGGATCACCGCCTTCGGACTCTGGATCTCTCGGAAGATCCGCTCCAGCGGCGGCTACTTCCTCGGCGACCGGCAGCTTCCGTGGTGGGTGATGGTCGGCCAGTCGTTCGGCACGGGAACCAACGCCGAGAACCCGGTTGCGCAGACAGGCGCGTCGTTCCACGCCGGATTTGCCACGATCTGGTACCAGTGGAAGAACATGCTCATTACTCACGTTCCGCACCCCCTGGCGGAAGTTGATCTGGACAAGATGCGCGGTGTCGTGGCATGCTTGGCAAACTGAGGAAGGTTCAAATGCGAACGG
>JABWBD010000440.1 GCA_013360685.1 Pirellulales bacterium
GGCGACGACAGCGGCTCGCTCTACGCCCTGAACGCCGAGGACGGTTCCGTGCGATGGAAGGCTTCGACCGCCGGGGCGATCTTCTTCCCTCCGGCCCTCTGGCAAGGACGTCTCTACGCCGGCTCTGCCGACGGCCGAGTCTATGCCTTGGAGGCTGCCACCGGACGGTTGCTCTGGTGCTACCGGGCAGCGCCGGCCGAACGCTGGATTCCTGTCTACGGCAGGTTGATCTCCACCTGGCCGGTGGCTGGCGGAGTCGCCGTGGGCGACGGCGTGGTCTACGCCGCCGCGGGCATCGCTCATTACGACGGCACCTACGTCTACGCACTGGACGCCGTGACCGGCAACGTGAAGTGGTGCAACGACACCTCCGGCACGCAGGCTGCCCAGGTCGATTGCGGGATCAGCCTCCAGGGCAACCTCTCCCTTGCCGAGGGCGAGGTGCGGTTCCTCGGCGGCAGCAAGTACGACACGGCCCGCTACGATCTCAAGACCGGCGCCTGCCTCAATCCGCCCGAGAACACCGTCGCATCCCGGTTCCGTACGGCCTTTTCGCCCTATTATCCGGAATACGGCGGCTATCTCTCCCTGGCGCACCGGCTGGACGACGGAAAAGAGTTGATCTACGAAGCCAGCTACGAAGGGAGCCAGCACCTGGCCCTGACGCTCTTCGGACCGCTCCCGCCGGGCGCTCCGCGGACCGTGCTGGACCCGGCGCGATGGCCGCTGGGGCAACGGGGCGGCCCGAAGCGCGAGGTGCTCTGGACCGACAAGTCGGACCGCAGGTTCCACGCGTTCATCGTGACCCCGAGTGCGGTTCTTGCCGCCGGTCACGCCGGCGCAGCCGTTTCGGAATCGGCCTTCCTTGTCTCCATCGACCCGGCCACCGGCGCCGACCTCTGGCGGCAAGACCTCCCCGCCGCCGCGGTCAAAGGCGGCCTGGCAATCGATCGCGCGGCGCGGATGATTGTGGCATTGCAGAACGGCCAGGTGCTCGCGTTCGACGGCCAAGACTAGCGCCGCTGATGCCTATCTGTCGTTGGGGCAGATCCACTCTGGGCTGGCCTATTATTGGGACCACAAGAAAGAGCTCGATGAGGATATCGCTCGCCGACGCAAGCACGTGGAACAGCTCCGGCAAACGACGCCCCCCTCGCCATTCATCGCACGCCTTGAGCGGCAAGGTTGAGGTGCATGGCACTCAAGCTCTACATGGACGATGTTGCCAACCAGGTCATCTTCCTGCCGCTCTGACATCCCGCCCGCGTTCGCGTTCCCGAGCGTGGCGCAAAGCGGCGCGCCACCTGTCATCGGGCCGCGTCGGGGACCACTCGGAGGTTGTTCACCACGCGCGCCACGCCGACCGTGTCTTCCGCCAAGCGGCCGGCTTTCGCCTTGGCCGCTTCGCTTGCCACCGTGCCGTTCAGCGCCGCCGCGCCCTCCTGATCGACGTCGATCGAAAAGCCGGCGCCGGCGAGATCCTTGTCCCAGTGGAGCCGCGCATAAACCCGTGCTTCCACACTCATCCGATCCACCGCCGCCCGGGCCTTCTCGAAGCCCTCCCGAAGTCGGCCGGCCAAGTCGCGCGCCTCCTCTCCGAGCTGGTCGACCGTCCGGTCCACCGCCTGCCCGACTCGCTCTCCCAGTCCGTCCTGAGACCGTGCTCCGGACGCCATGAGCGCGCCGATGGCAGCAACTCCGCAGACCACCAGGAAAGCAACACTTCGTCGAATCCTCTTCATCTTCCAGTCTCCTCAAGAAACTCGCAGGTATGCGACGAATCGTCCTGCAACTCCCAGACCATTTGGCACAAATCCGCCATCGTCTCCCACCAAGACAGCGGAACCCCAAACCGCACTGGCCCCGAAACCTATTCGCTGCGGTTCCTGTCCACTTACGACGGCATCGACGGCTTCCACCGCGCTGTGCGGCGGTGTTGTGGCGCAAATCATTCAGCGTTAGATACTTACGTCTTAACACGGCATATCGAGAAAGTCGGCAGCGCCTCGCAGCGTTCAAGTTGTAGAACCCTAAGACCCTCCTCGAGCATACCCTTTTGCTATGATGGTGGGCCGCCCGCGTCGTCCCGGCCCGTTGGAGGAGGATCCGTAGATGCGTTCGATCGTCACAATCGTCGTGTGCTGGGCGCTCTGCTGCCCCGTGCTGGGGGCAGACGACGCGGGCCGGCTGCCCGAGCATATCGCCCGCATTCTTGAGCGAAGTTGCCTGGATTGCCACTCCGGCGATTCGCCCAAGGGCGGCTTATCGTTGGCCACGGCGAAAACGGCCCTGGCAGGCGGCGAAAGCGGTCCGGCGATCGTCCCGGCCAAGCCCGACGAGAGTCTGCTTCTCGACTACGTCGGCGGCGAGGAGCCCGCCATGCCGAAAGGCCGCGATCCGCTTTCCGCCGAGGAAATCGCCTTGCTCCGCCGCTGGATCGCCGAGGGAGCGGTCTGGCCGGATGGCCGGACGCTGAAGAGTTCGCGCCGGGCAGACAAGGCCTGGTGGTCGCTCAAGCCGCTTGCCCCGGTCGAGCCGCCTGCCCCGGACGGTCTTCCCGACGCGTGGTCCCAAAACCCGGTCGACCGTTTCATCTACCGCAAACTGATGGAAAAGGGCCTCCAGCCGTCGCCGCCGGCCGACAAGCGGACGCTCATCCGACGTGCGGCCTTCGACCTCGTCGGCCTGCCGCCGACGCCCGAAGAGATCGACGCCTTTCTCGCCGACGATTCCCCCGACGCCTACGACAAACTGCTCGATCGTCTCTTGGCCTCCCCGCATTACGGCGAGCGGTGGGGACGGCACTGGCTCGACGTCATCCGGTTCGGCGAGTCGAGCGGTTACGAGCGGAACCACATCCGCGACGATGCCTGGCCGTTGCGCGATTACGTCGTCCGCTCGTTCAACGAAGACAAGCCGTTCGACCGGCTCGTGCTGGAGCATCTCGCCGGAGACCAGATCGCGCCGGGCGATCCCGCCGTCGAGGTCGGCACGGGGTTCCTGGTGGCCGGCTCCTACGACGACGTCGGCAACCAGGATCCCGCCGCCCAGGCCCAAATCCGCGCCAACACGCTCGACGACACGATCTCCGCCACCGGGGCCGCGCTGCTCGGGCTGACGGTCAATTGCGCGCGGTGCCACGATCACAAGTTCGACCCCATCCAGCAGGCCGACTACTATCGGTTGCAGGCCGCCTTCGCCGGCGTGCAGCAGGGATCGCGAGTGCTTGCCTCCGCGGAGCAAAAGAGGGAGTCGGCCGAAAAACGCCGGCCAATCGAAGAAGACCTTGCCGCGGTCCGGAAAGAGCTGGCGGAGTTCCACGCCCGGGTGCAACCTCGACTGGACCAGCGGCGAGCCGAATTCCTCAAACGGTTCACCCGGCCCAAGGTCGATCCTCACGGCACCGAAGAGACCTTTGCACCGGTCGAGGCGAAGTCCGTGCGGTTCACGGTCCACCGCACGGCCGTCCCCGGCGGCGGAGCCGGAGTGGTGCTCGACGAGTTCGAGGTTTGGACCGCCGGGCCGGAGAGCCGGAACGTCGCATTGGAGTCCCTGGGAGCCAAGGCGGCCGCGCGCGCCAGTCGCACATCGGACGGCGATCCGACCTTCTATGGGCCCCAGCACACCATCGACGGGTCGTTCGGCAAGAAGTGGTTCTCGGCCGAAGCGGGCGGGCAGTTGACCATCGAATTGCCCGCCGCCGCCGGAATCCAGCGGGTCTTCTGGTCGAACGACCGGCTCAAGGAGTTCGGCGGCCACGCCTTCAGCGAAGAGTACGACGTCGAAGTCTCGCTCGACGGATCGCAGTGGACGAAAGTGGCGGACGACTCCGGGCGGATGCCGTCTACCGATCAGCGGTTGGAGCAGCTCCTTTTCGACGACTGCCTCGCGCCCGAACAGCGCACCGCCTGCGCCCAGTTGGAAGCCCGGGAGCGGTCTCTCAACAGTCGCTTGCAGGCTCTCCCGCCGCTGCCGCAGGCGTGGATCGGCCGGTTTGAGCAGCCGAAAGAAGCCGCCTACTTGATGCAGGGCGGCGACCCGCAGAAGCGCGGACCCAACGTCGCACCCGGCAGCCTGATCACGCTCAGCGATGTTGTGCCGCCTTACGAACTGGCTCTCGATGCGCCCGAGAGCGAGCGGCGGCTGGCGCTGGCCCGGTGGATCGTCTCGCGAGAAAACCCGCTCGCGCCGCGCGTCCTGGCCAATCGGCTGTGGCATTATCATTTCGGCCGCGGTATCGTGGCCACTCCCAGCGACTTCGGCTTCAACGGCTCGCCGCCCACGCACCCGGAACTGCTCGATTGGCTCGCCCGGCAGTTGCACGCCGGCGGCTGGCGGCTCAAGCCGCTCCACAAGCTCATCATGACTTCGATGGCCTACCGGCAGGCCGGACGGTATGACGCCCGGAACGCCGGGACCGATGCCGACTCGATCTACCTCTGGCGGTTCCCGCCCAGGCGGCTGGAGGCAGAGGCGATCCGTGACTCGGTTCTCGCCATCGCCGGCAAGCTCGACCTCTCCATGGGCGGCCCGGGCTTCCGGCTCTATCGCTACACCGTCGACAACGTCGCCACTTACACTCCGCTGGACCATGCAGGCCCCGAGACCTACCGGCGCGCGATCTATCATCAGAATCCCCGTTCGCTCAAAGTCGATCTGCTCGGCCAGTTCGACTGCCCCGATTGCTCGCTGCCGGCGCCGCGGCGCGAGGTAACGGTCTCCCCGCTGCAGGCGATGGTCCTCGAGAACCACGCGCTGCTGATCGACATGGCCCGGTCCTTCGCGGAGCGGCTTGTGGCAGACGCCGGTCCCGACGGTCGAAACCAGGTCCGCCGAGCGTTCCTGCTGGCGTTCGGACGCGAACCGGAAGAGCGGGAATCCGAGGCAGCGCTCGAACTGATCGGCAATCACGGGCTGATGGTCTTCTGCCGGGCCCTCTACAACGCCAACGAGTTCATCTATGTCCACTGAAGACCGTGAGGACCTTTTCGATCGTCGCCGCTTCCTGGGAGACATCGCGGGCGGACTCGCCGGCATTGCCCTGGGCACGCTCCTGGGCGAACTGCGAGCCGACGCCGCCACGGCCGGCGCCCCCCACTTCGCCCCCAAGGCCACGCGCGTGCTCCAGATCTTCTGTCCCGGCGGCGTTTCCCACGTGGATACCTGGGACTACAAACCCTCGCTGGAGAAATATCACGGCCGGCCCTTGCCCGGCGAGGAGAACTTCGTCTCCTTCCAGGGCAAGAACGGCAGCCTGATGCAAAGCCCGTGGAAGTTCTCGCAGCGGGGCGAGTCGGGCACGTGGGTGAGCGATCTGATGCCGCACCTCGGCCGGCACGGCAGCGACCACGACCACCCCTTCATCGCGCTGAACACGGCGTTCGTGAAGGACGGGGCGTTCATCCACGTCCCGCGCGGCGTCGTCGCCCAGACCCCGATCCTGCTCCTCTCCCTGCTGGCCTGCGGCGACAAGGACGGAGGCGACGACTCCGGCGGCACGACCGGCGACGGTGGCACCGCGGCCCTGGAGTGCACCCAGGTGACCCCGGTGAGCTGCCTCGACGACATGATCGCCGACCTGGGGCTGCAGGACGACGAGGTCAGCGACGGTGAGGTGACCACCTCGACCGAGGGAGAGGACTTCGTCACCGACCTGGACGCTTCGGCCGGCGGCTACAACCAGGCCAGCCAGAACCCCTGGGTCTACCTTCGTTTCACGGCCGACGGCGCCGAGAAGGTGGAGATCGACGACGAGGCCAGCCTGGAGGACCTGACCTGGGACATCGCCATGCGTCGCTACCTGATCCGCGTCAACGGCGGCGACGGCGGTCCGGGCTGCGTGGGCGCGGTCGCCCTGCGCGAGGAGGACTACGCCGACATCGCCGCGGTCCCCGAGGGCCTGGACGTCGAGACCGACTTCCCCTCCGACGACTTCTACACAGACTCCTGTGAGTTCATCAACGACAGCTCGGGCCTGGAGGGCAGCCCCAACGTGGTGCTGGGCCAGTGGTGGTCCTACCCCGGCTGTGTGGCCACCAGCTTCATCCCCTTCCTGCTTCGCACGAATGAGGGCCACGTCGTCAAGCTGGTCATCGAGCAGTACTACGGCGAGGGGCAGGCGGAGTGCAACGCGTCGGGCGCTCCGGGCGACGACTCCGGGATGATCAAGATCCGCTGGAAGATGCTGCAGTGACCCTGGGCTCGCTGCCGCTGTGGGCCGTGGCCTCCTCGGCCCTGGCCGCTCGCCCCACCGACAACACGGGCCTGTACGCCTTCGATCCCACCGACGTGGTCGAGAGCCTGGAGGCCCACGGGGTGTCGAAGCTCCTGGTGCTCAACGGGCACGGCGGGAACGACTTCCGCCAGATGATCCGCGAGCTGCAGATGCGCACCCCGCTCTTCCTGTGCACCCTCAACTGGTGGACCGTACCCGGGCTCACGCACCTCTTCGAGGACCCGGGCGACCACGCCGGGGAGCTGGAGACGAGCCTCATGATGCACCTCCACCCG